>CAIWXW010000114.1 GCA_903916755.1 uncultured Opitutaceae bacterium | reverse complement strand
TTTCATGGGCCGGCCGTTCAGCGAGCCCGTGCTCCTGAAGATCGCCGCCGCCTATGAGGCCGCCACCCATCACCGGATGGCGCCGCCCGATTTTGGGCCGGTGCCGGGGGCACCATAGTCAAGAACCGGCGACCGCGCCGCGGGAAAGGGGAACGCGGAATATCGCATTCCCCTGCCGCAGCGCGCCGTCTCCAACACCGGGAAGTCGTCGCCAGGAGGCGCTCGGCACGGCGGCCATAAGCAATGTTCGCAGCGACGGCTTCGCCCGCGCGGCCGGTCTCTCGGAGGTTTAATCCAGCCGGGGGACAGGAAGCGCGGAAGCGCCGACTAGCCTTAGGGGTGCGGTTCGATCGGCAGGGAAGTAGTCGTGATCTGGGCGATGGCTTGGATCCCGTGGCGCCGCACGCGGAGCCTGTGCCGCCGCCCGTGGGAACCAGCGTTTGATCATTGCCCGGTAGCTGTTGGACAGGTCGATGCAGATCACGCGGACCTTGTCTCGGCCGCGGAGGGTGCGGAGGTATGAGCCTGCGCCGCGGGGCGATCGTCGCCGATCGCTTCCACGCCATCCGCTTGGTCGGCCAGCACCTCCTCAAACTCGCTCGCCAGCTCTGTCCCGCCCTCGGCTGGAATCGGGGCTGGCTGGGTCTCCTGCGCACCCGGCCGGATCGGCTCGATCCGGCTCAGCGCGAGCGCCTGACGCAGCTCTTCGCCCAGCAGCCCGCCCTGCAGGGCATCTACGAGATCAAGCAGCGCCTCTGCCGGCTGCTCTCTTGGAAAAAACAATCCCGGCCCGCGTGCGAGCGCCACGTCCAGGAACTGCTCGGCCTGATCGCCACCCTCAGGGCCAGCCAGCTCGAGCCCGCCTGCACCCTCGCCAAGTCCCTCTCCGAGTGGACCGAGGAGATCGTCCGCATGTGGCGCTTCACCCGCAACAACGGCATCACCGAGGGCTTCCACCGAAAAATGAAACTCATCCAGCGCAGAGCCTACGGCGTCCGCTCGATTAAAAATTACCGCCTGCGCGTCATCGCTCAGTGCGGTTAACCCACCACATCAACCCAACCATCTGTCCACACCCCTCCCCAATCTTTGGTGTAGACCCGTAGACCCCCAATCTTTGGTGTAGACCCTTAAAATGGCGGGATGGACGGGACTCGAACCCGCGACCTTCTGCGTGACAGGCAGACGCTCTAACCAGCTGAGCTACCACCCCGGGGAACCGGGAAAGAGTTCGAAAGTAGAATCTCCAAAAGCCGAGTCAAGTACAACAGCCGAAGAAAGCGCAGCCCCGGTTTCACTCCCCGTGGAGCGTGATCACCTGATCCGCCTCCAGGACCAGGCTGCGGTGGACCGGGCAGCTATGGGCGGCGTGGCGGACATATCCTTGGTGACCTCATAGCGGAGGGAGACGCCATTGAGATTCTAGCTAAATAGGCGGGGACAGTATTGGCCGGAAGCCTGATCGTGTCCGCCGCCACAGCCCCATCACGTCCTTGGCCGCTGACTGGCGTGACTGGCGCCATCACCACCTCGGACGGCGGCGCGAGCTTCGGGTGGGTGTTTCAGCAGAGAGGGAGCCGGCAAGTTCGCTTTGGATGCCAGCAGCTCGGGCCACCAAGGGTTCGGATAAATCCAGGCGCTCGGCGTGCTCCGGCCAACGGGCCACGATGGCAGCCACTTCGCCGTCAATTTCCTCGAATTCCCCAACCGTAACCCCGACTTCCGCCGCCACGTCTGCCAATGCTTGCCGGCGAGGAGACAGGCCGAAGGTTGTCGGAAAAAGTCCGCGCATGTCGCGGTCCATCGAGTGGCTCGGGGTCAGATCGTAGGCGGGCGACAATGTCCACCGGCCCGATACTGGATTGAAGAGAAAACTATGATTCTTGCCGTGATCATCAGCATTGCCGCTCCGGACGTTGAAGCACATCCGACGCACGGCCTCGAGCACCTGGACGCGGTCTCCCGTCAAGTCGCGGGTGGCCACGAGCAGATCGACGTAGGTCAGGTTATGGCGGTTCAGAGCGCCCGCCAGGGATAGGAAATGCAAACGGCGACCCTTCGGGGCCAAATCAAAGCGCTCGACGAAGAGGTGATGGCGGGGTCGAGTCGAGGTGTCGTCGGTGAGAACGCGGGCCCGGGCCGCCTTGATGCCAGCGGCCCGGGCCATGCGGAGGTAGGCGGCCTCTACCCGTCCGTCCGTCGCAGGACGCAGCGGGTCGTCTTCCACATCCAGCTTTAGGATTCCGAGCTTCATGCCTGGGAAGTGGGCGGAGGCGACGTTTCCGCCAGTGACGAGCGTTCCGTCGCGGAGGAGGCCAACCGTCGCTTTCGGGTAGGCTCCCCCGGCGGTGCCCCCCTCACGCAGGTGCCGGAAAGTCTCAGACGGGCTGTTGCGGGCCACGGCCTGAGCTTCCCGGGTCAAAAGAAGCGGCGTTACCGGCTCCCACGCCGACGGGCTGTGGATTCCGCCCAAGGCCGGTGCGAAGGAAAGAGCCCCGAGGCCGCGCGTTCCGACCCACGCCAGCATGCGCATCGGCGTCGGAGTGAGATCAAGCTCCCTAAACTGCCGCTCCATGATTCGACGTCCCCATTGATCGGGGAGGCAGTCGCTCAGGAATCCCGGCAATTGGTCAAAGCCATCCTCCCGCTGGCGAAAAACAACCGGCGTGAAAGGAACAGCCAAAGGGGAGAGATTGTAGCCACCTGCCAGCCATGCCTCGTCGTATCCGAAATAGGTGAGCCCCGGAACAACCACTTTTCCGACCGGGCGGCCATCCGACCACAGGACCTTGAGCGCGGGAGCAGAAGTGGCCATGGCTAGTCCGCCCGGTTGGGTTTCTTGTTTCTCGCCCGCTGGCGCGGCGGACGGCTGATATCCTTCAGCGTCCGTTCCTCCTCAGGTTCGGGAACGAGCAAAGCGATGCGGCTGGCGAGACCTAGGACTCCCAAGATGCGGAGAAGATTTGCGAGCGTGATATTCCCGTGGCCCGTTTCGAAATTCTGGTAACTCTGCACCGATATTCCCGCGCGGCGTGCGAGTTCGGCCTGGCTCCAGTTGCGTCTTAGGCGATGGGCGCGCACGCGCTCCAAGAGGCCGCGCACCAAGGCGCGCTCCCCAGCGCGTGACTCAGTGCCTTTAGTGGCATTGTCCATTTCACCTATTTAAATAGGTCTTAAATCTGATAATCAACTATAATACCTATTAAAATATGTGTTATATTGACAAATAAGCCGTTGAGCGGGGCGGAGCTGCAGCGGCTCCGCCCTGCTCAACGGCATGGCCTTCTAAAGCCTCTCCGAGCGAATGCCGACCGCAGCCTCACGCCCCATCACCTTGGCGGTTTCGCGGGGACGAGGGCCGGGGAGTCTTCGGCCTCACTCCCAATGGAGCGTGATCACCTGATCCACCTCCGCGGCCAGGCTGCGGTGGACCGGGCAGCTGTGGGCGGCCTTTTCGAGGACGCCGGCGGGGACATTCCGCGCGGCCGGCGGGAGCCAGAGTTCGACGGCCAGGCGGGCGATCCGGCGCGGCGGCGTGGCGGACATCTCCTTGGTGACCTCATAGCGGAGGCCCTTGAGGTCGACCTGGTGGACGCGCGCGGCCAGGGCCATGGTCGTGGCGATGCAGGTGGCCAGGGCCGTGGCCAGGAGGTCCGTCGGGGAGAAGGACTCCCCCCGCCCGTGATTGTCCTTGGGGGCATCCGTCGCCAGCGCCGTGCCCGATGGGCCATGGATCGCGGTGCAGTGGAGGTCGCCCTGGTATTCGCCGGTCATTTTTACCATGCGGGCATGGTGGCACTTTTGCGCCTCGAGGCAATTCCGGCCGCCAAAACATCACTTGAACCCGGGTCCGGAGCCGTCATCGTCCGGCCTCGTCCTGTCCTCGTAGCTCAACCGGATAGAGCACCTGCCTTCTAAGCCGGATGTTGCGGGTTCGAGTCCCGCCGAGGACGCCACTTTTGTCCCCGGGCGCGGGCGCGCCCCCTATTTCTGGGGAAAGGTCGGGTCGATGACCCGCTTGATCATGACCATGGGGTCGTTGCCGGTGAAGGCGGGCCGGAAGGTCTGGCCGACGCCGATCTGGCGGCCGGTCTTGGCCTCGCGGATGGCGATATCCAGTTCGATCATGTAGGTCGTGAAGTCGAAGGTCCATTCGGCCTGGTAGGCGATGATCGCCTCGGTGTCGGGCGGCATCATGGTCAGCGGGCCGGCGGAGGCGTCATAGCCGCGGCTGCGCAGCTCGCGGGCGATCAATTCATCGATGCTGTGCCCGTCGGACAGGACGTGCTCGACGAAGATATGATTGAAACGCTCCAGATGGGCCGCGTGGTCCACCGAAGTCTTTGTTTTGCAGGCCGAGAGGAAGAGGGCCGCCACCGCCAGGAGAACAAGTCGTTTCATTGCGACCCTCATCTATTTGGCATCCGGCGGTGGCTGACGAATCAAAAAGCGTCAGGACCCGATCCGGACCGCGATCTTGCCGAACTGGCCGCCCCGTTCCATCAGGTTGAAGGCCGCCGCCGCCTCCCCGAAGGGGAAGACCCGGTCGACCACCGGGCGAATCCGGTGCCGGGCGACAAACGCCGTCATGTCCGCCCAGTCCGCCGGGCTGCCCATGGTCGTCCCGAAGAGGGAGATCTGGCGCCAGAAGATCTTGCGCAGGGGAAAATCCGGGACATTGCCGCGGGTCGCGCCGAAGAACACGAGCCGGGCGGCGGGCCCCGCCGCGTCCACCAGGGCCCCGAAGCCCGCCCCGCCGGCGCTGTCCATGATCACATCAAAAGGGCCCGGAGACTGCGCGGCCCTCCTCTCCCAGCCGGCCTCGGAATAGAGGAACCCGCCACGGGCGCCGCGCTCCACCGCGCGGGCGATCTTCTCCTCCGAGCTGGAGGTGACCCAGACTTCGGCGCCGGCCGCCACCGCGAATTGAAGGCCGGTCAGGGCGACGCCCCCGCCCACTCCCGAGATCAGGACCCGCTCGCCGGAGCGAAGTTGCGCCCGGGCAAAGAGCGCGCGGTAGGCGGTGAGGCCGGCCAGCGGCAGCGCCGCGGCCTCCTCCCACGAAAGGTGAGCCGGGCGGGCGGTGAGCTGCGCCACCGGCACCGCCACCTGCTCCGCCAGCGTGCCATCATGCGGCAGGCCGAGAATCGAGAAGCCGCCGCCCTGTGCGCGCGGGTCAGAGCCCCATTCGAGGGCCGGATTGATCACAACCTCGCGGCCGACCCAGGCCTGGTCGGCCGCGGAGCCCACCGCGGTCACCACCCCGGCGCCGTCCGAGCCCGGGATGCACGGGAATTTGAGTCCGGCATACTGCCCCAGCTTGATCCAGACATCGCGGTGGTTGAGCGCGGCGGCGCGCAGCGCGATCAGCGCCTCCCCCGGGCCCGGCTGGGGGTCCGGCACGGTGGCGAGGACCAGCTGGTTGACGGCGGTGAGCTGCAGGGCGCGCATCCGGGCAGGCGGGTCGGAGGTCAGACGTAGCTTACGACGTCGGCGGCGTGGAAGCGCACCTTGGCAATCGTGGCGTACTTGTCATCGGCGGCGCGATAACCCGCCGGGCAGGCGCACACCGCGTGGTAGCCCTGGGCCGGCAGGCCCAGGATCGCGTCGTACTTCGCGGGCTCGATGCCCTCCATCGGGCAGGTGTCGACGTGGAGGAGCGCGGCGGCGGTCATGAACTGGCCTAGGGCGATGTAGATCTGGTGGCTCATCCAGGCGTGGAGGGTGCCCTGCCCCCGGGCGTGGTCGGTCGCGCCGACCATGACATCGCGGAACCCTTTCAGCTTTTCCTTCGATCCGCCGCGCACCTCGACGATCCGATCGATGTACCGGTCCACCGCCTCCGCGTTCACATCCTTGTGCACCGCGAAAACGACTAGATGCGAGCAATCCACCGTCTGGTGCTGGCCATAGGAGGCGGCCGCCAGCTGCGCGCGAACCGCGGGGTCCTGCACGATGACGAACTTCCAGGGCTGGAGGCCGAACGAGGACGGCGCCAGGACGAGCGACGCCTCCAGGGCGCTCCAGATCTCCGGCGGGATTTTTTTCTCCGGGTCGAACTTCTTGGTGGCGTAGCGCCACTTCAGGGCGGCGAGCAGGGAATCGGCGGGAATCGGGTGCATGGGCGAGTTACGGGAGGGAGACGACGGAGCGAAGCCACCCCGAGGGAATTGTCAAAGGCGCGGCATCCGCCGAGGCGCCGTTAGACGCGGCCGATGACCAGCGAGGCGTTCGTCCCGCCGAAGCCGAAGCTGTTGGCCAGCGCCGCGTCGATCCGCTTCTCCACCGCGACCTTGGGCGTGAAGTTGAGCCCGAGGGCGGCGCAGGCCGGATCGAGGTTGTCGAGGTTGATGGTGGGCGGGATCACCCCGTGGTAGATGGCCAGCGTGGCCGCCATGGCGCCCAGCGAGCCGGCGGCGCCGAGGAGGTGGCCGGTCATCGACTTCACGGCGCTGACGTTAAGCTGCTCCTTGGCCGTCGCAAATACGGCGGCGATCGCGGCGGCTTCCTCGCCGTCGCCGGCCGGCGTGGAGGTCGCGTGGGCCGAAACGTAGCCGATCTGGACGGGGGCGAGGCCGCTGTCGGCCAGCGCGAGCTGCATCGCGCGGCGGGAACCCTCGGCCTCCGGGGCGAGCGCCGAGAGATGGAAGGCATCCGCGGTCGCGCCGTAGCCGCGCAGTTCGCCGTAGATGCGGGCGCCCCGCTGCTTCGCGTGCTCCATTTCCTCGAGCATGAAAACCACCGCGCCTTCGCTGATGACGAAGCCGTCGCGGTCGAGGTCGTAGGGCCGCGAGGCCCGCTCCGGCGCGTCATTGCGGGTGGAAAGGGCGCGCATCTGCGCGAAGGCGCCGACCGCGATCGGCGTCATGACCGCCTCGGCGCCGCCGGCCACCATGACGTCGGCGTCGCCCCGCTGGATGGCCCGCATGGCCTCGCCCAGGGCGTGCCCGCTCGTCGCGCAGGCGGAGGCGACGCTCAGGTTCGGCCCGCGGCAATCGAGCAGGATCGCGAGCTGGCCGGCCAGGATGTTGGGCGCCGACTGCAAAATAAAGAAAGGGGATATCTTGCGGAAGCCGCCCTGGCGCCAGACCTCATGCATGGCGACGATCTCGGGCAGGCCGCCCAGGCCGACGCCCAGGTTCACGCCCATGCGCTCGGGTCGCAGGGTCGCGCGCACCGCGTCGAGCCCCGAGTCGGCGTAGGCTTCGAGCCCGGCGGCCATGCCCAGATGGGAGAACCGCCCCAGCTTCTTAACCTCCTTGGCGGTCAGGCCGGCGGTGACCGCTTCACCGGCGGGGCCGCGGGGGTGGACCGGGGCGCAGCGCGGCGCGACCGGGTCGAAGTTGCGGACCTCGCCAGCGATGCGGGAGGCGCACTCGGTGGCGTCGAAGCGCTCGATCCGGCCGATGCCGCTGCGGCCCGCGGTGAGGGCGGCCCAGGTGGCCGGGGCGGTGTGGCCGACCGGGGTGACGGCCCCGAGGCCGGTGATGGCGACGCGTCGTGGGAGGGTGGTCATTGGCAAAATTCTTCCCGCAGGGTGCGGCGGGCGGACCGGAGGAGCGCCTCGCTGCGCGCGGGGTCCTCGACCGCGCGGGCGAACAGGAGCGCGCCGACCAGCGAGCTCATCAGGTGGTTGACCCGGTCGCGGTTCCGCCCGGGGTCGGCCGAGAGCCGCAGCGCGGCGCAGAGCCGGTCGAGATGGCGTTCGAAGCCCGCGGCATAACCGCCGCGGATCGAGCCGTTATAGCGGGCCATGTCGGCCCCGACCGCCACGATCACGCAGCCGGACCCGGGGTGGTCGCGGTGGTGCCGTGAAAGGTAGCTGTCGATCAGCAGCCGGGCGCGGCGGCCGGGTGTCGTCTGGCGGGCGATCCGCTCCAGGTTTTCCAGGGCGGCATCGAAGGCCTCGGCGCAGGCCTCGGCGATGAGTTCGAGTTTGCTGCCGAAATGGGCATAGAAGCCTCCGTGGGTCAGGCCGGCCCGGCGCATCACGTCGTCCACCGCCGTCCCATCGACGCCGCGCTCACGAAAGGCCGCACTGGCCGCAGCGACGATGCGGCGGCGGGTGGTGGACTTATGGTCGCGAGAATAACGCATGGGGTGGAATGAGTTACGCCTGTTGCCAATAGAATGACGATCGTCATATAAATTGCAAGCAGTCACTTGGGGCGCCGCTTGAGCGACGCCGCCTTTGACTTTGGCGGTCCAAGGGACTTTGCTTGAACGGTTTTGAATATGGAGCAGCTGCACGCCTATTGGCGCATGGAGTACATCCAGTCACCCGGCTATCCGTCCGGGATGGAGCGTCCGTTCACGGCGCTGCCCGCCCTCGGCGACGATCGCGCCGCCCTGATTGTCCACCGGTCCGCCCTCTCCTACCTGATTTTGAACCGTTATCCCTATAATCCGGGCCACCTGCTCGCCGTTCCGTTCCGGGACGTGTCGGAGCTCGACGCGCTGACCCAGGCCGAGCGGGCCGACCTGATGGAAGAGATCAATTTCGGCCGGTTGCTGCTGAAGGCGGCCCTGAACCCCGACGGGGTCAACGTCGGCTTCAACTTCGGCTCGGCGGCCGGCGGCAGCATCTCGCACCTTCACGGCCACCTTGTGCCCCGCTGGAGCGGCGACAATAATTTCATGCCGGTCATCGGCAGCACCCGGATCCTGCCCCAGGCCCTTGAGGCCACCTGGGACCGCCTGAACGAAGAGGCGCGGAAAATGCTCCGCCCGTGAGCGGCCGCCAACCGATGCCTTCGAAAGTCCTGCACTTCGCCAGCCCCCGCTCCCTCAGCCAGCTCTATGGCGGCCGGGAGGAGAACCTGGAGCACGCGGAGCGGGCGCTCGGCGTGAAGCTGGTGTCGCGCGACGGCTGGCTGAAGATCGAGGCCCCGGCGGAGCCGCTGGCGGTCGCGGAGGACTTCTTCGGCTTCCTGGATGCCGCCCGCGGCCAGGGAATGAATATCCGCACGCCCGACTTCACGCGCCTGGCGGATTCCTTCGGGCGGGGCGACGGCCGGCAGCTGCGGGCGCTGCTGGACCAGCCGCTGGTCATCGCGACCAGCCGCCGGAGCGTCGTGCCCAAGACGCTGGCGCAGAAACTCTATCTGCAGTCGATGCTGAAGCAGTCCGTCGTCTTCGGCATCGGGCCGGCCGGCACGGGCAAGACCTACCTGGCGGTGGCCGCCGCGGTCTCCGCCTTCCTGAACAACGAGGTCCAGCGGATCATCCTCACGCGCCCGGCCGTCGAGGCCGGCGAGAACCTGGGGTTCTTGCCGGGCGACCTCCGGGAGAAGATCCTCCCCTACCTGCGGCCCCTGTACGACGCGCTCAATGACATGCTTGAGCCGGCCGAGGTGGCCCGGCTGACCGAGGCCGGGGCGATCGAGATCGCCCCGCTCGCCTACATGCGCGGCCGGACCCTGTCGCGCGCCTACATCGTCCTGGACGAGGCGCAGAACACCACGTCCGAGCAGATGATGATGTTCCTGACCCGCCTGGGGGAGGATTCGCGGATGGTGATCACGGGTGACATCACGCAGATCGATCTCCCGCGCTCGAAGGCCTCGGGCCTGCTGGAGGTCCGCAATGTCCTGCGCGACGTGCCCGGGATCGACTTTCACACCTTCAGCAGCGCGGACGTCGTCCGCCATCCGCTGGTCCAGCGGATCATCGAGGCCTACGACCGGTTCAAGAATCCCGCCGGCGAAGCCCGCGTCTGACCCCTCCCCCCGCCGTGTCCGTCAAAAACCAGCTCAAGCTCATCGTGGGGGGCCTCGCGGCCAGCCGCCGGGGACCGGCGTCGGCGCCGGGCGCACCCTTCCGGGAATTCCTGGACCAGAGCCGGGTGGTGGCGGGCCTGATCTTCATCCTGACGGTCGCGGTCATCGTCTTCGTGAGCTCGGTCGGCGTGAACACGGTCAACGTGCCGGTGCTGCCGCACCAGCTCGCGACCGTCCAGGTCGTGGCCAGCGCGCCCTTCTCCTACGCCAGCGAGGAAAAGACCCGCGGCGCGCGCGAGCAGGCGCTGGGCCGGGTGCCCCCGGTCTACCGGCTGGAGCTGGCGTCGCTGCGCCAGTTCGAGGCGGCCGCGCGCGATCTGCTGGCCAAGCTGGCCGCCTTTGAGGCGAAGCATCCGGCCGCCGCCAATGCCGCCAACCTGAGCTTCACCGACCGCAACGCGTCGCTGCAGGCGATGGCGGACGACTTCAACGCCACGCGGCCCTATCACGTGACGGGCGAGGACCTGATGGCGCTCCTTTCGGCCGGCGACGCCGCCGCGCGCGCGACCCTGTTTGAGAACGGGCTGGCCGCCCTGCAGGAGATTTACGGCACGGGCGTCCATGACGCCTCGCTCGGCTCGGCCGGCAGCGACGGCGTCGTCGTCTTCCAGATTGTGCGGCCCGACGGCGAGGTTTCGCTCCATCCGGTCCAGTCGCGCGAGGACGCGCTCACCTTCCTGCGCGTCAGCCTCGCCGCCGAGGGCGTGCCGCGGCCGGCGACCCAGGCCCTGTTCCGCTTCTTCAGCAACGGCGTCGTCGCCAACCTGGTCTTCGACCGGGCGGCGACGCAGCGCCGGGTCGAGCGGGCCCTGGCCGGACTCAAGTCCGTCACGGTCACCGTGCCCAGCGGCCAGACCATCATCGAGGCCGGCGAGCGGGTCACGGCCGAGCAATATGAGATGTTCCGCGCCTACCAGGAGTACCTCCGGACCCACGCCAACGTGGAGCGGGGCGAGGGACTGACGCTCTTCGGCCATGTCCTGCTGGTCTTGGCGATGGTGCTGGCCTCCCTGCTCTATATCCGCCTGGAGGACCCGGAGACCCTGCGGCGCAACGGGCGCCTCGGGCTCCTGGCGCTGGTCGTCATCCTCAACCTCGCCCTCGTGCGGGTGGTGTATTCCCTGGGCGGCGTGGAGATATTCCAGAGCGACAGCGCCTGGGCCTCCACCCTGCCCTACGTGGCGCCGACCGCCCTGGCGCCGCTCATCGTCGCGATTCTGATCGATGCGGGCTCCGCCATCTTCATGGCGCTGCTCATCTCGATTTTCACCGGGGTCATCTACGGCAACCGCCTCGATCTGCTGGTCATCACCTTCCTGGCCTCGCTGGTCGCCATCTTCGGCTGCCGCAATGCGAGCCGGCGCACGCGGGTCGTCCGCGCGGCGGGCATGGGCGGGCTCACCGTGGCCGCCTTCGCCGCCCTGATCGGCATCGCCGACCAGACGCCGGTCGACACGCTGGTGCGGGAGATGACGGCGGGCCTCTGCAGCGGCCTGGTGACCGGCGTCGCCGTGGTCGGCTTCCTCCCGGTGCTCGAATCGCTCTTCAAGCGGACGACGGACATCACGCTGCTCGAGCTCACCGACTACAACCATCCCCTGCTCCGCCGGATGCAGCTCGAGGCGCCCGGCACCTACCATCATTCGCTGGTGGTGGCCCAGCTGTCCGAAAACGCCTCCAACGCGATCGGCGCCAACCCGCTCCTGGCCCGCGTATGCGCCCTCTTCCACGACGTCGGCAAGATCCCGAACTCGGCGTACTTCACGGAGAACCAGCGCGACCGGCTGAACCCGCACGACGCCATGGACCCGGCGGACTCCGCCCGCGTGATCATGCAGCACGTGCCGGACGGCGTGGAGCTGGCCAGCAAGCACCGGATGCCGCGGACGGTGATCGACGTGATCTGGCAGCACCACGGCACCAGCCGGGCCCGCTATTTCTACGAGCGCGCGGTGAGCCTCGCGGCGGCGCGCCGCGCCGCCGCCACGCCGGCCCGGCGCCCCGAGGCCGAGTTGGAGCGGCCGGTCGTGCCGGACGGCCCCTATCGCTATGCGGGGCCGAAGCCCCAGTTCAAGGAAAGCGCGGTCATTTCCCTGGCCGACGGCGTCGAGGCCGCCTCCCGCTCGCTCCGCTCGGCCACCCCGGAGCAGCTCGGCCAGATCATCGACCGGGTCATTGCCGAGCGCGTCGCCGACGGCCAGCTCAGCGAGGCGCCGCTCACCTTCGAGGACGTCGCGAAGATCAAGAACAGCTTCATCTTCACGCTCCTGAACATGCTGCACGCGCGCGTGTCGTATCCCGAGAGCGACAAGGCGGCCGAGACCAAGTTCAAGGTCGAAAGTTGAAGCGCCCGATCTCGATCCGCCGCCTGCACCCCCGGCTCCGTCTCGATCGCCGCGCCGTCATCCGCGCGGTGCAGGTCCTGGAGGCGAACCGCGCCGCGCTGCGCGTGCCGGGCCGCGACGCCGGCTCCTCCGCCGAGCTCTCCGTCGTCTTCCTGACCGACGCGGCGCTCGCGGCCCTCCACGGCTCGTTCCTGGCCGATCCCTCGCCGACCGACGTCATCACTTTTCCCGGTCCCTCGCCCGAGGCCGGAGAGGAGATCTGCGTGTCGGCGGACGCCGCGCGCCGCCAGCGGCCCCGGGGGGATTTCTCGAGCGAGCTGATGCTCTACCTGGCCCATGGCTGGCTGCATCTGGCCGGGCATGACGACCGCGCGCCGGCGCCGCGGCGGGCCATGCGCCGGGCGGAGGCCCGGGCCCTCGCCCTCCTGCGCCGGGCGGGGGCCATCCCGCGGTTTTCCTTTCAGCCTTCCTCCGCCCGCCGGTGACGCCTACCGTCCCCTGACGCCATGCCCGACGCCCCGCCCGTCTCCCGCTTTGTCAGCCTGCGCAACGCCTTCATCTCCGGCGCGCTGCTGCTGGCGCCGCTGTTCGTCACGATCCTGGCGTTCAGCAAGATCGTCGACCTGATCGGCGGAACCTTCCGGCCGCTGTTCTTCTTCTACGTCCCCGAGACCCTGCGCGACCGGCCCAGCCTCGAGATCGGCTGGGACATCCTGGCGACCCTGATCGTCATGGTGCTGGTGACGGCGCTGGGCTACCTTTCGCGCTACGTCTTCGGCAAGTTCTTCCTCGGGCTGGCCGAGCGCGTCATCCTGCGGGTGCCGGGAGTCAGCGGCATCTACTCGACCGTGAAGCAGATCGTGGGCACGTTCGGCTCCCAGAGCCGGATGTTCAACCAGGCGGTGCTGGTCGAGTTTCCGCGCAAGGGCTCCTGGGCGGTGGGCTTCCTGACCAACAAGGCGCCCGGGGAGCTGCAGGCGCGGATCCCGGACGAGGTCTGGTCGGTGTTCGTCCCCACCTCCCCCAATCCCACCAGCGGCTTCCTCCTGCTCCTGCCCCGGCGCGAGATCGTCGAGCTGGAAATGTCGGTGGGCGAGGCCATGAAGCTCATCATCTCCGGCGGGGCGATTGCCCCGCCCTGGCGGCCGGCCGCGGCCCCCGGGCCGGACCGCCGGTGATATTTGCAAATTCCCGGTTTCCGGGATCGAGTCCGAATCTTGCCTGCGGTCGCCCTCCATACTGAAGCCTTCGTGCTGCTCAAGCACCCGCCGGCGGAGAAATTTCAGCGCTGCACGCTCTTCTCCGTCGCGCAGGGGATCCTGCCCATTTTCGTCCGGATCTCCCAGGCGGGCTCGAAGCAGCGGCAGGTGCTCGACCTCTTTGAGGAGGTCGACGTGCAGCTGGAGAGCTCCAACCAGGGCCGGACCTGGTTCCTGCGCGAGGTGCGCGTGATCACGCGGGCGGCGGCGATCGGACGCAGCTACGAGGCGCTGCGGGCGGCCTCCGCTTTCGCCGCCCTCGTGGCGCGCAATTCGCCTGATCCGGAGAGCCATGCCAAGACCGGCGCCCTCCTGCGGACCGCCTTCGGGGCCTTCGCCAGCCCGGCCGATCCCGATGCGGTGCTTTTCAAGAGCATGTACCGGTTCGCCCGGGACGAGGGCCACCCGTTGCCGCAACAGTGGCTGCCGTCGCTGCCCGCGGACCTGCGGTCTCTGGCGGAGCACGTGCTGCGGACGCCCCTGGCGGAGCTGGATCCGGCCCGGCTGAAAGGGCCGGAGCTGGGCGAGCTGCAGCGGCGGCTCGAGGACTACCTGCGGCAGAACACCGAAATCCTGCTGGAATAAGGACCATGGAATTCGACCTCGATCTCCGCCGCGCCCGGCTGGGCGTCGGGGAGCTTTCCGACTTCACCCTCGGGCCGCGGGAGCCGGTCGGCGGGGCCGCGGGCCTGTGGCGGGCGCAGCTGGGCAATCACTGGCACCGCCAGCTGCAGGTGCGCGCGGCGGCGGAGAACGCCGCGGTCGAATTCGAGGTGGCCATCACCGGAGAAGTTGCGCACCACGGCTGGATCCTGGGTTTCACCGGCCGCATCGACCAGGTGGTGCGGTCGGCCGCCGGGGTTACCCTCCGCGAGATCAAGACCGTGACCCGGGCGCTGCCGGCCGACGAAGCCGAGCTGCGGCGGGACTATCCGGCCTATTTTGCGCAGGCGGCGGCCTACCTCTTTCTGCGCCGGATGGCCGAGCCCGGCGCGCGGCCCTCCGCGCTCGGGGCGGAACTCGTATTTGTCGAGACCGATACCGGCCTGACGCAGGTGGTCGGGATCGTTCCGTCCGACGAGGCGGTCTTTCGGGGGCAGCTGGAGCGGGTCACGGAATTCCTCGACCTGCGCCTGCGCGCCCGCGCGCGGCTCGCCGTGCTCCGCTTCCGCTCGCCCTTCGACCGCCTCCGGCCGGGCCAGGAGACGATCCAGGCGGAAATCGCCGCGGCGATCGCCGGGCCGGCGGCCAAGGTGGTCCTCGAGGCGCCCACGGGATTCGGCAAGACCGGCGTCCTGCTCGAATGCGCCCTTGGGCAGCTGCGGACGGGGCGGTGCGAGCGGGTGCTTTACCTCACCAGCAAATCGACCGGCCAGATCCAGGTGGCGCAGACCCTGGCGGCGATGACGCCGGACGGCGGCGTGGCGGTATGGCTCGTGCGGCCGAAGTCGGAGCACTGCGTCAACTCCGTCTATCACTGCGTGCGCGAGAGCTGCGGCTACCTCGACGGCATGGAGGAGCGCTGGCCGGCGAGCGGCCTGGCGCGGTTCTATCAGCGCGAGGACGAGCCGCGGGAGCTGCCGGCGTTGCGCGAGGCCGGCCGCCACGCCCGGATCTGCCCGTACGAGATCACCCGCGCGGCCCTGGCGGCGAACGACGTCTGGATTGGGGACTACAATTATGTCTTCGCGCCGTCCGCCAGCGGTCTGTTCTACGGCCAGCCCGGCTTCGATCCGGCCCGCACGCTGCTCGTGATCGACGAGGCCCACAACCTGCCCGCGCGGGTGGCGGACGCGTATTCGCACACGACCAACGCGGAGCAGGCGGCCGTGGTGCTGGACGCCCTGCAGCTGGCCCGCGCCCCCCCTTCGCTGCTGGCGGCATGGGGGGAGTGGACGGGGCGGCTCGAAGCCCTCGAGCCGGCCGGCGAGCTGCCCGCGGCGGAGGCCGCGGGGCTGCGGGCGCGGGCGGCCGACCTGGCCAACCTGATCGCGACCGTCCCCGTCGATTATGCCGCCATCGGCCCGCGGGCCAGCGAGCTGCTGTGGGAAACAGCGGCCCTCGCCGCCCAGTTCGACCAGGACGAGCTGCCCTACCTTTGCTGGTGCCCGCGCCGCGGCACGCTCGCCCTCACCTGCCTCGACGCCGCGCCGGCGATCGGCGCCCGGCTTCGCGACTTTGGCGGGGTCGTGCTCGCCAGCGCCACGCCGGCGCCGGCCGATGTCCAGGCGGAGGCGCTCGGCCTGACAGCGGAGGAGCCGCCGCTGCCGGAGGAAATTCCGCCGGTCCTTGAGGATCGGCGCCTCGGCGACCTGACCCGGCGGCAGACCCGGAAACTCTCCGGCCAGGTGACCAGCGGCGCCCAGCTGCTGCGGGCCGGCGAGGCCCGCCAGCCGGCGCTGACCTGGGTGCGGGCGGCGACCCCATGGCGGGACGGCGCCTACGACGTCGCCTTTGATCTGCGGGTGGACACGACCTACCAGCGGCGCGCCGGGTTCTACGAGACGACCGCCCGGTCGGTGGAGGCGCTGGGCGCGGACGGCAAGGTGGCGGTGTTCTTTTCATCCTATGCCTACGCGGAGGCCATCGCCGGCGTGCTGGAGTCGGGCGGTTCGTCCCGGCGTGTGGCCCTGCAGCCGCGCCGGAAGGACCTTTCGGCCCAGGCGGCCTGGCTCGAGGAGGCGCTCACCGAGGCCGACGCCTTGTTTCTGGTGCTGGGCTCGAGTTTTGCGGAGAGCGTCGACCTGCTCGGCGGGCGGGTTGACCGGGCCATGGTCGTGGGTCCGGCCCTGCCGGAGGTGAATCCGGTCCAGCAGGCCCGGATGGCGGCCCTGGCGGGACTGGGCCGCGAGGAGGCCTTTCGGCGGGTTTACCAAGTTCCTGGCATGCAAAAGGTTAATCAGGCCCTCGGTCGGCTGGTGCGGGCGCCTGGCCAGCGCGCCAAGGTGCTGCTGCACTGCCGGCGGTTTGCCGAGGCCGATTACACCGCCCTCCTTGCGCCGGATTACCGAGGGGGGCCCCGTCTGCGGTCGGATGAGGGGTTCACGGAGTGGCTCAAGGGCTGGAATTCCAAAATAAAGTAAACTTCCCCTCCGTTTGGCCGTCACATTGACTGCACGTGCTATAATGGCCGCCTCTCCCCCGGGCGCGCTCCCGTTTGAAAACCCTCTTCCGCCACCTCTCCCTGCTGCTTTTGACCGGGGCCCTCTGTGCCCGGGCCCAGGTGGACAATGGCGGAGCGCCGGTGCCGTTCACCGCGCGGGAACAGGCGCAGGGCTACCGTGACGGCGCCGTGATCGCCAAGCCCCGGCGCGATCACCTCTCCTCCGTGGACGCGGCCGAGGCCGGCGAGCACCTGACGGTGCGCAAGAAGTTCCTGCGGATGGGCGCCCTCCGGGTGCTCGGCCTGGCGGACGGCGACACGACGCCGGCGGCGCTGGCCCGCCTGCGCGCGAGCGGCCGGTACGAGTTCGTCGAGCCGGACTACATCAAGCACGCGGCGGCGATCCCGAACAATCCCCTCTTCCCGCAGCAATGGGCGCTTCAGAACACGGGTGCGAACGGCCCCGGCAACGGCGCGGCCGGCGCCGACATCGGCGCCCCGGCGGCCTGGAACACCGTCCATGACGCGCCGAACGTCATCATCGCGGTGATCGACTCCGGCGGCCTGCTGACCCACCAGGATCTGGCGGCGAACCTCTGGAAGAACCCGCAGGAGAACAACGACGGCTTCGGGGCGGTGAATGACCTCAACGGCATCAACGCGACCGTCTCGGCCACGCTCAATGTGGGCACCAAGGCCAAGCCGAGCAATGTGCCCAACCCGGCCTTCGGCACCCCGAATGATGACAATGGCCACGGGACCCATGTCTCGGGCATCCTCGGCGCGGTCGGCAACAGCGGCACCGGCACGGTGGGGGTCGCCTGGAAGGTCCAGATCATGGAGCTCAAGTTCCTGGACAGCACGGGCAGCGGCTCCACCTCGGCCGAGATCACCTGCATCGACTTCGCGATCGCGCACGGCGCGAACTTCATCAATGCGAGTTTCGGCAGCGCGGACGCCTCGCAGTCGGAGATGGCGGCCCTCCAGGCGGCGGGCGCGGCCGGCATCGTCATGGTGACCGCGGCGGGCAATGCGACTCAGAACAACGACTTCGAGCCCAACTATCCCGCCGACTACCCGCTCGACAACATCGTCGCCGTGGCGTCCTCCGACAATCGCGACCAGCCCTCCTCCTTCAGCGACTTCGGGCCGGGCTCGGTCGACCTCTTCGCGCCCGGCGACTCGGTCTTGTCGCTCTATAATAACAGCAACACGGCGACCGCCACCCTTTCCGGGACGTCGATGGCGACGCCCTTTGTCACGGGCGCCCTCGCCCTGTTGAAGGCGCAATTTCCGGGCGACACCTACCGGCAGCTGATCAACCGCCTCTTGCGCAGCGTCGACGCGAAGCCGAGCTTCGCGGGCCTGGTGCAGACGGGAGGCCGGCTCAACCTGCAGAAGGCGGTCACGTCGACGGTCAATACGCCGTTCAATGACAGTTTCGCGAATCGGGCGATCCTCACGGGGCCCGACCTCCTCGTCCGCTCCAACAATGCGGGCGCCACGCTCGAGGCCGGAGAACCGGCGATCACGGCCTTCGCCGGCGGGGCCTCCCTGTGGTGGGAATGGACCCCCACGCAGAGCGGGCAGGTCACCCTGAACACGCAGGGAAGCGGCTACGCGACGCAACTCGCGGTCTACACCGGCCCGGCGCTCAATGCCCTGTCGCCGGTGGCGACGGCCGGACCCAACCAGGCGGGTGGCTACAGCCAGGTCGCCTTCGCGGTCCAGGCCGGCACGAAGTACGAACTCACGGTCCAGGGGGTGAACGGCGCGGTTGGCCCGACCATCCTCAACGCCGACGTCATTCCCGCCAACGACGCCTTCAGCGCGCCGGCCGTCCTGACCGGCAGGACCGCCCGGGTCACGGATATCAATGTCAACGCGACGACCGAGGCGGGTGAGCCGAGGATCCTTTCGAACACCGGCGGGCATTCGCTCTGGTACAGCTGGACGGCGCCGCAGGGCGGCACCTACCAGGTGTCCGCCTACAGCGCGGATTTTGACCCCCTGGTCGCGGTCTACACGGGCGGTTCCCTCACCGCGCTGACCGCGGTCGCGGGCGCGACCGGCGGCGCCATCGCCAGCGATGCGAACGCGCCGGACAGCGCCGCCACCGCGAGCTTCACGGCCGTGGCCGGCACGACGTACCTCTTCGCGGTCGACGGCCGGACGGATTCCACGACGGGCCTGGGCGCGGGCCAGTTCACCCTCACCCTCGATGACGGGCTGTGGGAGGCCACGGCCGCCGACAGCATCACCTGCTCCCCCGCCGTGGGGGCGGATGGCACCGTTTACGTGGGCGGCGACGACGGCACGCTCTATGCCGTGACCGCCGCCGGCGCCAGCAAATGGAAGTTTTCCTCCGGCTCGACCTTTGACACCTCGGCGGTGGCGGTCGGCGATGACGGGACGGTCTATGCGGGCGCCGCGAACGGGACCCTATATGCGCTGACGGCGGCCGGCGCCGTGAAGTGGCGGTTCACGGTGCCGACACCGACGGACCCGACCCTGACCAATGCCATCGCCTCCTCCCCGGCCATCGCGTCCGACGGCACGGTTTATTTCAAGGCGGCGGACAACAATCTCTACGCGCTGACCGCGGCCGGCGCGCTCAAATGGACCGCCGCGGTCCCGGGCGAGTCCTACGCGGCCCCGGCGGTCGGCCCCGACGGAACCATCTATCTGGGCTCGGACAATGGCCGGTTCTACGCGGTCACCGCCGCGGGCGCGATCCGGTGGTCGTTCGGCGCCGATGGCGGCATCTATGCCTCCGCGGCGATCGACGGGAGCGGCAACCTCTATTTCGCCTCGCTCAACGGGACGGTGTATTCCCTCACCCCGGGCGGGATCCAGCGCTGGTCGTTCCGGGCCCCCAATTCCATCAGCTCCTCCCCGGCGATCGGCGCCAACGGGTTGGTCTATTTCGGCGCCTACGACGGGCTGGTCTATGCCCTGGCCGGCGCCAGCGGGGCCCCGGTCTGGACCTTCGCCACCGGGGCGCAGATCCGCGCGAGCACGCCCGCCGTCGACGCGAACGGCACGGTGTACATCGGCTCCTACGACCAGAATGTCTACGCGATCAATGCCAATGGGACGCTGAACCGGGTCTATCCGACCGATGATGCCATCCGCTCCTCGCCGGTGATCGCCAACGGAAACCTCTACTTCGGCAGCAATGATCACCGCCTCTATGCCTTTGCGATCGGCACGGTGGCCGCCCCCTCCGCCTGGCCGATGTACCAGGTCAATGCGCGCCGGCTCGGCCGGTTCGGGTCCGGGCCCTAGCGATGGAGCGGCCGAAGACCGTTTCCCCGGAGGATATCCACGCCGCGATCGCGCGGCTGGCCGCAGCCATCGCCGGGAACCGGCGGAAGGGCGAGCGGCTGCTGCTGCTCGGCATCGCGAACGGCGGCATCATCCTGGCGCAGCGGCTGGCCGGGCTCCTCGGGGCCCGGGTGGGCATCCTGGACATCTCGTTTCACCGCGACGACATCGGCCGGCACCCGATCCCGAAGGAGTTCACCCCCACCCTGCTGCCGGTCGACATCGCCGGCGCCAGCGTGATCCTGGTCGACGATGTCCTTTTCACCGGCCGGACGATCAAGGCCGCGCTCGACGAGCTCTTTGACCACGGCCGGCCCGCGCGGGTGGAACTGGCCGTCCTGGTCGACCGCGGCGGGCGGCGGCTGCCGATCTCGGCCGACTATGCGGGCCTGCGGCTGGCGGCCCGTCCGGACGAAAAAATCATCGTCAACCTCGACAAGGAGGCCCCCAATAGGGACAAGATCACCGTCACGAATAGCAAGTGACGCCTTCATGCCCTGGCATCGCAAACACCTCCTCACGATCGAAGAGCTCAGTCTGGCCGAAATCGGCCAGATCCACGCGACTGCCGCCGCGTTCAAGGCCATCCTGCAGCGGAACGAGAAGAAGGTTCCGGCGCTGCGGGGCAAGACGATCGTCAACCTCTTCCACGAGCCCAGCACCCGCACCCGGCTGGCCTTCGAGATGGCCGCGAAGCGGCTGAGCGCCGACGTCATCTCCTTTGACGCGGCCAGCTCCTCGACCCAGAAGGGCGAGACCCTGCGCGACACCGCGCAGAACATCCAGGCCCTGAACGCGGACATGATCGTCCTGCGGCACGGCGCCTCGGGCTCGCCCCTGTACCTTTCGCGCCTGCTGGACATCCCGGTGGTGAACGCGGGCGACGGCGCCCACGAGCACCCCACGCAGGGCCTGCTGGACACCTTCACCATGGTCGAGCACCTCGGCTCGCTGCGCGGCCGGAAGGTCGTGATCCTGGGCGATGTCCTCTTCAGCCGGGTGGCGCGCTCGAACATCCATGCCCTGACCAAGATGGGGGCGGCGGTCACCCTGGTCGGCCCCTCCACGCTCGTCCCGGCCTGGTTTGAGGACTTCGGGGTGACCGTGTCCCATGACCTCAAGTCCGCCCTGGCCGACGCGGAGGTCGTGATGCTCCTGCGGATCCAGCACGAGCGCCAGGTCAGCAGCCATTTTCCCTCGCTCGGCGAGTACACCAGCGTCTTCGGCCTGAACCGGACCCGGGCCGCCTGGCTAAATCCCCGCGCCATCATCATGCATCCCGGCCCGATCAACCGGGGCGTCGAGATCGACAGCGAGCTGGCCGACGGCCCCCGCAGCGTGATCCTGGAGCAGGTCAGCAACGGCATCGCGATCCGGATGGCCGTCCTCTATCTCTGCGCCGGCGGCCAGCCGGAATCGGTCGTCTCCGCCACGGAATAACCCTGCCATGCCCGCCCTCTGGATCCGCAACGCCCGGGTGATCGATCCCGCCACGCGCCGCCACGCGGTCGGCGACCTGTTTGCGCGCGACGGGGTGATGGTGCCGCGCCTGTCGCCGGCCGACCGGAAGCGCGCGCGCAAGATCGACGCCACCGGCCTGGTCGCCTGCCCCGGGCTGGTGGACATCCATGTCCACTTCCGAGAGCCCGGCCAGACGCACAAGGAGACGATCGGGACCGGCACGCGCGCGGCGGCGGCGGGCGGCTTCACCACGGTCGTCTGCATGCCGAACACGGTGCCTCCGGCCGACAACGCGGGCACGATCCAGTTCATCAAGGACGCGGTCGAGCGCGACGCGGTGATCAAGGTCTACCCCACCGGCGGCATCACCATGGGCCTCAAGGGCCAGGTCATGGCGCCGATCGGCTCGCTCAAGCGGGCGGGGATCGTCGCCATCACCGACGACGGCGACTGCGTGCAGTCGAACGAGATGATGCGGCGCGCCCTGGAATACGCCAAGATGTTCGACCTGCCGCTGATGGACCACTGCCAGGACCATTCGATGACGCATGACGCGGTAATGAACGAGGGCGTCATGTCGGTGCGGCTCGGCCTGCGGGGCTGGCCGCACGCGGCGGAGGACCTGATCGTCTCGCGCAACATCATCCTGGCCGGGCTGACCGGGGCGCATGTCCACCTCCAGCACATCTCCTCGCGGCATTCGGTCGGGCTGATCCGCCGGGCCAAGGCGCGCGGCGTGCGCATCACGGCCGAGGGCACGCCGCACCATTTTGCCCTGACCGAGGCGGCGCTGGTCGGGTACGACACCAACTTCAAGATGAACCCGCCGCTGCGGACCGAGGCCGACCGGCGGGCGATCATCGCCGGCCTGCGGGACGGCACGCTCGACTGCATCGCGACCGACCACGCGCCGCACACCGCGAACGAGAAGGACCGGGAGTTCGACTTCGCGCCTAACGGCATCATCGGGCTGGAGACCGCGCTGGCGGTTTCGCTGGGGGTCCTGGTGCGGCAGGCGAAATTCAAGCTGCCGCAGGTGATCGATCTGCTGACCCGGCGGCCGGCCGAGCTGCTTCATCTCCCGGGGGGCACGCTGGCGCCGGGGGCGGCGGCGGACATCTGCCTGTTCGACCCGACGGAATCCTGGCGCTACGACGCCGCGGCGGGGATGAGCAAGTCGGCCAACTCGCCCTGGCACGGCCAGACGCTCCGGGGCCGGGTCAAGATGACCATCGTGGACGGCCGGACGGTCTTCGCCCACGGGAAGATCGCTTGAGCCAGCCCGTCGATCCTTCCTACGTCGCCGGCGTCGGACTGGAGGGCGTCTTGATGGTGGCGGGGATTTGGCTGCTCTGGAGCAAGGTCGTCCGGCCGCAGGCGCGGGCGCAGCGGACGCCGGACCGGCTGACGCCCTGGCCGGGCCCGCCCAGCGACCTCCTGCTCCTCCTGATCCTCGCCTTCGGCGGAGGGATGCTCTTTCCGATCATCGTGAACACCGTCTTGCGCGGCCATCCGGTTGGCGCAGAGCTTCGGCTGCTGCTGATGGCGGCGGCGTTTCAGGGCGGCCTGCTGGCCGGCGTGGCCGGCTATCACCTGGGCTTCGGCCGGAGCCGGGAGGAGGCCGGGCCCCTCGTCACGGCCGCCGACCTGCGGCAAGGCGGCGCGACCATGCTGATCGCGCTGCCGCTCGTCTATGGCGCCGCCGCCCTCTGGCAGGGGCTGCTGACGTGGGCCGGCCTGCCCCTCGACCAGGAAAACAGCATCGATGACTTCCTGGCCATCCATTCCCCGGCGCTGCGGCTCGCCTTCGTTTTCATCGCGACCATCGCCGCCCCGGTCACCGAGGAGCTGATCTTTCGCGCCGGGCTGTTCCGGTTTCTGCGCGGGCGGCTGCCCGGCTGGGTGGCGGTCCTCCTTTCCTCCCTCCTCTTTGCCGCGATCCACCAGAGCCTGGCCTCGCTGGCGGGCCTGACCATGCTCGCCGCCGTCTGCGCCCTCGCCTACCAGCGGACGGGGCGGCTGGGCACGGCGATCGTGGCGCACGCCCTCTTCAACCTGACGACCGTGGTCGTGATCCTCCTGGGTGTGAATGCCTAGGAGCGCCCGCCCGGCCCCGCGCATGCCTCCCTTCACCCGTCTCCGCTCCGAGTCCGTCGCCGCGCTGGGCGAGGAGGCGCTGATCGCGGCCATCCGCCGCTGGCTGGGGACGGCCTCGCCGCCGGCGCCGTATGGCATCGGCGACGACTGCGCGGTCCTGCCGCCGGGGCGCGGCCGGCAGCTGTTGACCATCGATCCGGTGATCTACGGCCGGCACTTCGACGCGAAGGCCGATCCGCGCGCGGTGGGCGCCAAGCTGCTCAAGCGGAATCTGAGCGACCTGGCGGCGATGGGTGGGCGGCCGGTGGCGGCCGTGGTCGCGCTGACCCTCGACGCGACCGTGAGCCTGGCCTGGCTCCAGGGTTTCTACCGCGGTCTGGCGCTCACGGCGCGCCGCTATGGCGTGCCGGTCGTGGGCGGCGACGTGGCGCAGGCCGAGGGCGCCCTGGCCGCGAGCCTCGCGCTCCTCGGGGCGGCAGGGCCGCGCGTCCTGCGGCGCACGGGCGCCCGCTTGGGCGATGCGATCTACGTCACGGGGAGCCTGGGCGACAGCGTCCGGCGGGGCCATCACTTCACGTTTGCGCCCCGACTGGCGGAGGGGGCCTGGCTCGCGCGCCAGCCGGCCGTGCGGGCGATGATGGACGTGAGCGATGGGCTGGCCAAGGACCTCCACGCCCTGACGCCGGCGGGCGGCGAGGCGTCGATCCGCGCGGCGGCGCTGCCGCGGCGTCCCGGCGCGTCGCTGGCTTCGGCGCTCGGGGAGGGAGAGGACTATGAACTGGTGTTCGCTCTGGCGGCCTCGGCTGACGCCGGCGCCTTCGCGCGGGCCTGGCGGCGCGCCTTCCCGCGGGTCCGGCTTTCCCGGATCGGCGCCTTCACCGCCGCGGGCGCCCGGCCGGCGGCCGCCCTCCGGCTGGCCGACTTCCGGGGCTACGAACATCTGCGCAGCTGACCCGCGCCCCATGGACGTGATCGAGCAGCTGCGCGCAGGGGTGGCGACGGATTCAGCGGCCGCCACGCAGGCGCTGGGCCGGGCGCTGGCCCCGCTCCTGCCCCCGAACGCGATCCTGGCGCTCCACGGCGACCTGGGCGTGGGCAAGACCACCTTCGTGCAGGGGCTCGCGGTCGGCTGCGGGATCGCCGAGCCGGTGACCAGCCCGACCTTCAATCTCTGCCGCTTCTACCGGGGCCGGGGGCCGGGCGCGCGCAACCTCGGGCATGTGGATGCCTATCGGCTCTCGGGACCGGCGCAGATCGAGGCGCTGCTGCTGGAGGATTTCCTGCAGCCGCCCTTCTGCCTCGCGATTGAATGGCCCGAGAACATCGGGCCCTGGCTGCCGGCGGACGCCTGGCATTTCGACCTGGGGATTGTGGGCGAACACCAGCATCGCCTGCGGCTCCGCTGACCGGGGCCCGCGGCTCGGCCGTCAGACCGGCGCGGCCGGCGGCGGGGCGGCCGCGCTGGGCTCGCCCTCCTCCGGGATCGCCGGCGACTCCGCGGCCGAAGCCTCGGGGAAATTCTCGGGATCCTGCTCGGAGGCCTCCATCTCGCGCTTGCGGGACTCGACGACCGGCGGCGGCGCGTAGAGGGCGCCGTCGATGAACTCGGTCACGTAGCCCTCGCGGACCAGCCAGCGCAGGTCGCCCTGCAGGCGGCCGATCTTGTCGCGCTGCTCGGGCGTAAGCAGGGGCTCGGCCGCCGGCGCGCCCTCGGCGGCCGCGGCCGGCAGCTGGATGCCGATGAATTTCTCATTGAGCTCGCTGGCCCGGATCATCGGATGCGCCTCGATGAAGGAGATCAGGGCGCCGATGCTCTCGGCGAAGATCTGGCCCGGGACGCGGAATTTCCGCTTCACCGCGCAGACATAGGAGATGCCCTTCGAGCCCTTCTTGAAGATGGTGAAGTGCTCGCGGCGCAGGCGGCCGCGGAGCGCGTTGGCGGTGTCGAGGGGAAAGCAGCGCTGGCGCTCGAGCTCCCCTTCGACGGCCTGGCGGATTTCCTCGGAGGGAATCGTCTCGAGGGTCCGGCCGTGGAAGCGAGCGGTGGCGGCCGGCCGCACGACCTTGTCCCGGGCTTGCGCCAGGAGGTAGGAGCGGGCCTCGTCCGGGGAGTCGAACGCGGGACCGGCCGGGGCGGGCGGCGCCGCTTCGACGGGAGCCAGCGCGGCGGCGGGGGCTTCGACGGAGGGTGTCTCGGCCGCGGGAGTCTCGGCGGGGGCCGCCGCTTCGACCGCGGGGGTCTCGGCGACGGGGGCGGGCGCGGGCGCGGGTTCCGGGGCGGCGGCGGGCGCGGCCGACTTCCAGGTGTACCGGGTCACCTTCTTCATCTTCTCCAGCCACTGCTTGATGACCTCGGGATCGCGGACCGACTCGATGCGGCCCCGGTAGGCCTCCAGCGACATGCGCGGGATCTTCTCCGCGTGGTGCTGCGCCACGATCTGGGCATAGCGGTGGTAGTTCGGGGGCCCGAGCAGCTCCCCGGTGACGGTGCAGCGGTTGACCACCTGGAAATTGCCCTTCGGCGGCTCGACCTCCGTCTCGGCCTGGTCGAAGAAAAGGCTGAGGTGATGGTTCAGGACGTGCGACACGGCGGCTTCCTCAGTCTCGAAGGGCAGGTTGTCCGGCACGGAAAGGAAAAGCGCGGGCTTGGCGGGCGCGGCCGGGGGGGCGGCCGGGACGGCGCCCTCGGGCGGACGGCCGCCGGGGCCCTCGCCGGCAGGCGCGCGGCGGCCGACCAGCACGGTGAACCGCTCGGGCTTGGCCAGGACGGTGCGGGCGATCTCGAAGAGCTCGATCGTCCGCGACGAGGCGCGGATCGTCTTCACGAGGGCGCTGAAGCTGGTGTCCTCGGGGTAGAACGTGGCCGCGAAATACGGGCTGACGTACGGCGCCATGTCCTGGGGCCGCCGCCGGTTGAAATCACCGCCGCCGCCGGGACCGGCGCGCCGCTGATCCTGGCCCGGGGCCGAGTCGCGCGGGGCGCCGCGGAATTGATTGCCGCCCTCGCGCGGGGCGCCACTGGGGCCGCCCGGGCGAAAGCCACCGCCGCCGCCACCGGGGCCGGGAGCACCGGCCGGGCGCTGGAACGAGCGCCGGTCCTTGCGGTTCGGAGCGTCGCCAAAAGCTTCACGGCGCGGCCGCTCGGCGCGGTCGCCTCCCTTGGCGGCGGCACCGGACTTGTCCTGAGTCCATTGGGTGCCGAAGCTGAAGCCCTGCAGTTGGGTCAGATCGATCTTGTTGAAATCCGCAGGCGGATTTTCCTTGTCGGCAGCGTCGTCCATGTAGTCTCAGTCCCGGAAAAGCGGGCGTAATGCCCGCGTGGTTTGCTTGGTAGCGGTCAAAGGCAGTCTCGGCTGAACGCGACTTTTCGGCAAGAGATTTTCTAACCCGGGTCCGGCAGGCCGTTTAGGGCCGGTTCCGGCGGGCCCTCAGCGCGAGGGCCAGCATCACCAAACCGAAGGCCAGCATGACCGCGCCCCAGCCCAGATTGACGTTATAGCCCAGCGAGCGGGCATAGATCGCGGGGTCGCTGATCAGCCCGTAGATCACGAGCATGCCCCCGAAAAGCGTGAAGAGGAGGCCGAGGGGCAGGCGGAGGTCGAAGTTCATGGTCGGGGGATCAGGCGAAGACGAGGTTCAGGACCAGGGTGGCGGCGAGGACGATCAGGCCCAGGGTGACGGGCTTCTTGTACCAGGGCTCATTTTCCGCCGCCGGCTTGGGCGTAAGGGAGTACACCAGCCCGGCCAGCTGCTGGTCGGACTTGTTCTGGCCGGTCGCGAGCGAGACGCCGATCGTGACCGCCATGCAGGCGCCCCAGGCGAAGAGCGCGGTCCAGAAGTTCTGCGCCATGGCGCTCGGATAGGTGTGGACCACCGCGCCGAGCCAGCCGCCTTTCATGATGCCGACGGCCGATCCGACCGGCAGCGTGAGCCCGTGGTGGGCGGCCGCGGCGATCGTGCCGACCAGCAGCCCGAAGAAGGCGCCGTGGCCGTTGGCCCGGCGCCAGAACATGCCGAGGAGGAAGGTGGCGAACAGCGGGGCGTTCACGAAGGCGAACACCAGCTGCAGCAGGTTCATGATGTTGTTGAACTGCGCGGCCATGTAGGCGACGCCCACGCTGAGGATGACGCCAAAGATGGTCGCGAGGCGGCCCATGAAGAGGTAATGGGAATCCGTCTTCGCCGGGGCGAAGTAGCTCTGGTAAATGTCGTAGGTCCACACCGTGTTGAAGGCGGTGACGTTGCCGGCCATCCCCGACATGAAGGAGGCCATCAGGGCCGTGAAACCCAGGCCGAGGAGCCCGGGCGGCAGGTAGTGGCCCAGCATCATCGGCGTCACCAGGTTGTAGTTCGGCGTGCCGTCCGCGGCCAGGGGCAGCGTGAAGCCGCCGTGGTGGTCCTGCAGGAGCGCCACCGCCACCATGCCGGGCACGATGACGATGAAGGGGAAGAGCATCTTCGGGAACGCCGCGATGATCGGGGTCCGGCGGGCGGCCGACATGGAGTTGGCGGCCATGGCGCGCTGCACCACCAGGAAGTCCGTGCACCAGTAGCCGAAGGAGAGGACGAATCCGAGGCCCATCGCCAGGCCGAACCATTCAACGCCCAGGGGATTGTCGTGGGGTGAGCCCATGTGCCGCCAGGATTGCGTCCAGGTGCCGGCGGCGAAGCCCTGCTGGGTCGCGACCCCGGCCAGGCGGACCTTCAGGCCGGCCCAGCCGCCGACATCGCGCAGGCCGAGCCAGGCCAGGGGTGCGAAGCCAAAGACGATCATGAAAAACTGGAGGACCTCGTTGTAGATCGCGGAGGTCAGCCCGCCCAGGCAGATGTAGCCCAGGACGATCGTGGCGGAGATCCAGATGCTGAAGGTGAAGTTCCAGCCGAGGAGCAGCTCGAGGAGCGAAGCGAGGGCATACAGCGAGATGCCGGAGGAGAAGATCGTCATCACCGCGAAGGAGACGGCGTTCAGCCCGCGAGTCTTCTCATCGAAGCGGAGCTTGAGGTATTCCGGGACGGAGCGGGCCTTCGAGCCGTAGTAGAACGGCATCATGAAGATCCCGAGGAAGATCATGGCCGGGATCGCGCCGATCCAGTAGAAGTGGCTCGTCATGATGCCGTACTGGGCGCCCGAGGCGCCCATCCCGATCACCTCCTGGGCGCCGAGATTGGCGGAGAGAAACGCGAGGCCGGTGATCCAGACCGGAATCGAGCGGCCGGACAGGAAGAAGTCGGAGCTGCCCTTCACGTGCCGCTTCAGGGCCCAGCCGATGCCGAGGACGAAGAGGAAGTACAGGAGCAGGATCGCGTAATCGAGGCCACCGAGCTGAATGGGGTGCGGCATGGGGTAAGACTGTCTTTTCGCGGGGCGCTGGGGATTTCAACCCTAAACCACGCGGAAGCCTCCGGGAGAAACCCGGTTCAGGGCGCCGCCTCGTCCAGAATCCGGCGCCACTGGGCGGCCTCGCCGGGAAAGGCGTGGCGCTCGAGCTCCTGAAAAATCGAATCTCCCGACGGCTCCGCCACGGCGTGCCGCGGGTCGCCCGGCAGGTCCGGCCGGACGGCGCGCGCCAGGGCCCACCCGGCCCAGGCGCGCCAGCGCCGCTGCTCGCGGCGCGGCTCGTTCATCCGGCCGGCGTAATGCTGGAAGTGCACGCGCGGATTGCCCAGGAATACGCCTTCGGGCGTGAAGCGGATCAACCAGACGAGCGCGGCGTAGGGCATCGGCCAGGCCGCCAGCACGGGCTCGTCGCCCGTCAGCTCGGCGCCGAAGGCCCGGTCGAGGCACAGGATGGCCCGCGCCGCGTGGCCGCGAATCCACAGCGAATGCCCATACTCGAGGCAGTCCAGGTAGAACTCGCCGCCGCGGTGCGCGTCCCGGTGGGCCGCGAGCAGCCGCCAGTCCAGTCCCTCGCGGGGCGGCGGCAGGTGCGGGCAGGGCGGAAATGCGGACACGCCCAAGGAAATGGAACCGTCCGCCGCCCAGCACAAGACGAACTGATTCTCCGCTTTCCTCCCCTTGCCTTCTGCCCTACCGTCCGCCGCTCCATGGCTTCCGCCCCGTCGCCCTATCACATCTCCGGCTGGCGCCGCCTGGTGCTCGCGCCCCTGGGGCTGCTGGTCCGGGTGTGGGGACTCACCCTGCGCTTCGAGATTCCGCCGGAGGAGCGCGCGACATTCGAGCGGCAGGACCAGGGCGTGGCCTTCGTGCTCTGGCACAACCGGCTCTTCCTCGTTGCGGAATTCTACCGGCGCTACCGGGGCGGCCGGCCAGTCTACGGGCTGGTGAGCGCCAGCCGCGACGGCGCCTGGCTCGCGGCCTTCTTTTCCTTCGTCGGGATGCGCGCGGTTCGCGGCTCCAGCAGCCGGGGCGGTCGCGAGGCGGCGACGGCCCTGGTGGGTGTCCTGCGCGACGGCCACGACGTCGGGATCACGCCGGACGGCCCGCGGGGACCCTGCTATGACTTCAAGCCGGGCGCCCTGATTGTCACCCGCCAGGCGCGCGCGCCGATCCTGCTGGTCGGCGCCGAATTCGCGTCCGCCTGGCGGCTCCGCAGCTGGGACCGATTTTACCTGCCCAAGCCGTTTTCCCGGGTCCGGGTGCGGTGCGTGCCGGTCAATCCGCCTCCGGGCGAAGATCGGGACGCCAGCGCGCGGGCCATCGCCGCGCGCCTGCGAGAGCTGAATCCCGACGGCGCCTAAAAGGAGGGCACCAGCTCGGTCACGGCGCCCGCCGGAACCGTATAGTCCTCGCCGCGGCTCCAGGTGGTGTCGTTCAGCAGGAACTTGCAGATGATCGGCCGGGTCGCCCCGGCGATCGTGAGCGTCCAGACGGTGTCCGCCGTGCAGGTGAGCGCGACACCCTTGTTCCAGCTGAGCCCCGGGCCGTCGCCGCGGAGGTAGAGGGTGTTGCCGTAGCCCACGTCGATCGTGGCGGTGATCACGGTCGCCGGCAGCTTGGCGGCGGCCGCGACGGCGCTGTCTTTCTTGGCGCGCGGAATGCGCGTGATTTTGGCCTCGGGCGCGAGGCCGGGCGTGGGGGTGAAAGTCGCTGGGGCGGGCGACGCGGTCTTCTTCGTGCTTTTCATGGTGAGGAGGAGCGGGTTTGCCCGGCTTGAGTTGCGCCTGAGGAAAGCAAGTGCGGGGCCAACCCGCAAGCGAGAGGTGGAGCCGTCACAGGAATGCCATGGCATTTTTCAAGTGACTAATGGCCAATGGCTACCATCGAAACGCGGCCCGGGATTGCCGCCGCGAGCGCGGCCCCTGCCGGCGCCTCAGCGCTTCGGCGGGGGAGCCGCCGCCCGGCTCCAACGCGCCAGCGCCTGGCCGGTCAGCGACCGCGCCTCGGCCTCAATCCCCTTCCGTCCCCCGGCATAGACGATCTCGCCGCCCGCCGTGCCGCCGCCGGGACCCAGGTCGATGATCCAGTCCGCCAGGTTGATCACGTCGAGGTTGTGCTCGATCACAATGATCGTGTTGCCCGCGTCGCGGAGCTTGAACAGCAGATCCATGAGGCGCTGGATATCGACCCAGTGCAGGCCGGTGGTGGGTTCGTCGAGGATGTAGAGGGTGTCGCCCTGCTGGCGCTTGCTGAGCTCGAGCGAGAGCTTGAGCCGCTGGGCCTCGCCGCCCGACAGCGTCGTCGCGGACTGGCCCAGCGCCAGGTAGCCCAGACCCACGGCCTCGAGGGTGCCGAGCTTGTCGATGACCCGGGGGATGTGGCGGAAAAGAACGATCGCCTCCCGCACCGTCATCGCCAGGACGTCCGCGATCGACTTGCCGTGGAACAGGATCTCGAGGGTCTCGCGGTTGAAGCGCCGGCCGCCGCAGCTCGGACAGGGCGCGTAGGCGTCGGCCATGAACTGCATGTCCAACTTGATGACGCCATCGCCCTGGCAGCGCTCGCAGCGGCCGCCGCGGACATTGAAGGAAAAGCGGCTGGGCTTGTAGCCGCGGACCTTGGCCAGCGGCACCTGGGCGAAGAGGTCGCGCAGAAGATCGAGCAGGCCGACAAACGTGGCCGGATTGGAACGCGGGCTGCGGCCGATGGGCTCCTGGTCGACCTGGACCAGCTTGTTGAAGCTGTCGAGATTCTCGATCGCGCGATGCCTGCCCGGCAGCGCCTTGGCCCCGTTCAGCCGCCGGGCGGCGGCGGCGGCCAGGACGTCGTTCACCAGCGTGCTCTTGCCCGAGCCCGACACGCCGGTGACGCAGGTGAGCAGGCCCAGCGGAAACTTGGCATCGACGCCGCGCAGGTTGTGCTCCCGCGCCTCGCGCACCGTCAGGTAGGCCCCGTCGGGCTTCTTGGTCGCCGCGTCCTTCTCCACCCCCATCGTGCGGGCGAGGAAGGGGCCGGTGCGGGACACGCGGGCCGGCTGGGCGGCGCAGGCCTCGGGCGTCCCCTGGAAAAGCAGCTGCCCGCCCTCGGTGCCGGCCTCGGGCCCGAGTTCGATGATCTCGTCGGCCGCCCGCATCGTGTCCTCGTCGTGCTCGACCACGAGGACCGTGTTGCCGCGGTCCCGCAGGGAGCGGAGCTGGTCCAAGAGCCGCTCGTTGTCGTGGGGATGCAGCCCAATGCTGGGTTCGTCCAGGACGTAGATGACGCCCATCAGGCCCATGCCGAGCTGGGTCGCCAGCCGCACCCGCTGGCCCTCCCCGCCCGAGAGGGTCGCGTAGTCGCGGTCGAGGGTCAGGTAGCCAAGGCCGGTCGAGAAGAGGAAGCCGAGCCTGCGCTCGATGCCGCTGACGACGTCCAGGAGCGCGTGTCCCTCGCCGTAGGCGGCCGCGAGTTCGCGGGCGAGGCCATGGGCCACTCCCACATCCTGGGCCATGAATTGGGGGAAGGTGATCTCCCGCCGGGCGGGCGTGACGACCCGCACGGCGGCGCTGCGGGCGTTGAGCCGCGAACCGTGGCATTCCGGGCATTCGCCCGCGACCATGTAGGTTGTCAGCCGGGCCTGGAAGCCCTCGCTGTCGGTGGAACGGAAGCTCTCCTCCAGGTCGGCGATGATGCCGCCGTAGGGCTGCGGGCGCGCCTCGCGCATCCGGCGCAGCTTGAAGGCGAAGAGCCGGTCCCCCGCCCCGTGCATCAGCGTTTCACGGACTTTTTCCGGCAGCTTCTTCCAGGGCACGTCGGCGTCGAAGGGCAGCTGCTCGGCCAGCTGCTTGATGACGAGGTTGTGCTTGATGATGAGATTTTTTCCGCCGATCCGCCAGGGCTTGATCGCGCCCTCGCGCACCGACCTGTCCGGATCGGGGATGATGAGCTCCGGCACGAAGCGCATCTTCCGGCCCAGGCCGCCGCAGGTCGGGCACGCCCCCTCGCTGTGGTTGAACGAGAAATGCCGGGGCGTGAGCTTTTCGAAGACGTCGCCGCAGATCTCGCAGGCCAGCGACTGGCTGAGCCCGAGCTCGCGCCAGGGCTCCTCGGCCGTCTTTTGGGCCAGCACGATCGCGCGATCGCGCCCCTCCCGGAAGGCGAGTTCGAGCGAGTCGGCGAGCCGCGAGCGCTGGTCGGCGCGGGCCACGAGCCGGTCGACCACCAGATCGACCGGCACTTCGGCGCTGCCGGTCGGAATCAGGTTCAGCTCGTCGAGCCCGCGGATTTCGCCGCCGATGCGCACCCGTTCGAAGCCCCGCTGGCGCAGCCGCGGCAGCTCGTCCCGCAGGACGCTGGGCTTGGCGCGCAGAAAGGGCGCCAGCAGGACCACGCGCTCGCCGGCGCACTCGGTCAGGACGCGCTGGACATTGTCGTCAAGCGAGCGCTGGACCACGCGGCCGCCATCCTTCGGGCAGCGCTGCTCGCCGGCCAGGGCCCAGAGCAGCCGGGCATAGTCGGCGATCTCGGTCGAGGTGGCGATCGTGGTCCGGGGCGAGGTGCCGCCGACCCGCTGCTCGATCGCGAGGACGGGGGAGAGCCCGTGGATAAAGTCGACGTCGGGCCGCTTGAGCTGCTCCAGGAGCGTCCGCGCCTGGGTCGAGAGGCTCTCCACGTACTTGCGGTAGCCCTCGGCGTAGATGGTATCGAAGGCCAGGGAGGACTTGCCCGAGCCGCTCGGTCCGGTAATGACAACCAGCTTTCCCCGCGGGATACGGATATCGAGGTTCTTCAGGTTGTGCTCGCGCGCACCTTTGACGTGAATGGGGGGCGGGACCGACATGGGCGAAACTCGCAACGTAACCATAATTGGGAGGAATCAAATGAATAACCGGTGGCTCCGGCGCATCCCTCTCGGCTCCCCGACCGCGCGCAATTGATTGCCCCTCCGGGGAAATGATTCATACCCAGCCGCGAATGAAGAGCTCCCGGCCGACGATCGAGAGTTTGCGCCAGGCCTGGGGGCGCGACGTGGCGCGGGAGCGGGACATGGCGACAATCGCACTCTACGAAGAGTTCGTGGCCGGAAGGAGCCAATCGGTCGACGAGCAAACCTGGCAGGACCTGGGCATGGACCAGGTGTTCGCCGCCATCGATCGGACCACCAGCATGCCCGGCCGGCAGATGCTCTATGCGAGGATGCGCCGGGAGGAGGTCGATCCGGTGACCTTGTCGGAGCGGGCGCGGCAATATGCGGCCTTTCGGCAGGACGCGAAGAGCCGCGAGGAAATCCAGCTGCAATTGAGCCGGCTGGACCAGCCGGGAGCCCAATTTCTGGGGCCCTTCCTGGTCGGGCGCTCTCCGGTAGTGCCGCCGTTGTCCTGGATTTTCTATATTTTAGGGGCAATACCCCTGGCCTGCCTGATTGGAATGCTCTGGATAAAGGCGCTGTTCCTGGCGGTGATCCTCGCGGTCCTCGTCAACACGGTTGTCTATCTTACCTACGGGCAGAAGATTGCCCGTTACTTCGCCGGCTTTGCGCAGATCGACGTCATGCTCGGCGTGGCAGCGGCCCTGAGCAAAAGCGCCGATCCGCATCAATTGCCGGAACTGAGGATATTGCGGAAGGAAACGCCGGCCCGGAAGCGGGTGCAGCGAGGCATGGGGTGGCTGGTGATCGATCGCACCTCGATGCCGGAACTGATGCAGGGGGCGTTTCTGTATCTGAACATGTTTTTCTTGCTGGATGTCGTGGTCTTTCTGCGATCCCGCCGGGCGCTGGAGGAGGAGCGAGGCCCGCTCGGCCGCATCTTCGAGTCGATCGGGGCGCTCGATGTCGCCATCGCCGTGGCCTCGTTTCTCGAGTCGCAGGCCGTCTGCTGCATCCCCACCTTTGCCGAAGATCACTCGTTGCGGGTGGTCGACCTCATCCATCCGTCAATTCCGGGAGCGGTCCCCAACTCCGTTCAACTCGAAGGGAGATCGGCGGCCATCGCCGGTCCGAACATGGCAGGCAAGACGACCTTCATTCGCGCGGTCGGGATCAATCTGCTGCTGGGGCAAACGCTCAATTTTTGCCTGGCCCGGGAGGCCGTCTTTCCCCGGGCCAAGGTGCGATCCTCCATCCGGCGGGAGGATGATCTGGCCGAAGGCGAAAGCTACTTTTTCACCGAAATAAAGCGGGTCCTGGAGTTCGTGAACAGCAGCCCGGACGCGCGGTTTGTGTTCCTGCTCGATGAGATCTTTCGCGGGACCAACACCCAGGAGAGGATTGCCTGTTCGGTCGCCGTGCTCGGCCATTTGGCCCGCTCCCAGACGGTGCTCGTCACCACCCACGATGCCGAGCTGCAGGAGCTGCTCAAAGCGCGGTTCGACATGTTTCATTTTAGCGATCAGGTCGTGGCGGAAAAGTACGGCTTCGACTACCGGATCCGCCCGGGACCGGCGCATTCGCGCAACGCGATCAAGCTGCTCGCACTCAGCGGTTATCCGGCCTCGATCGTCAGCGAGGCCCTGGCCGTGGCGGATCGATTGAAGCCGACTTCCGGCTGACCCTGGGTTGGTGAGTCGCCCTGGCGCCGCGGCCGCTTGAAGCGGCGCGGAATCGCGGTAGGGTGTGAGGTTCCATGGCATGGGAGGTCGAATACCGCAACGGGGTCTGGCTGCCGCAGGTCGGCTGGTGGCTCGACGCGCATTTTCCGGTCGAGCGCTCATTCGTCTCGCACGCCCATTTCGACCACATCGCGGCGCACCGGGAGATCCTCTGTTCGGCCGATACCGCGCGGTTGATGCGGGCCCGGCTGCCGCTGGAGCGCATCGAGCACGTGCTGCCCTTTGGCCAGACCGAGCAGCTGACCGCGGAGACCACCGTCACGCTCCATCCCGCCGGGCACATCCGGGGATCGGCGCAATCGCTCCTCGCCCATCCCGAGCACGGGAAGCTGCTTTACACGGGAGACTTCAAGCTGCGCCCGAGCCACTCGGCCGAGACCTGCGCGACCCCGCGGGCGGATGTCGTCATCATGGAGACGACCTACGGCAAGCCGCACTACCTCTTCCCGCCGGCGGCGCGGGTCCTGGCGGACATCGCCCGCTTCTGCCACGAGGCGATCGATCAGGGGGAGACACCGGTCCTGTTCGGCTACAGCCTGGGCAAGAGCCAGGAGCTGCTGCAGGGCCTGGCCGCCGCCGGGCTGCCGGTGATGCTTCACCCCCAGACCCTGCGCCTGACCCGGGTGTACGAGGAGTTCGGTGTGGTGTTTCCGCCTTACCGGGAATTCTCGGTCCCGGAACTGCCGGGTCACGTCGTCATCTGTCCGCCCCAGTCGGCCGCCTCCGCGTTCCGGCGGAAGATCCCGGCGCCGCGAACGGCGGTGATCACCGGGTGGGCCCTCGATCCGGGGGCCATCTACCGCTACCAGTGCCAGGCGGCCTTCCCGCTGTCCGATCATGCGGACTTCGGGGAACTGCTGCGCTTCGTGGAATTGGTGCAGCCGAAACGCGTGCTGACGCTCCATGGGTTCGCGGTCGAATTTGCGCGGACGCTGCGCGAGCGCGGGGTCGAAGCGTGGGCCATCGGCCAGGACAACCAGCTCGAGTGGGACTTGCCGTCGAGCGTCCGGGTCGCAGGGCCGGTGCCCGGGGTGGCGCTCCCGCCGCCCGCGCCCTCGAAGGAGGACGCGCCGGCCCCGGGGGCGACGGGGTTTGCGCAGTTCGCCCAGGTGGCGGAGCGGATTCGCGCCACGCCCAGGAAGCTCGAGAAGATCGCCCTCCTGCGCGACTATTTCGAGGGGATCGATCCCGGGGCGGCGGGGCTGGCCGCGCTCTTCTTCACCGCGCGCGCCTTTCCCCAATCGGACGAGCGGACGCTCCAGCTCGGTTGGTCCGTCCTGAAGCGCGCGGTCCTGGCGGTGGCCGGCCGCTCCGAGGCGGAGTACCGCGCCACCTACCGGCGCTTTGCCGACAGCGGGGACACCGCCGAGGCGCTCCTGCAGGGGCGCACGGAACCGCGGGCCCTCGCCCTGGGCGAACTGGCCGCGTTCTTCGCGGAGCTGGCGGCGGCGCGGGGCCCCGTGGCCAAGCTGGAGCGGATGGAGGCGCGCCTCGCCGCGCTTTCGGCCCTGGAGGCCAAGTACCTGGTCAAGATCATCACCGGCGAGCTGCGGATCGGCCTGAAGGAAGGGTTGGTCGAGGAGGCGGTCGCGGCGGCGGCGGGTTGTCCGCTGGAGGAGGTGCGGTCGGCCAACATGCTGAGCGGCGACATGGCGGCGGTCAGCCGGGCGGCGCGCGCGGGCGGGCTGGCGGACATCCAGCTCAAGGTCTTTCATCCGCTGCAGTTCATGCTGGCGAGCCCTGAGCCCACGGCCGGCGCCATCCTGGAGCGGCTCCCGCCGCCGGTCTGGCTGGAGGAGAAATACGACGGGATCCGCTGCCAGCTGCACAAGGCCGGGGAGCGGGTCGAGCTCTACTCGCGCGACCTGCACCGGATCACGCGGCAGTTCCCGGACCTGGCCGAGGTCGCGCGGGCGCTGCCGGGCGACTTCATCCTCGATGGCGAGCTCCTGGCCTGGAAGGACGGCCGCGCGCTGCCGTTCGCCGAGCTGCAGAAGCGGCTCGGGCGGCAGGGTGACGACTTCTTCCTGGGGGCCGAGATTCCGGTCTCGATCTCCGCCTATGATCTGTTGTGGAGGGACGGCCGGGTCCTCCTGCACGAGCCGCTGGCCGACCGGCGGCGGCTTCTGGCCGACCTGCTGACCGCGCCCGGCCGCCTCCGGCGTCCGGCGATCGCGCTCGCCCCCCTCCAGCAGGCGACGACCGCGGCGGAAATTGAGGCGGCCTTCCTCCAGGCCCGGGCGCGCGGCAACGAGGGCTTGATGGCCAAGGATCCGCGCAGCGCCTATACCCCGGGCCGGCGGGGCCTGGCCTGGCTCAAGCTCAAGAAGGCCTACGCCACCCTGGACGTGGTCGTGGTGGGGGTGGAATACGGCCATGGCAAGCGGCGCGACGTGCTGAGCGACTACACGTTTGCGATCCGCGACCTGGAGCACGACCGGCTCCTCACGGTCGGCAAGGCCTACTCCGGCCTGACCGACGTGGAGATCGCGCGGCTCACCCAGCATTTTCTCGAGCACACCCTGGAGGAGAAAGGGCGCTACCGGTCCGTGGTACCGGATGTCGTGCTGGAGGTGGCCTTCGATTCAATCCAGCCCAGCACCCGCCATCAGAGCGGCTTCGCCCTGCGGTTTCCCCGGATCGCCCGCCTCCGCCCCGACAAGACCCCGCGCGAGATCGACACCCTGGAAACCTGCCGCCGGCTCGCCGGCGCCAATGCCTTCGCCCATGCTGCTCTCACCGGTTAAGGGCGCGGCTTCGCAGCGGGCGCTGGCCGCGGCGCTCGACCCGGAGCTCGCCGGCTGGTGCCGTCGGCGATTTGGCCAATTTGCCCCCGCGCAGCTGCGGGCGATCCCGGAAATCCTGGCCGGCCGGTCCGTCCTGCTGTCCTCCCCGACCGGCAGCGGCAAGACGCTCGCCGCCTTCCTGGGTATCTTCGACCACCTCGCGCGGGCCCGCCGGGCGCCCGCGCCGGGGCCGGCCCCGATCCCCGGCATCACCGCGGTGTATGTCTCGCCGCTGCGCGCCCTCGCCTACGACCTGCAGAAGAACCTGCACGAGCCCGTGCGCGAGCTCGGGTGGGACTGGCTGCGGATCGGGGCCCGGACCGGGGACACGACCCAGGCGGAGCGCGCGGCCCAGAAACGGAAGCCGCCGTCGATTCTGGTCACCACACCGGAGACGCTGACCCTGCTGCTGAGCCAGCCGGCCTGGATTCCGGCGTTCCGGTCCGTGCGCTTCCTGGTGGTCGACGAACTGCACGCGCTCGCCGCCAACAAGCGGGGGGCCCTGCTCATGGTGGCGGCGGAGCGGCTGGAGGAGGTGTCGGCCGGCGGGCTCGTGCGGATCGGCCTCTCGGCCACCGTCTCGCCGCTTGCCGCCATGGCCGAATTCCTGGTGGGGCCGGGCCGGCCCTGCGGCCTGGCCGAGGTGGGCCAGGCGCGGCCGGCGCGGATCGAGGTCTTTTCGCCCCTGCGGGCGAAGGCCTATCCGCCCGCCGGCTACACCGCCACCCGCGTCCTGCGCGAGCTCGGCGACCTGCTGCTCACCAAGCGCACGACCCTCATCTTCACGAACACGCGCAGCGGCGCCGAGAGCATCGGGCTGCGCCTGAAACAGCTCCTGCCGAAACTGGCGGCCAAGATCGAGGTGCACCACGCATCGCTGGACCGCGCGGTCCGGCTCGCGGTGGAGGACCGGCTGAAGCGCGGGGAGCTGCGGGCGGTCGTCTGCTCCACCTCGCTCGAGATGGGCATCGACATCGGGGCGATCGACACGGTCGTCATGGTGTCGGCGCCCAAGGGCGTCGCGCGGGCGCTCCAGCGGCTGGGCCGCTCGGGCCACTCCATGGGGCGCACCAGCCATGGCGTGCTGGTCGCGAGCAACATCAACGATCTGGCGGAGTGCGCGGTCACGGCGCGGATGATGGAGCGGCGCGAACTCGAGCCGGTGGCCTTCAGCGAAAACCCGGCCGATGTCCTGGCGCAGCACCTGGTCGGCCTCGCCATCTTCGGCAGCGTGACGCCGGACGAGGCCTTCTCGCTGGTTCGGCGCAGCTATCCGTTCCGCGCCCTGGCCCGGGCGGAGTTCGACCGCGTGCTGCGCTACCTGGCCGGCGGCGGACGGGCGCTCGAGCAGGCGTATCAGAACATCTTCGGCAAGGTCCGGGTGGACGAACGCGGCTGCCTGGCCCTGACGGCGCCGAAGGTGGCCCGGGAATTCTACCAGAACGTGGGCACGATCGCCACCGAGAGCATGGTGGCGGTCCGGCTGGGCCGTCGGCCGCTCGGGCAGGTCGAGGAGTCGTTCATGAAGGGCCTGCGCCCGGGCGACATCTTCGTCCTGAACGGCCGCTGCGTGCGCCTGATCGAGACGCGCTTCCTGACCGCCAAGGTCGCCGCGGCTGACGGCGCGCTGCCGACCGTGCCGCGCTGGTACGCCAACAAGATGCCGCCGGCCAGCGGGCTCGCCGCGGAAGTGGTGCGGCTCCGGCGGGGGGTGGCCGCGCTGCTTCCGCAGGGCCGCGCCGCGTCCGCGGAGGAAGCCGCCCGCGCCGTGGCCTGGCTGGCCGAAACCTACGGGCTGTCGGCGGCCAACGGGCACGCGCTGATCCAGCACTTCGCCCTGCAGGCCGAGCTTTCGTCCATTCCCACCGGCGCCTTCTTCCTGGTCGAGCGGCACCGGGCGCGCGGGCTGACGCATTATTTTTTCCATTCCCTGATTGGCCGCTCGGCCAACGACGCCCTGTCGCGGATCATCGCCCAGCGGGTCCAGGCGGCCAAGGGCGGGAATGCCCTGGTCACGATCGACGACTACGGCTTCCTGCTCACCGTCCGCTCCTTCCAGGAGATGACGCTCGAGGAGTGGCGGCCGCTCTTCGCCCGGGCGGGGGCGGAAGAGGCGCTGCGGGTCGCCCTGGCCGGCGCCTCGCTCGTGAAGTGGCAGTTCCGCGGGGTGGCCCAGACGGGGCTGATGGTGCCGCGGCGGGTGAGCGGCAGCGAGCGGGGGACGCGGGCCCTGCAGTGGAGTTCGGAGGTGATCTTCAACGTCCTGCGCGAGCACGAGCCCGATCATCCCCTGCTGGCCGAGGCCTATTCCGAGGCGACGCGGGGCTTCCTCGACCTGCCGCGGGCCCTCGAGTTTATGGATGAAGTGGCCGCCCTGCCCTGGGATTGGCGGGAACTAACCCGGGTCAGTCCTTTCTCCTTTGGTATCTTTGTGAGCACGATTAAGGAAACCATGACGCTGGAGGACCCGGAAACGACCATCGAGCGCCTCTACCACGAAACCTATGGCATCGCTGCCGCCCCGCGCCGAGATCCAGCCTGACCTCTGGCTGGACGGGCGGCTCGCGCTCTGGCTGCCGGAGGCGGGGCTGCTGGCGGTCGCCGACCTCCACTGGGGGTATGCGGAGAGCCACCGCGCCCGCGGCAACCTCCTGCCCCTGTGGGGCGACGACGAGATTGCCACGCGCCTGCAGGAGCTGATCCGCGACTATGCGCCGCGGGAGCTGCTGTGGCTCGGGGATTCGCTGCATACGCTCCACGGGCAGACCGCGGCGGAGGCCTTCCTGCGGCACGCCTCCGTGCCGGTGACGATCCTGGCCGGCAACCATGACCTGCGCTGGGCGCGGGCGGCGAAGCGGAGCGAGCACCGCGGGCGGTTCTGGTTTCACCATGGCGACGCGAGCCTCGCCGCGCCCGCCGGCGCGATCGAGATCATCGGCCACCATCACCCCGCCCTGGCCTGGAGCGACGGGGCCGGCACGCGGCTCAAGCTGCCGGCGCTGGTCGCCTCGGGCCGCCGCCTGATCCTTCCCGCCTTTTCGCCCTGGGCGGCGGGCGCGCCCTGGAACCGGCAGCTGGCGGACGACGAGACCCTCTGGGCCGTCGCGCCCCGCCGCATCTTCTCGCTTTCCCGCGCCCAAATCTCCCCTCTTTCAGCCTCCGCATGAAGTTTGCCCCCCTCTTTCTCATCCTGGCCGGCCTGGCCGGCCTGGCCGGCACCGTGCGGGCGGCGCCGACCCTGGCGCTCGGCGCCGGCGAGGCGCTGGTCTACCACGTCTCCTGGATCGTGATCCCCGGCGCGGGGCGGATCACGATCACCGCGCAGTCGGCGGTCGATGCGGCCGGGCGCCGGCAGCTGCGGATCGTCAGCACGACCGAGACCCGCGGGCTGGCCCGGCTCATCCTGCCCTTCGACGCGCGCTCGGAATCGCTGTACGATGCCGGGGATGGCCGGCTGATCTGGCTCGGCGAAACCAGCAACACCCGCTCGCGCCATCAGGCGCACACCGTGGCCTTCGACTATGCCCGGCGGACCGCCGACTACACCAACGCGCCGGCCGCGCTGCGCTCCCTGCCGATGCCGGCGGGCGATCCGACCGACCTGATCACCTGCCTCCTCGCGGCCCGGACCTGGAACCTGAAACCCGGCCAGAAGCGGGACGCCCTCGTCCTGTTTGACGACGAGTTCTATCAGCTGACGATCCATGCCGTGCGCTACGAGGAGGTGGAGACTTCCTTCGGGACCTTCAATACGCTCCTCCTCGAGCCGCGCATGGAGGAGACGCCCCCCAAGGGCATGTTCAAGCGCGGCTCGACCGTCCGGGTGTGGGTCTCGCAGGACAGCCGCCGGCTGCCCGTGCAGTTCGAGGTCCAGTTCAACTTTGGCTCCGGCGTCGCGACGCTGGCGCGCTACACGCCGCCGGCGAAATAGGCGGCGCCCAGGTGAACCGCCAGGGCTTGAGCGACCAGATGGGCCCGGCGTAGTCCACGCCAATCCGGGGGGAAGCCCGGATGTCCCGGCGCGGCACCGGCGCGCCGCCAGCCTCAATCCACAGGCCGGAAGCGCGGTTCGCGGGAAGACCGTTGAGCGCACGGCCGATATCCAGGGCGCGGGTCACCCGCCCGGGCCCGGCAATCCCCTCCAGGCCGCGGATGAGGACGGCGGCGGGATGCCCGGGCGGCCCGACGACGAGGTTCAGCATTTCGTGGATCCCGTAGCAGAGGTAGACATACCATACGCCGCCGGCGCGATAGAGGACGTCCGTCCGCTTCGTCCGGCCCTTGCTGGCGTGGCAGGCGAGGTCGCTCTCGCCGTGGTAGGCCTCGACCTCCGTGATCCGCCAGGCCTGCCGCCGCCCGTCCGGCCAGACGCGCACGAGTCGGCGGCCGAGGAGACCGCGGGCCAGCGCCACCGTGTTCCGGCCGCCCCATGCTTTCGTTTGGACTCTGCGTCCCATCCCCGTTTCATGAGCCCAGAATCCGCGTGAATGCAACCCCGGCACCTTTCTACACCTTCACGGGCAACCTGCTGGCCGAGCGGACGCTGACTTTCGCGGATTGGTCGCCCGGCCGGACCCAGCGCGCGCGCCTCGAGTCATTCCAGGTGGGCGGCAAGGGGATCAACGTGTCGCGGCGGCTGCAGCAGCTGGGGGCACCGACCCTCGCCCTTTGCTTCGCCGGCGGCGCCACCGGCGAGGAATGCACCTCCCGCCTGCTGGAGGAGGCCTTGCCGTTCCATGCGTTCGAAGCGGAGCATCCCACGCGCGCGGGCACGGTGGTGCGCGGTGGGCCGGGCGGCGAGACCACCTTCCTCGGCCCGGATGCGGCCCCCGGCGCGACCGCGGTGCGGATGTGCGCGGAGTTTCTCGACGCGCAGCCGTCGGGCGTCCTGGCCCTCTGCGGCAGCATCCCCGGCTGGGACGATCCCGCCTTCGACTGCCTGAGGGCCGCGCTCGAGCGCTGGCTCGCGCGCGGCCCCCTCGTGGCCGACACCTACGGGCCGCCGCTCGCATGGCTGGCCGCCCGCCCGCTCGCCCTGGTGAAGATCAACCTCACGGAATTTGACGGGCTGTTTCCGCCGGGACCGAACCGCAGCGAGGTCGGCGCGCGCCTCTCGGCGATTTCCGGCGCCGGCGGTCCGCGGGCCTGGGTCGTCACGGACGGTCCGGGCCCGGTCTGGCTCCGCGAGAGCGGCGCCCCCGCGGAGCGCCTGCTGCCTCCGGTTGTTCGCGAAGTTTCCGCGACCGGATCAGGCGACGTGCTCCTGGGCTGCATCCTGGAGGCGCGCTGGCGCCGGGGTCAGTCGCTGCGGGCGGCGGTGGCGGCGGCGCTGCCCGCGGCGGCTGCCCATGCCGCGCGCGTTCTCAACCCCTAGGGCCGCAATTTGATGGGAAACAGGGCGGCCGCGCCCGGCCGCCCGGGTTTTTCGGATGGCGCGGATGCGACTTCTGCAAGTTCTTCCTTGCCATCAGGGGCCCTTAAATGATTCTTTCTTCCTTTTATTCATGAAGGCGACGATCAAAACCCAGGGCCAGCAATTCAACGTTACTGAGGGCGATGTCCTCATTGTGAACCGTTATCCGAACACGGAAGCGGGTGGCACCGTTGAGCTCAAGGACGTGCTCGCCGCCGGCGAGGGCGCCTCCTTCCAGGTCGGCAAGCCGCTCCTGGCGGGCGCTTCCGTCTCGGCCAAGATCCTGGAGAATCGCCGCGGCGACAAGGTGATCGTCTTCAAGAAGAAGAAGCGGAAGGGCTACGAGCGCAAGCAGGGCCACCGCCAGGAACTCTCCGTCATCAAGATCGAATCGATCACCGTCTAAGGAACCACTCTCATGGCGCACAAGAAAGGTCAGGGCACTTCCACCAACGGCCGCGACAGCCACTCCAAGCGGCTTGGCATCAAGGCCTATGGCGGCGAGACCGTCATCGCCGGCAACATCATCGTTCGTCAGCGCGGCACCAAGCTGCACCCGGGCAAGAATGTCGGCGTGGGCCGGGATTGGACGCTGTTCGCCCTCACGGACGGCACCGTCAAGTACGACAAGGCGCACCGCAAGGTGTCCGTCGTGACGGCCCCCGTCGTCGCGTCCTAAGCGGCCCTCAGGCTCCCTGTCGGACGACAAGGAGCGGGATCGAGGTGCCATGGCGCACCTTGTCGATTGTGCTGCCCAGCAGCAGGTCGCCGAGCAGCTTGTGCCCATGCGAGGTCATGGCGATCAAGTCGCAGGCCCGCGCCACCGCCACCCGCATGATTTCAACCGGGGGTTCGCCGCGGCCCAGTTCCACCGCCACTTTCAGCCCCTCGGCCTGCAGGCGGCCGGCGATGGCATCGAGGTAGGCGCGGTCGGCCTTCATCTCGCCGGATTCCGCCAGCTTCAGGTGGTCGAAATGCCGCGCGGCCCAGCCGTCCGCCACGTGGAGGAGCAGGAGTTCGGAGCCGAGCTTGTGCGCGAGGGCGGCGATGTGCGGCACGAGGGTTTCGTCCGCGCGGCCGTTTTCGAGAGCAACCAGGATGCGGTGGTACATCGGCGAAGGGGCCCTAGGAGGCGGGGGCGCCGGTGAGCCCGAAGAAATCGAGCACCAGCTTGAGGTTGAGGATCAGGATGAGGAGCGCGGTCGCCCAGGCCAGGACCTGGAGCCAGCGGGGGCTGACGAATTCGCCCATCTTGCGGCGGTCGTTGGTGAAGAGCACCAGCGGGATCACCGCGAAGGGCAGCTGCAGGCTCAGGACGACCTGGCTCAGGATGATGAGCTTGGCCGTGCCCTGCGGGCCGTAGTAGCCGGCCACGAACGCCGCGGGCACGATGGCGAGGCCGCGCGTGATCAGCCGGCGCAGCCAGGGCTGCAGCCGGAGATTGAGGAAGCCCTCCATCACGATCTGGCCCGCGAGGGTGCCGGTCAGCGTGGAGTTCTGGCCGGAGGCGAGCAGCGCCACGGCAAAGATGACGCCCGCCATGCCCACCCCCAGCATGGGCGAGAGCAGCTTGTACGCATCCGCGATCTCCGCCACGTCGTGGCGGCCGTGCGAATGGAACGTGGCCGCGGCCATGACGAGGATCGCGCCGTTGATAAAGAGGGCGAACATCAGGGCCGTGAACGAATCGATCGAGGCGAAGCGGATCGCCTCGCGCCGGCCCGGCGCGTCCTGCACGTACTTCCGCGTCTGCACGATGGAGGAATGCAGATAGAGGTTATGGGGCATGACGGTGGCGCCGATGATGCCTATCGCCAGATACAGCATGTGCGGCTGGTAGATGATCTGCGGATCGGGCCACAGGCCGCCGACGATGTCGCGGACCGCCGGATGCGAGAAGAGGATCTCCAGGCCGAAGCAGACGCCGATCAGCAGAATCAGCGAGATGACCAGCCGCTCGAGCCAGCGAAAGCCGTGGCGGCCCAGCCAGAGGACGACCAGCACGTCCAGTCCGGTCAGCACCACGCCCCAGACGAGCGGCAGGTGAAAAAGCAGGTTGAGCGCGATGGCCGTGCCGATCACCTCGGCCAGGTCGCAGGCGCAGATCGCGATCTCGCACAGGAGCCAGAGCCCGACCGCGACCGGCCGCGAATAGTGGTCGCGGCAGGCCTGCGCGAGGTCGCGGCCGGTGGCGATTCCGAGCCGCGCGCTCAGCGCCTGCAGGAGGATCGCCATCAGGTTGGAGAGCAGGATGACGCAGAGCAGGGTGTAGCCAAAGCGCGAGCCGCCCTCGATGTCGGTGGCCCAGTTGCCCGGGTCCATGTAGCCGACCGCGACCAGGTAGCCGGGGCCCGAGAAGGCCAGCAGCTTCCGCCAGAAGCCCGCCCCTCCCGGCACGGAGATCGTCCGGTGGGAATCGGGCAGGCTGGGATCGGATGAGGGCGTGGGATCCAAGGCGCGCGGCCAGCTAACGCGGTTGCACTCGGGACGGCATGCCCCAGTCGAGCGGGCCGGTTCCCATTAGTCAAATGGCCGGTCCAGTTCCGCCTTGCCCGGCCTTGGCGCCGCCCGGCACACTCGCCGCGATGTCGAAGCCGTTCGCGCGCCTCGTTGTCGGCCTCACGGCCGTCTTCTTTGCCGCGTTCTTCCTTTGGCCGATTTTTCAGATCCTGAAGGGCGGCTTCGTCGACGCGGACGGGCGGGTGAGCTTTGCCTGCCTCGGGGTGCTGCTCGGCGACCCGACCTACCGGGACGCGCTGCTCAACTCTTTCCTGCTCGCCTGCGCGGCCACGGGCCTGGCGCTCGCCGTGGCGCTTCCCCTCGCCTTCCTGGCCGACCGCTTTCGGTTCCCGGGCCAGCGGCTCTTCGCCTCGCTGGTCCTGATCCCGCTGATCCTGCCGCCCTTCGTGGGCGCGATCGGGCTGCGGCAGATCTTCGGCCAGTACGGGGCCCTCAACGCGCTGGTGATCGCGCTGCACCTGCGCGCGCCGGGCTGGGGCTTCGACTGGCTGGCGGCCAACCAGTTCTGGGGCATCGCGCTGATCGACGCCCTCTCGCTCTATCCGATCATCTACCTCAACGCGGTCGCCGCCCTGGCCAACCTCGACCCCGCGCTCGAGGAGGCCGCGGAGAACCTCGGCTGCACCGGCCTGCGCCGGTTTCGCCGCGTGACCCTCCCGCTCATTCGCCCGGGGCTGTTTGCGGGAGGCACGATCGTCTTCATCTGGAGCTTCACCGACCTGGGGACGCCGCTCGTCTTCGACTACGCCAAGGTCACCAGCGTGCAGATCTACTATGGGCTCAAGGACATCGGGGGAAATCCGTTTCCCTATGCCCTGGTCACGCTGATGCTGGTGGGCTCCGTCACGCTCTACGCCGTGGGCAAGGGCCTCTTCGGCCGCACCGGCTACGGCATGATGGCGAAGGCGACCAGCGCCGGGGGCGCCCGGCGGCTGCCGCGCGCCCGCGCCCTGCTCTGCACCGCCTTCTTTGCCGCGGTCACCTTCCTCGCGCTCCTGCCGCACCTCGGGGTGATCCTGGTCGCCTGCTCGCGCGACTGGTACGGCGGCATCCTCCCGCGGTCGCTTACGCTCGATAACTTCCACCTGGCGCTCGGCCACGAGCTCACGGTGCCCGCCATCGCCAACAGCCTGAAGTACGCGGGCATCTCGACGGTGCTCGACGTCCTCCTGGGGGTTGCGATCGCCTATGTGATCGTCCGCAGCCGGGCGGTCGGGCGCCAGGCGCTCGATTTTCTGGTCATGCTGCCGCTGGCCGTGCCGGGGCTGGTGCTGGCCTTCGGCTACCTCGCCATGGCCCAGGAGGGCCGCTTCTTCGCCTTCCTCAATCCCGTGCGCAACCCCACCGTCCTCCTGATCGTAGCCTACGCGATTCGCCGGCTCCCCTACGTCGTCCGTTCGGCCGCCGCCGGCTTCGAGCAGACCAGCGAAACCCTCGAGGAGGCGGCACAGAGCCTCGGCTGCCCGCCGCTCAAGTCGGTCTTTCGGATCACGCTGCCGCTCATCATGGCCAGCGTCATCGCGGGCGGCCTGCTCGCCTTCGCCTTCGCGATGCTCGAGGTCAGCGACTCCCTGGTGCTCGCGCAAAAGCAGGCGTATTATCCGGTCACCAAGGCGATCCTGGAGCTCTACCAGGTCCTGGGCGACGGCAAGTTCATCGCCAGCGCCCTGGGGACCTGGGCCATGGTCTTCCTGGGGGTCACGATCGTGGGCCTGAGCCTGATGCTGGGGCGAAAGCTGGGCGCGATCTTCCGCGTATGACGGCCTGGTTCGCGCATCGCTGGCGCGTCGCGCTGCTCCTCTTCGCCGTCACGCTGCTGGCCTACTTCCCGGCGGTGCGCGGCAGCCTCATCTGGAACGACAGCGACTACGTCACGCGGCCCGCCCTGCAGTCCGTGGCGGGCCTGCGCCGCATCTGGTTCGAGGTGGGGGCCACGGAGCAGTACTATCCCCTGCTCCATTCCGCCTTTTGGCTGGAGCACCGGCTCTGGGGCGACGCGCCGGTGGGCTACCACCTCACGAATGTGCTCCTGCACGCGCTGGCCGCCTGCCTGTTCATCGCGGTGCTGCAGCGCCTGGGGGTGCGGGGGGCGGTTTTCGCGGGATTCCTGTTCGCCCTTCATCCGGTATGCGTCGAATCGGTGGCCTGGATCTCCGAGCAGAAGAACACCCTGTCGACCGTCTTCTATCTCGCCGCCGCGCTGGCCTATCTGCGCTATGCCCGCAACCGCGAACCCGCCTGGTATGGGCTCGCGCTGGCCGGCTTTGCCTGCGCCCTCCTTAGCAAGTCGGTCACGGCCAGCCTGCCGGCCGCGCTCCTGATCGCCTGCTGGTGGCAGCGCGGCCGGCTGGCCTGGAAGGAGGACGTCGCGCCCTTCCTGCCGTGGTTTGTCCTGGGCGCGGCCGACGGGCTGTTCACGGCCTGGGTGGAACACAGCTATATCGGGGCCAAGGGGTCCGACTTCCTGTTCAGCTGGCCGCAGCGCTTCCTGGTCGCGGGCCGGGCCTTTTGGTTCTACCTGGGGAAACTCGCCTGGCCCGCCCACCTGATCTTCATCTACCCCCGCTGGCACGTGGATCCGGCCCGGGCCGGTCCCTACCTCTTTCCCCTCGCGGCCATCGTGCTGCTGCTGGGCCTCTGGCGGTACCGGCGCCGCTCGCGGGCGCCGCTCGCGGCCTTTCTTTTTTTTGCCGGCACCCTCTTTCCGATTCTCGGCTTCTTTAACATCTTCGCCTTCATCTTTTCCTTCGTCGCCGACCACTTCCAATATCTGGCGACCCTGGGGATCTTCGCCCTGGCCGCCGCGACGGCGGCGCGCTGGCGCAGCCCGCTCGCGCCGGTGGCGGGGGCGCTGCTGCTCGCCCTCCTCGGGGTCCTCAGCTGGCGCCAGAGCCGGATGTATTCCGACATGGTCACCTTCTATCGCACCACCCTCGCCCGGAACCCGGATTCGTGGATGGGGCACCAGAACCTCGGCGTGACCCTGCTCGGGCTCGGCCACATCCCCGAGGCCCGGCAGGAGTACGAGGCCTCCCTGCGCATCAAGCCGAACAACGCGCTGGCCGAGTACGACCTTGGCAACGTCTTCTACATGCAGGCCCAGCTGCCGGCCGCCGGGGAGCACTACCGCCGGGCCCTGGCGCTCGAACCGGACTACGTGAAGGCGCACTACGCCCTCGGCCGGGTGCTCTTCTGGTCCGGCCACCCCGCCGAGGCGGTCGCGCACTATCGCGAGGCGATCCGGCTCGATCCCACGCTGCCGAAGGTGCGGGGCGACCTCGGCCATGCCCTGATCGCCCAGGGGCAGATGGCCGAGGCCCTCGAGCAATTCCGCCTGGGGCTCCGCATCGAGCCGGATTCGGTCCTGATCAATTCGGACCTGGGGCGGGTCCTCGTGCAGGCCGGACGGCCCGCGGATGCGATTGGTCCCCTGACGCGCGCGCTCGCGCTCGCGCCCAAGGACGCGGAGGTCCAGTACAACCTGGCCCTCGCCCTCGCCCAGACCAACCGCCTGGCCGAGGCGATCGTCCACTTCCTGGCCGCCAGCGAATTAAAGCCGGACGACGTCGACACCCGCGTGAACCTGGCGCTGGCGCTGGCCAACACCGGCCGGATCCCGGAGGCCATAGCCCAGTGCGAGGCGGCGCTGCGCCTGCAGCCCGGGTTCCCCCCGGCCCTGTCGCTGCTGCCGCAACTGCGGTCGGCCCTGGGGCAGCCGGGCGCCCGATGACGACCTTTCCCTGGCTTACCGCCTCGCGCCGGCCCGCCTGGGGCTGGGGGGCGGCCCTGCTTATGGCGCTGGTCTTCGCCGCCTATGCGCCGGTCCTGCGCAACGGCTTTGTCTGGGACGACGACAGTTCGCTGACGGGCAATCACTTTGTCCAGGCGCCCGACGGGCTGCGGCAGTTCTGGTTCAGCACCCGCACCCCCGATTACTGGCCGGTCACGGAGACCTCCTTCTGGCTCGAGTGGCGGCTCTGGGGGGACCGCGCCGCCGGCTATCACGCCACGAACCTGGTCCTGCACGCCCTGACGGCGGTGCTGCTCTGGGCCGCGCTGCGCCGGCTGCAGGTGCCGGGCGCCTATTTGGCGGCGGCCCTCTTCGCGGTCCATCCGGTGAACGTGGAATCGGTGGCCTGGATCGCCGAGCGAAAGAACCTGCTCGGCCTGCTCTTCGCGCTCTGCGCGCTGCTGGCCTTTCTCCGCACGGAGCCGGCCCGCGCGCGGCCGGCCGCAGGCTCCGGGAAATGGCTCGCGCTCAGCTGGCTGGCCTTCGTCCTCGCCCTCCTCAGCAAGGGCTCGGTCGCCCCGTGGCCCCTCGTCCTGCTCGGCGTGATCGCGTGGCATCGCCGGCCGACGGCGGCGGACCTCCGCCGGCTGGCGCCGTTCTTCGGCGCTGCGATCGCGCTGGCCGCGGTGGATGTCTGGTTCCAGCGGCACGGGACCGGCGAAGTGATCCGCGAGGCCGGGCTATTGACGCGGGCGCTCGGGGCGGGCGCCGCGGTCTGGTTCTACCTCGGGAAGGCGCTGTGGCCGGCGCACCTCGCCTTTGTCTACCCCCAATGGGAAATCAGCCCGCAGCGCGGGCTCTGGTGGCTGCCGCTCCTGGGCGCCCTCGCGGTCACGGGTCTCCTCGCCGCCGGCGGCCGCCCGGCGCGGCCGGCGCTCTTCGCCTGGGGCTATTTCGGCGTGATGCTCATTCCGGTGCTGGGATTTTCGGACGTATATTTCATGCGGTTCTCGCTGGTGGCCGATCACTACCAGCACCTGGCGATCATCGGCGTCATCGCCTTCCTCGCGGCGGCCTGGGCCGCCTGGGCGGCCCGGTCCGCCCCCCTGCCGCCGGGGTGCGTCGCGGTGGCGGCGGTCGCCCTCCTCGGCGTCCTCTGCTGGCGCCAGTGCCGGATCTACCGGGATCGGGAGACGCTGTTCCGCGCCACCCTGCGCGAGAACCCCGGCGCCTGGCTCGCCTACACCAATCTGGGCGCCCTGCTGACGGACACGGGCCGGCTGCAGGAGGCGGCGGACGACCTGCGGCAGGCGTTGCGGCTCAAGCCCGATCTGCCCCAGGCGGAGCTCGACCTCGGCACGGTGCTGCGGAGCCTCGGCCGGCGGGACGAGGCGATGACCCATTTCCAGGCCGGCCTGCGCCTCAGCCCCGAATCGCCGGGAGCCCACTATGACGTGGGCGTCGGCTTCGCGGACGCGCGGCGCTACCCGGAGGCGATCGCGCAATTGGCGGAGGCGATCCGCCTGCGGCCGGACTATGCCGCCGCCGAGACGGCGTGGGGCAACGCGCTGCGGGCGCTCGGCCGCGGGGCGGAGGCGCTGCCGCATTTCGAGCGCGCCCTCCAATTGAACCCCGCGCAGGCCGACGCGGAAAACAATCTCGGCATCGCGCTCGCGCAATCCGGCCGGCTGCCGGAGGCGCTGGCGCACCTCGAACGGGCGGCGCAGCTGCAGCCGGGGGCGGTCGAGACGGAGAGCAACGTGGGCATCGCGCTGGCCCAGACCGGCCGGCTGGCCGAGGCGATCGTCCATTTCACGCGCGCGGTGGAGGCTCATCCCGCGAATGTCCGGCTGCGGTTCAACCTGGGCAACGCCCTGGCCCAGTCCGGCCGCTTCTCGGAGGCGATGGCCCAGTACGCGGAGGCGCTGCGGCTCGATCCCGCGTTCTCCCCTGCCCGCGAGATGATGCGCCGGTTGGCCTCGGGTCCGCCGGCCCCGCGGCCATGAATCCGCCGCCCCAACCCGTGGTCGCTCCCCTCGCTTCCCGCGCCGCGGGCGCGCCGCCGGCCTGGATCATCGCCGCCCTGCTTTTCCTGGTCACCTTCGCCGCCTACGCGCCGGCCCTGCATGGCGGATTCGTCTGGGACGACGATTTCCATGTGACCCGGCCGGAGCTGCGGCCGCCGGCCGGGCTCGCGCGCATCTGGTTCACGCCGGGCGCCACGGCCCAGTATTACCCGGTGCTGCACTCGGCCTTCTGGCTCGAGCACCGCCTCTGGGGCGACCTTCCGTTCGGCTACCATGTCACCAATGTGCTGCTGCACGCCACGGCGGCCGGCCTCCTGATCCTCCTGCTGCGGCGGCTGGCCGTCCCGGGGGCGGCGTTCGCGGGCTTCCTGTTCGCCCTGCATCCGGTGACGGTCGAGTCGGTCGCATGGATCTCGGAGCAAAAGAACACGCTGTCGACCGTCTTCTACTTGTTGTCCGCCCTGGCTTACCTGCGCTTCGACCAGGACCGACGGGGCCGCTCGTATGCGCTGGCCCTAGGCTGCTTCCTGGCCGCCTTGCTGAGCAAGTCGGTGACGGCGACCCTTCCCGCCGCGCTCTTGGTGGTCTTCTGGTGGCAGCGGGGCCGCCTCAGCTGGAGGCGGGACGTCGGTCCGCTCGTGCCCTGGCTGGTCCTCGCGCTCGCGGGCGGTCTTTTCACGGCCTGGGTGGAGCACGCCTATATCGGGGCCCAGGGAGCGCAGTTTGCCTTCACCCCCGCCCAGCGCGTCCTGGTCGCCGGCCGCGCGATCTGGTTCTACCTCGGCAAGCTCGTCTGGCCGGCGAACCTGATTTTCATCTACCCGCGCTGGACCGTGGATCCGGCAGTCCTGTGGCAGGACCTCTTCCCGCTGGCCGCCCTCGCCCTCCTGGCGGCGGCCGCGGCGCTGCGGCATCGCACCCGCGCGCCGCTGGCCGCGCTCCTCTGCTTCGTCGGCACCCTCTTTCCGGCGCTTGGTTTCATCAACGTCTACCCCTTCATCTTTTCGTTCGTGGCCGATCATTTCCAGTACCTCGCCAGCCTGGCAATCCTGGCGCTCGCGGCGGCGGGCTGGGCCCGGTGGCGCAGCCGGGCGGCTCCGCCGGCGGCGGCCCTGGTCCTGGCGGTCCTGGGGACGCTGACCTGGCGGCAGAGCCGCGCCTACCGCGATGCGGCGACGTTTTACCGAACCACCCTGGAAAGAAATCCGGCCTGCTGGATGGCGGACACCAACCTCGGCACGCTCCTGGTGGAGGACGGGCATCCGCAGGATGCGCTGGTTTATTTCCAGCGGGCGCTCGCCCTCAAGCCCGACTCGCCCGAGGCGCACGTCGACCTGGGCGACGCGCTGCGCGCCCTGCATCGCGACCAGGAGGCGCGCCAGGAATACGGAGAGGCCCTGCGCCTGCGGCCCGCCTATCCCGACGCGCACTACAACCTCGGCGTCATGCTCGCCGCCAGCCAGCACCTGCCGCAGGCGATCGCCGAATACCGCGAGGCCATCCGCCTCGCCCCGGGCCACGTCCGGGCGCACAACAACCTGGCCAACGCCCTCCGCCAGAGCGGGCAGGTGGCCGCGGCCATCGCCGAGGGCGAACGGGCGCGCGCCCTGGCGCCGGGCTCCCCCGAGGTGCGGAACAATCTGGGCATCGCCTATGGCGCGGCGGGCCGCGTCCCCGCGGCCATCGCCGAAATCCAGGAGGCGGTGCGGCTCCGCCCCGCCTATCCGGAGGCGCTGAACAACCTGGGCAACATGCTGGCCACGGCCGGCGACCGCGCGGGGGCCCGCGCCCGCTATGAGGAGGCGCTGCGCCTCGCGCCGGCTTTTGCGGCGGCCCATTTCAACCTGGCGCAGCTCCTGGCCGCCGGCGGCGACATGCCGGCGGCGATCCCCCACCTGACCGCGGCCCTCCGGGCCCAGCCCGACTATCCGGAGGCGGAGAACAGCCTCGCGAACGCCCTGCGCGCGACCGGCCAGGACGAGGCGGCGCTGGCCCACTATGCGCGGGCGCTGCGGCTGCGGCCGGCCTATCCGCAGGCGCATTACAACCGCGCGCTCCTCCTGCACGCGCTCGGCCGCGAACGCGAGGCGCTCGAGGAGCTGCGCCAGTCGCGGGAACCGCCCCCGGCGTCCCCCTAGGAGACCGCCGCGAGATCGGCCTGGACGGCCGACCGCAGCTGCGCGAGCCCGCGCTGCACGCTGGCGTCGGTCTCACCCTCGACCAGGAGGCGCAGTTTCGGCTCGGTGCCCGAGTAGCGCACCAGGACCCGGCCCCGCTCCCCCAGCTCGTCGGTCAGCCGGCTGATGGCGGTGGCGAGGGCCGGCATCGCGGCCAGCGGCCGCTTTTCGCGGACGGCGATCGCATCGACTCCCTGCGGAAACTTGCGCAGCCCGCGCCGCAAGGCGGACAGCGGCCGGCCGGTCGCCCGCATCACCTCGATCACCTTGAGCGCCGCGACGAGGCCGTCGCCGCCCGGCGAAATCTCCGAGCAGATGACGTGGCCGGAAGACTCTCCGCCCAGCCGGGCGCCCTCCGCCTGCATCCGCTCGAAGACATAGCGGTCGCCGATGGCGGTGCGGAAAACCCGGCCGCCCGCGGCGCGGACCGCCGCATCGACGCCGAGATTGCTCTGGTCGGTCACGACGAGGGCTCGGGCCGCCAGGGTGCCCTGGGCCAGCGCGTGGGTGGCCAGGATGACGAGGATCTCGTCGCCATCCAGGATCTCGCCATGCTCGTCGCACAGGACGCAGCGGTCGCCGTCGCCGTCGTGGGCCACGCCCAGCCGCGCCCCGACCGCGCGCACGCGTTCCGACAGCGCCGCAGGATGCTGGCTGCCGACCCCGGCGTTGATATTGGAGCCGTTGGGCGCGTCACCCAGGCCGATGACCTCGGCGCCGAGGGCGCGGAAGACCGCCGGGCTGGTGGTGGTGGTCGCGCCGTTCGCGCTGTCGACCACGATCCGCCAGCCCCGGAGGGCGCCGGCCGGCAGCAGGCGGGCGGCGGCCGCGATGTATTCGGCCTCCGCCCGCGGGTCCTCGGCGGCCGGGGCCGCCGGCGCGTTCGCGGGCGGCTCCGCCGGCAGGAGCGCCTCGATCCGGGCCTCGTCGGCGTCGCTGAGCTTCTGGCCGCCGCTGGCGAAGAACTTGATCCCGTTTTCCTCGGCCGGATTGTGCGAGGCGGTGATCACCGCGCCGAGCGCCGCCTTCGCCCCCAGGACCGCGAAGGACACGGCGGGCGAAGGCAGGACGCCGAGGAGCGTCGGGCGCAGGCCGCCCGCGGCGAGCCCGCGGGCCAGCGCCGCGGCCAGCGCCGGGCCGGAGCCGCGGGTGTCGCGGCCGATCAGGACCGCGCCCTCGCCCCCGGCCCACCGGGCGGCGGCAAAGCCCATCCGCTGCGCAAAGGCCTCGTTGATCACGGGGCCGCCATAGGCTCCCCGGACCCCGTCGGTGCCAAAATACTTCCGGGAGGCGCTCATCGGTAGAACTCCCGGACATCGGCGATCTTCCGCGCGACCGCGCCGCCCAGCAGGAGCTCGCGCGCCTGCGGGATCCCTTCGGCCGGAGTCTCCGTCCGCCCGCAGATCCACAGCGCCACCGCGGCGTTGAGCGCGATCGTGTCGACCAGGCCCGCCGGGCCGCGGCCCCCGACCAGCGCCTCGACCAGCGCGAGATTGGCCGCGAGGTCGCCGCCCTGCAGCTCGCTGAATGACGCCGGCGCGAGCCCGAAGTCGGCGGCCCGCCATTCCCCATCGAGGTCGCGCAGCCGGCCGACGCCGCGCACGCGGTTCACCGTGGCGGACGTCAATTCATCGATCCCGCGCGTCGCGTCGATCCGGCCGTGGGCGACCAGGCCGGCCTCGGTGCCGAGGACCTCGAGCGCGCCGGCCAGCCGCGGCACCCAGCCGTCGGCGAAGGAGCCCAGCAGGATCCGGCCCGGCCGGCCCGGATTCGTCAGGGGGCCGAGGATGTTGAAGACCGTGCGCTGGCCGCGCGCCGCGAGCGCCCTCCGCACCGGCGTGATCGAGCGGAAGGCGGGATGGTAGGAGGGGGCGAAGAAGAAGGCGAAGCCCAGTTCCCCCAGCGCCCGGCGCTGCTTTTCCGGCGGAGCCTCGAGGTCGACGCCGAGCCCGGCCAGGAGGTCGGCGCTGCCGCAGCGGGAGGTGATGCCGCGGTTGCCATGCTTCATGACGGTGACGCCCGCGCTCGCGAGGACCAGGACGACCACGCTGGAGATATTGAAGCCGCCGGCGTGGTCGCCGCCGGTGCCGACGATGTCGATCGCCTCGGCCGCCCAGGCGCCGACCCCGGAGTCGACCGCCCGGGAGCGAAATTCCGCGGCGAAGGCCGCGACCTCGGTGGCAGTCTCGCCCTTCTCCGCCAGGGCCGTCAGGAAGTCCGCCTTGGGCGCCTCGGGCACCTCGGCCGCCGCCAGCGCGGCGGCGGCGGCGGCCACGTCCGCGGGCGCAAGGTCGCGGCGGGCGAGGAGCTGGGCCGTCAGGGCGGCGAGGGGCGAGGCGACCATCAAAGGTAGATAAAAGGTGGAACTCCGGGCGGGCATCCATCATTTTCGGGACATCGGCTTAAATAATCCCCGCCGTCCCGCGGCCTTTTTGACTCCCGCCCTTCACACTTGACGCCTCGGAGCGCGGTCCTTTACTCAGACCCTCTTAAGGTTCGCTTCCGCTCCAATGCCGGGGGTTCGCCGCATCCATTTCCGACTCACCATGGCTAATCCGAAAAGAAAACAATCCAAGCGCCGCAGCGCTAACCGCCGGGCTGCCAACGCCTTCAAAGCGCCTCAATTTGCGAAGGATCCGACCGACGGATCCCTGGTCCGCCCGCATCGCGTCAATCCGAAGACCGGCATGTATCGCGGCCGGCAAGTGCTCGACGTCGAAGCCTAGTCTTCAGGCATGTCTTCTTCCGGCGCCACGGGTCGGATTGCCGTCGACGCCATGGGTGGCGATCTGGGTCCGTCCGAGATCGTCATCGCCGTCAAGCTGGCGTTTCAGCAGTTCCCCGAGCTGAATCCGGTCACCCTGGTCGGTGACGAGGCGATCCTGCAGCCGCTGATCGCCGCGGCCGGCCTGCTCCGCAATCCGCGGCTGTCGCTCCTGCACGCCTCCGAGGTGATCACGATGGAGGACAAGCCGCTGATGGCGCTCAAGCGCAAGCGCGATTCCTCCATGGTGCGAGCCATCGAGCTGGTGAAGAACGGCGACGCGAGCGTGGTCGTCAGCTGCGGCAACACCGGCGCCCTGATGGCGGGCGGCACCCTGCGCCTGCGCACGATGGAAGGCATCGCCCGTCCGGCCCTCGCCGCGGTCGTGCCCCGCGAGGGCGGCCACTTTGTCCTGATCGACGCCGGGGCCAATCCCGAGGCCCGGCCGGAATACCTGGTCCACAACGCGATCCTGGGCAGCCATTACTGCCGGGTCGTCCTGGGCGTCTCCAATCCCCGGGTCGGGCTGATGACCATCGGCACCGAGGAGGGCAAGGGCAACGCGCTGATCGCCGAGACGAACGAGCAGCTGCGCCGGATCGACGAGATCGTCAATTACGTCGGTCCGATCGAGGGCTTCGACGTTTTCGCCGAAAAGGTCGACGTGGTGGTCTGCGACGGGTTCGTCGGGAACATCATGGTCAAGAGCTGGGAATCGCTCGTGAGCTTCTTCACCGGGATCCTGAAGACCGAGCTGCGCGCCAATCCCATGCGCGCCGCCGGGGCCTTCCTGTCCAAGGGCGCCTTTGCCGCGCTGCGCAACCGGATCGATCCCGAGCGCTATGGCGGCGCCCAGCTCCTCGGTGTCCGCGGCAATGTCTTCAAGGCCCACGGTTCCTCCAACCGCCACGCCATCAAGAGCGCCCTGCAGGCGGCGAACAAGCTGATCGCCGCCGACATGAATCACCGCATCGAGGCCGATATCGCGCGGGCGAACGAGGCGCTGGCGCGCCCGGTCGACTCGCTCACCGGCCACTGAGCCTCCGGTCGCGGGCCGGCTAACCACCGCCCGGGCCCCGCCGTCACCGCCCATGTCTCCGCGCTCCCCCGTCATCCTCGGCACCGGCTCCTATGCCCCGGAGCGCATCCTCGGCAACGCGGAGCTGGCCCGGACGGTCGACACCTCCGATGAGTGGATCCGGACCCGCAGCGGCATCCGCGAGCGGCGCATCGCCGCCCCCGGCGAGGGCTGCTCCGACATGGGCGTCCAGGCGGGCCGCCGGGCCCTGGCCGACGCGCGGGTGGCCGCGGCGGACATCGACCTGCTGATCGTGGCCACGATCACGCCCGACATGCCGATGCCGGCGGTCGCCTGCATCATCCAGCACAAGCTCGGACTGCCCACCGCTTCGGCCTGCTTCGACCTCAACGCCGCCTGCTCGGGCTTCATCTACGCCCTGGACACCGCCTGCGCCATGCTGGCCTCCGGGCGGTACCACCGCGCCCTGGTCATCGGAGCCGAGAAGCTCTCCAGCATCGTGGACTGGAAGGACCGGGCCACCTGCGTTCTCTTTGGCGACGGGGCCGGGGCGATCGTGCTCGGCCCCTCGCCCGACCCCACCGGCGGCCCGGTCCGACGCGGGCTCCTGGGCACCCGCCTGGGCACCTACGGCGCCAGCGCCGACCTGCTGTGCATCCCGGCTGGCGGCAGCAGCCTGCCGCCTTCGGCCAAGACCCTCGCGGCCGGCGGGCATTTCATGAAGATGAAGGGCCGGGAGATCTTCAAGACGGCGGTCCGGGCCATGGAGGAGGCCGCGCGCGATATTCTGGAACAACATGGGGTGGGTACGAATCAGATCGCCCTAGTGATTCCCCACCAGGCCAATTCCCGCATCATCGAGGCGATTGCCCAGTATCTCGAACTCCCCATGGACCGCTTTTTCATCAATCTCGACCGTTTCGGCAACACCTCCGCCGCCTCGATTCCGATTGCCTTGGACGAGGCCCGGCGCGCCGGAAGGATCAAAACCGGGGATATTAGTCTCCTGGTGGCATTTGGGGCGGGCTTGACCTACGGCAGCGCGCTGGTTCGCTGGTAACCCTTCGTTGCTGCTTCCATGCGTCTTCCTTCCCTTCCCTCCCTGCGTACCCTGATTTTCCTCCTGGTGGGGCTGGGTGCGGCCGGCGCTTCCGCCCGCGCCGACCTGGTCTGGGATCCGGCCACCGGCTGGCGGATCGAGGGCGGCGCCCTCAGCGGGCTCACCGGCGCCCAGGGCCATCGCGCCCTGGACCTGATGAATTCGGCCCGCCGGTCCCAGGAGAATGGCCACCCCCTGTCGGCCATCCACACCTACAACAAGGTGGTCAAGAACTACGGCAGCTCCATCTACGCGGCCGAGGCCTACTACCAGATCGGCCACCTCCGCCTGAAGCGCCGCCAGTACTACAAGGCCTTCGAGGCGTTCCAGGTCGAAATCGCCCGCTATCCCAACGAAGGCCGCTTCAACGAGCTGATCGGCACGGAATACCGCATTGCCAGCATGCTCCTGGACGGCGCCCGCAACCACATCTGGGGCGTCATCCCCGGCGTGCGCAGCCGGGAGCGCGCGATCGCCTACCTCGCGGCGGTCGTCCTCAATGCGCCCTACAGTGACTACGCCCCGCTGGCCCTCATGGCCAACGCCCGCGGCCAGGAGCAGCTGAAGAACACCGAGGAGGCGATCGACGCCCTCGACCAGATGGTGAACACCTACCAGCAGAGCGTCCTCGTGCCCTACGCCTACCTCGAGCTGGCCAAGGCGCACGCCTCGCTGGTGGAAGGCGCCTACTACGACCAGGCGGAGACGCGCGAAGCCATCACCTATTACGAGGATTTCATGATCCTGTTCCCGGGGGACCCGAACATCGCGACCGCCGCGCAGGGGCTGGACCACATGAAGCGGGTCCTGGCCGAGAGCAAAATCAAGATCGGCGACTTCTACTTCATCAAGCGGGACAACTACACCGCCGCCCGCGTGTTCTACAACGAGGCGATCACGGCCTACCCGGATTCCGAGCCGGCCATCCTGGCCAAGAAGAAGCTCGCGCTGGTTGAGGCCAAGGCCGCGGGCGCCCTCCTGCCCGGTGGCGCGCCGAAGAAGCACTTCCTTTTCTTCTAGGGCCGGTCCAAGGTCAGCCATGCGTCCCGGGGTCCTGGCTTTCCTTCTCGCGCTCAGCCTCGGCCTCGCCGGGTGCGCCCACTACCAGCTCGGCACGTCCGGCAAGCTGGCGTTCACCACCCTCTACATCGCGCCCGTCGCCAATCACGTCGTGACCCTGGCGCAGGCCCAGGTGCCGGTGACCACGCAGCTGCGGCAGACCTTCGAGGACGATGGCCGGGTGGTCCTGGTAAATTCGCCGCAGGAAGCCGACGCCACCCTGACGGTCGTCCTGTCCGACTACCACCGCGAGGTGGCCGCGGTCCTCGAGAGCGACACGGGCCTGGCCAGCAAGTTCAACGTCACCCTGGGCGCCACCTGCTCCCTCCGCGACAACCGCTCCGGCCGCGCCTTCTTTGACCAGCGGGTCGTCGCCGTCCAGCAGGGCGTCTATGTCGACAACGGCCTGCCCCATTCCTCCGCGATCGGCAACCAGCTGCAGTCCGAGTACAACACGATCCCGCTTCTGGCGACCGCGCTGTCGGCCAAGGTGGCCCACGCCGTGCTGGACGTCTGGTGAGTCATGGCCAACCCGCTGCACGCCCCGATCCTGGCCCCCTCCCTCCTGGCGAGCGACCACGCCCGCCTGGCCGACGGCGCCGGACTGGTCGAACGGCTCCGGATCCCCTGGCTGCACCTGGACATCATGGACGGGCACTTCGTGCCCAATCTCTCCTTTGGGCCGGAGACCCTGGCTTCGCTCCGGCGGGATGGCGTTAAGCTGTTCTTCGACACCCATCTGATGCTGGAGCGGCCCGACCTGTACATCGAGGCCTTCGCCCGGGCAGGCGCGGATCGCCTCAGCATCCACATCGAGCCGGCTTATGACGTGATCGGCACCCTCACCCGCATACGGGAGATGGGCAAGCACGCGGGCATTGTCCTCAATCCGGGCACCCCGGCCGTCGCGATCGAGGCCCTCCTGTCGCAGGTGGACCTGGTTCTGGTCATGACGGTCCAGCCCGGGTTCGGCGGCCAGGCGTTCCGGCGCGACCAGCTGGCCAAGATCGCCGAGATCCGCGACCTGCGCGACCAGCGCAACCTCACCTTCCGCATCGAGGTCGACGGCGGGATCGACCTGGCGAATGCGGCTCAGTGCCGTGCCGCCGGCGCCGATGCCTTCGTGGTCGGCACATCCTTCTTCAAGGCGGCCGACCCGGCGGCCTTCGCGGCGGGCATCGCGGCCCTTTAGCCGCCGCCACGGGCGAGCGCCGCGGCATCGGCGTACTGCCGCCGGAAATCGTCCGCGAGCTCGCGCGCCATCCGCACCTCGTCGACCGGGTCGCGCGAGGTCAGGGCCGCGGTGATGGCGCCCCCCGCCCGCTCGTAGCTGACCGCCGACATGTCCTGCAGCCGGGCCAGCGCCGCCGCCCGCCGCGGTTCCGGCGCCGCGTTCGCCGCCCGCCAGGCGGCGGCCAGCTCGTCATGGGTGTCCTGGCACATGACGCGGACGATGAAGGCCATCTCTCGGAACCGGCGGGCGGTCCATTCGGGGTGGTAGACCAGCTGTTCGGTCCCGGCGTACGGGGCGGCATCGGGATCGCTCCGCAGCGGCTTCCATTCCTCGTGGGTGTAGAAGTCGCGGCGGATCGGCATCCGCCGCAGGGCGAAGTCGCGCGGGCCGCCGGGGGTGCCCGGGCTGAAATTGAGCAGCTTCTGGCCCTCGAGGGAGAGCGTATATTCCAGGAAGGCGCGGGCCACGGCCCCGTTCGGGGCGCCCCGCATCAGCCCGATCGGGTCGACGGCATAGGAGGTGCCGCCGGGCGGGGTGGCAAATTCCACGCGGCCGGACGCCCCGCGCCGCCGGAGCGCCTCCTCCTGCTGGCGCCCGTAGAAATCGATGCACATCCCCGCCGCGCAGTCGCCGGCCGCCACGTCGATCGGCGGTTTTTGGGAGTTGTCCGTGAAGTAGCGCGCATTGGCGCCGATCCGCTGGAGCAGCTGGAGGCCGTCGTTCCAGCCGGCGCGCACCGCGCTGGCCTCGGCCTCGCCCGCCGCGCGCCGCCGCTGGATCTGCTGCTGGATGACATCGTCGAAGGCCATCGCGATCGAGCCGCTCTTGGTCGGATCGCAGAGCGCGATCTCGCCCTGGAAGCGGGGATCGGCCAGATCGCTCCATTGCGCGGGCGGACGGGCGAACCCCAGTCGCCGGATCGCGTCCGTATTGAAGATGATCCCATAGGAGCTCATGACCCAGCCGAACCAGCGGCCCGCCGGGTCCCGAAAGGCGTTGCCGTCGAACCCCGCGGGGATGGCCGCGTCGGAGAACCAGTCCGGATGCAGCTGCCGCAGGCCGCTGTCGACGAGGTTGCCCCGCGCCGCCTGGTCGTCGAAGGCGAAGGTCCCGCCCCCGAAGAACACGTCGATGCCGCAGCCGAGATCGGAGGCCAGGAAGGCGGCCCGGGCGGCCTGCGCCGCCGGGGACCCGGCCGCCGCCCGGCGCTCATCCTGGAAGGCGGCCTGCACCTCGGCGCTCCAGGGCTGCCCGCGCTTTCCCGTCCAGTAGTTCTGGAAGGCCGCGATGTATTCGCCCTGGATCAGCCGGCCGATCTCGCTCGTTCCGCCGAGGACCCGCCAGTCGATGGCGACCGTCCGTCCGGTCCGCGCCTGGTACCAGCGGGTGAAGCCCAGCTCGTACTCGTGGCGGATGGTCTCGTTGTTCGGGGTCACGATCACCACCGTGTCGTCGGCGCGG
>CAIWXW010000113.1 GCA_903916755.1 uncultured Opitutaceae bacterium | reverse complement strand
CGGTGGCGCCGGTCGCACCCTGGTCGCCGGTGGCGCCGGTCGGACCGGTCGCGCCGCGCTCACCCGCCATGGCCACACCCGGAGCGCCGGTCGCGCCCTGCGCGCCCTGGGCGCCGGTGGCGCCGGTCGGGCCATCCGCACCGCGGGGACCGACGAGGCTGTTGGAGTTGTCCGCGGGGGCCGGAGCCATGGCGGTGGTCGGGTGCGTGGCGCACCCGGCGAGGGTCAGCGCGGAGAACGCCGCGAGCGTCAGTAATTCACGTTTCATGTTTGGATGGCGGGAGCATCGTCTCGAAGTGCGCTGATTCTCGCGACTTGCGAGACGGCATCGCCGTTGTCCATTGAGCTCCCTGATGGCCCCAAGGTACGACATGGGTCGGGAGAGTTCCGGTATATCGGACCCGGGGTTGCCCGGTGGCATGACTTATAAGGATATCTCCCGGACGGATCTCACCGCCAACCCGAGCGGGCCGTTCCACCCGAACAGGTTCCGTTGGCACTCGACGCCGGGCGGGCGGTTCATCTGAATTATAAGACCATGCCCCTCCTGAAACCGTCCACCCCCGGTTCGCTGCGCGCCCTGGGCCATTCCCTGCTCGGCGCCGCCCTCGCCCTCCTCATCGCCGCCCCGGCACTCCGAGCCTCGGTGCTCGATGCGGATCCGGACGGAACGACCCAAATCCGGTACCTTTCGGGGACCGGCAAGGATGACACGGTGCTGTGGGATTTTCTCTGCACGGGCGGCCGCCGGTCCGGGGTCTGGACCAAGATCCCCGTCCCCTCGTGCTGGGAACAGCAGGGCTTCGGCACCTATGAGTACGGCCTGGAGCATCGTCCCTCCAAGGAAAACCCTTCCGTCGACCGCTTGGTCAGCGACCAGGGCAAGTACCGGCTGAGCTTCACGGTGCCGGCCAACTGGCAGTCGGGCCGGGTGCGCCTGGTCTTCGACGGGGTGATGACGGATGCCGACGTGCGCGTGAACGGCCAGTCGGCCGGCCCGATCCACCAGGGCTCCTTCTACCGGTTCCGCTACGATGTCACTTCGCTCCTGAAGTTCGACGGCCCCAATCTGCTCGAGGTCACCGTCAGCGAGAAATCGGCCAGCCCCGGCGTCAACGCCGCCGAGCGCTTTGCCGACTACTGGAATTTCGCCGGCATCTTCCGGCCGGTCTTCCTTGAAGCCGTGCCCGCCGAGTTCATCGATCGCACCGCCATCGACGCGAAGGCCGACGGGCACCTGACCGCCGACGTGTTCCTCGGCGGCGCCATCGCGCCGGGCACCACCGTGCAGGGCCAGATCGTCGACCGCCAGGGCAAGGCGGCCGGCGCCGCGTTCTCGGCCGACGTCCCGGTCGGCGCCGACCGTGTCACCCTCGAGACCACCTTGGCCCAGCCCGCGCTCTGGACGGCGGAAACGCCAAACCTCTACCGGCTCCGGCTCGCGCTGCGGCGGGCGGGCAGCCAGGTCCACCTGATCACCACGGCGTTCGGCTTCCGGACCTTCGAGGTGCGCGCGGGCGACGGTCTCTATCTCAACGGCGCCAAGGTCCGGCTCAAGGGGGCGGACCGCCACAGCTTCTGGCCGGAGACCGGCCGCACGCTCAGCCGGGAGATCTGCTACGATGACGTCCGGCTGATGAAGGAGGCCAACATGAACGCGGTCCGGATGTCGCACTATCCGCCGGACGCCGACTTCCTCCAGGCCTGCGACGAGCTCGGCCTCTACGTCCTCGACGAATTGGGCGGCTGGCACGGCGCCTATGACACCGAGGTGGGCCGGAAGCTGGTGGGGGAAATGGTCCGGCGCGACGTGAACCATCCCAGCATCCTTTTCTGGGACAATGGCAACGAAGGCGGCAACAACCTCGCGCTCGACAACCAATACGCGCTCTGGGATCCGCAGCATCGCGCCGTCCTTCATCCCTGGGCTACGTTCAGCTCCGTCAACACCGCGCACTACCGCAATTACGCCATGACGGCGAAGCTGGCGGAGGGTCCCGACATCTTCATGCCGACGGAATTCCTGCACGGCCTCTATGACGGGGGCGCCGGCTCGGGCCTGGAGGACTACTGGGCCCTGATGGGGCACAAACCCCGTGCCGCGGGCGGGTTCATCTGGGCCCTGCTCGACGAATCCGTCGCGCGCACCGACGAGAACGGGCGGCTCGATTCCAAGGAAAGCTGGGCGCCCGACGGCATCGTGGGCCCGCACCGCGAAAAGGAGGGCAGCTTCAACGCCATCCGCCAGATCTGGTCTCCCGTCCAGGTCGGCCCCGCGACCCTGCCCGAGAACTTCGACGGCACGCTGGCGGTGGAGAACGATTTCGACTTCGTCGACTTGAGCCAGTGCACCTTTGCCTGGGAGCTGGCCCGTTTCCCCGCGCCGGGTTCCGCCGCCACCGGCCACCTCACGCTGGCCCGCGGGCAAATGGCGGGGCCGGCCGCGGGGCCGCATGCCAGCGGCAGCCTGCAGCTGCCTCTCCCGCCCTCCTGGCGCGAGGCGGAGGCGCTCTTGGTCACGGCCCGCGATCCCGCCGGGCACGCCCTGTGGACCTGGTCCTGGAGCTTGAAACCCGTCGCTCCTTTCGTTTCCCCGCCCGCCACCGGCGACAAACCCGCGATCGCAGCCTCCGTCCAGGCCGGCATCATCCTGGTTCAAGCCGGCGACATGGATGCACGCTTTGACTCCGCCACGACCGAACTGGGCCGGCTCAGCTTCCACGGCCAGACGCTTTCCCTCGGCCACGGGCCGCGGCTGGTGGCCTATCGGCGCAAGGGCCGGCGGTTTGAGGATGTGGCGGGCCCCAGTACCCGCGTCACGCAATCCTTCACCTCCACCGGTGACTACGCGACGGTCTCGGCCACCTATTCCGGCAACCTGCGCTCGGTGCGGTGGCGCATCTACCCCTCCGGCGACGCCATCCTGGACTATGAGACCGCCTTCGAGGGGCCCGTTGACCTTCTCGGCATCGCCTTCGACTACCCGGAAACCCAGATCAAGGCCAAGCGCTGGCTCGGCGGCGGCCCCTATCACGTGTGGCAGAACCGCCTCAAGGGCGCGACCCTCGACGTCTGGAAGACCGCCTACAATGACGCCCTGCCCGGCGAGGTCTGGAGCTACCCGGAATTCAAGGGTTTCTTCAGCCAGTGGCAGTGGACGGAGTTCTCCACGACCGAAGGGCGCTTCGCCTACATCAACGAAGGCCACAGCGCCTACCTGGGAGTCTACAGCCCGAACGATGGCTGGGTCGCGCCCGTCCAGCAGTTGCCGAAGCTGGGGCTCGGCGTCTACGAGGTCATCCCCGCCATGGGGAACAAGAACGTGACGCCGGAATTCGTGGGGCCGCAGTCGCAGACGCCGCAAGTCACCGGCCTGCACCATGGCACCCTTCATATCCGGCTGCTCGGGCCCTGAGGAGGACGGCGCCCGCACGTGTGATGAGCAGGATGCCAGGCGGGACAGCGGCCGCCGCGAAGGCGGCCGGCACTCCTTCCCGTCCACCGGCATCGCCCGCCACCATCGCCGGCTCCCCTTACCCATGAAAAGCCCCTTGCTCGCCGTCCTCGCCACTGCGGCCCTCGCCCAGGGCGAACCCCTGTCGAGCACGGTGGCCATCGTAGTGCCGGAGCATGCGGCTCCCCGCGTCACCTTTGGCGTGAGCCGCCTTGCGGCGGCGCTCGAGGAAACCGGCCGGACGACCGCGATCGTGCCGGCCGCTGAGCTTTCCCATTACTTCCACCAGGTGATCGTCGGGCCCTTTCGTGATCCGGCCCTTCGCTCGCACCTGCCGGCGGACGCCGCGGCCCCGGGCGCCGAGGGTTTCTCCCTCGCCACCGATCCCACCGGCGCCCTGGTCGTGGCCGGGGCGGACGACTCCGGGATGCTTTACGGCTGCCTGGAACTGGCGCGGCGGACGCGGACGGCCCACGGCCTGCCCGACCGGGTCTCCGACACCGAGGCGCCCGCCTTCCACCTGCGCGGCCCCACCCTTGTCCTGCAGAAATCGGCGCCGCCGCCGGGCGACGGCGAACGCCCACACACACCGGAGTTCCTGCCCTTCTTTTACGAAAAGGCCTTCTGGGCGGGCTACCTCGATTTCCTGGCCGAGAATCGCCTCAACGCCCTCTATCTCGGGAGCGGGCGTTCCCTCGCAGCGTTGGTCAAACTGACCGGCGATCCCGACGCCGCGATGGCCCGCTACCTTGTCACTGAGGCCGACAAGCGCGGGATCCGGCTTGAACCGATGGACGGCACCGGCGAATTCTTCCAGCCCTCGGGTGCGCGTCCCCCAGCGGAGACCCTCGCCCTCGAGGTCCTGCTGCGGGCGAACCTCGCTCCCTTCCGCTACGGCGACCAGCGCCTCATCAAGGCCAGCGTCCAGGCGATGCGGGCACGGCTGGGCGCGGGCCATCTGCAATTCGAGCCCCTTTCCACCTCGGACTGGCCCCATACCCCGGACAAGACCAGCGATCCCCTGCTGGAGTACCAGCGCGACTGGATCTGGTTTGAGGCCTGGGCCCGCTACGCCTGGAACCCGGATGTGCCAGCGGCCGCCGATCATGCCTATTGGGTGGGCCGTCTGGCCAAGCTCTACGGCGGAGAGGCGGCCGAGAATATCCTCGCCGCCTACAATGACGCCGGCGAATGCGCCCCGCAGATCATCCGCCGTTTCGGCAGCACGGAAGGCCACCCCCAGATGCTCTCGCTCGGCATGACGCTCGACCAGCTGGTCGGCCGCGACTCCGCCCCGGCGTTGCCCGAAGCGGGGGTATCGCAGCTCCCGCCCGGCGAGGGCTTCCAGGAATACGCGGATCGGGACTGGAACAAGCTGCCGCACAGCGGCGAGACGCCTCCGCGCGTGATGCGGGCCATCCTCCACTACTCCGAGTCCGCCGTGCGGGAAATCGACACCGCCGCCGCCCAGGTCACGGACAACACCGAGGAATTCGGCCGGCTTCTCAACGACATCCACTGCATCCGCGAGCTGTCGCTCACCTACGCGGCCAAGGCCCAGGCGGCGCTGCTGGTCCTCCGCTACCGCCACAGCCGCGACATCGGCGACATGGAAAGCGCCAGTCGCCTGCTGGCAATCAGCCTCGATCACTATCGCGCCCTCGCGCGACTGACGGCCGAGTCCTACCAGTTCGCCCATTCGAGGCCGGCCGATCCGCAGTCGATCTCCCTGAAGGGAGGATTCGACGGAAAGCCCGCCCCGTCCCACGGGACGGAACTCGTGCCCATCTACGAGAAGGAGCTGGCGGATTTCCAGGCGCAGGTGGCGGCGCTCAGGCGCGCGTCGCCATAGGCCTGCGCCCGAAGCCCGACCATGCGCTCCACTGCCCGCTCCGGATTCCCCTGGTGGCTCGCGGCGCTGGCGGCGGTCTTGGCGTTTGTAGTCGGTGACACCCTCGCGCGGATCGGGCATCTCCGCCAGATGGCAAGCCTGCCCGGGGTGGGCCTGCCGGCGCTCGTTCCGGAAGCCGCCTCCCCCACCGGCTACGCCTTCGGCTTGCGTCCCCTCATCCTGCCGCGGGTCGCGCGGGACACGGACCACTGGATCATGCAGGTCCAGTCCAGCCTGGCGCAGGGAACCACGCGGGTGCGCACCGTCGGCTACGACAATGCGCCCATGGGACGCGAGGTGCACTGGACCCTGCCGCTGCACCTCTGGCTATCGCTCCTCGCGCGGATCACCCACGCCGTCACCCGCGAGCCTCTTGGAGCCGCGGTCGAATCGGCGGCGCTCTTTTCCAACCCCCTGCTGCTCGTGCTTTTTCTGCTCGCGCTGATCCCCGTGGCCGCGCGGCGCTTCGGCGGAGCCAGCGCCGTCCTCCTGGCGCTCGGGCTGGTTTCGAGCTATCCCTTCTACCTGTATTTTGCGGCGGGCAATGCGGAACATCAGGGGGCGGCGGAAGCCTGCGCCCTGCTTACGGTCTTCTGCCTCCTGGGCGGGTCGGGCGGTTGGACACTCGATCGTTCCACTCTCTCCGCCCTTCCCTACTCGCAGCGCGGATGGTTCACGGCTTCGGCCTTGGCGGGAGGGCTGGGCCTCTGGATCAGTGCGGCGAGCGAAGCCCCGGTCCTCGCGGCGGTGGGCCTCGGCGCCCTGGTTTCATTTTATTTGGGCCGAAAAGAGCCGCCGCGCGGGCTGCAAGCCGACCTATGGCGGTGGTGGGGCCGCATCGGCAGCGCAGTGAGCCTGGGCGCCTACCTCCTGGAATATTTTCCTTCGCATCTTGGCTGGAGATTAGAGGTCAATCACCCGCTCTATGCGCTGGCGTGGCTGGGCGGCGGGGAATTCCTGGGAGCGATCGGCGCAACCCTGGCCGCAACCCGAGCCGATCGCGCGCGGTCCCGCCGGGCCGCGGCGCTGGGATGGGCCGCCCTGGTGGCGGTTCTTCCCGCCACCATTCTGCTCACCGGCCCCCGCACCTTCCTCGTTTCCGATCCCTTCCTTTGGAAACTGCATACCGCATACATCATAGAATTCCAGGACATGGGCTCCTACCTCGCCCGGCGTGGCTATGACTTGACCGGATGGATGCGCCTCTGGCCCTTTGCGCTCGCATCGATCAGCCTCGTCCTTCTGCTCCGTCCGCGCCTGGGGTCATTTCGGAAATGCCAGCTCGCGCTGGCGCTCGTGCCTGCCGCCGTCGAATTCATCCTGGCCAGCCAGCAGATCCGCTGGTGGGGTCTCGCTTCCGGCTTGGCGCTGCTGACGGCGATCCCATGGCTGGACGAGCCTGAATCCGCCCTCCCGACCGGACGACGACCTCGGCTCTGGCGCCTGCTGGCGTTGCTGCTGCTAGTTCCCGGCGCCGTCAGCGCCCTGCAGACCGCACAGGCCGACGCTGATTTTTCGGCCGCGGACATCGTCGGTCTCGCCGAACGCGACCTGGGCGAGTGGATCCGGCTGCGAGCGGGCAACGCCCCCGTCAACGTCCTGAGCACGCCGGACATGACCACCGCGCTCATCTACCATGGCAGTGTGACCGGCATTGGCACCTTCTACTGGGAGAATCGCGATGGCCTCCAGGCGGCGGCGGATATCTTTGCCGCTTCCAGTGCGGCGCAGGCGGAAAGACTCCTGCGCGCGCGGCACATCACCCATATCGTGCTCGTCTCGTGGGATCCGTTCTGGAACGCCTATGTGCAACTGGTGCGCGGCCTGCCTCCGGGAACGCGCCTGCCCCGCGATGCCTTCGTAGCTAATCTGCTCAGCGGCGCCTCGCTGCCTTCGTGGCTGCGGGCAGTCCCCTATTCGCTGCCGGCCCATCCCGTTCTCCGGGGTCAAAGCGTTTGGGTTTTCGAGGTGGTCCCTTCCGCCCCAAGCAGCGCCGATATTTCAGCTTCCCGCCAACATTAGGGCCGGGCCAGGAAGCGATCGATCTGGTCGATCATCTGCCTCGCCGGCGCAAACTCCGGCTTGAGGCGCAGGGTCTCTCCGAACTCCGCCCGCGCGCCGCCCAGGTCGCGGGCCCGCAGGAGCGCATTTCCCAGGTTGTAGTGGGCCTCGGGATAGTCGGGCCGCAGCCGCAGGGCCGCGCGGTTGACGTGATCCCGCCGATTCGAGCCACTTGAAGAGTTGGTCTGGTCCAATAGAAAGGACCCAGACCATGAAAGGTAAACGCTACAGCACAGAGGAGAAAGTCCGCATCCTGCGGG
>CAIWXW010000112.1 GCA_903916755.1 uncultured Opitutaceae bacterium | reverse complement strand
GCCGCCGCTTCCGCCGCCGCCGCCGCGGCGACCGCGGCGGCCGGCCCCGGCCACGCCATCGCGCCCGGCCCCTTCCAGGCCTCCTGGAAGTCCCTGGCCGACAATTACGAGTGCCCCGATTGGTTTCGCGATGCGAAGTTCGGCATCTGGGCGCATTGGTCCGCCCAGTGCGTGCCGGAGGAGGGCGACTGGTACGCCCGCCGGATGTATCTCCAGGGCGACAAGGATTACAATTATCACGTCGCGCACTACGGCCATCCCTCCGAGTTCGGCTTCATGGAGATCGACAATCTCTGGACGGCGGCAAACTGGGATCCGGAGCAGCTGATGGACCTCTACGTGAAGGCGGGCGCCAAGTACTTCGTCGCGCTGGCCAACCACCACGACAATTTTGACGCGTACGAATCGAAGTACCACGCCTGGAACTCGGTCAATGTGGGCCCGAAGAAGGACATCGTGGGCATCTGGGCCAAGGTGGCGCGCGAGCACGGCCTGCATTTCGGCGTGACCAACCACTCGTCGCACGCGTGGAACTGGCTGCAGCCGGCTTACGGCTATGATCCCGAGGGGCCGAAGGCGGGCGTCCGCTATGACGCCTACCACCTCACCGCGGCGGATGGGAAGGGCAAGTGGTGGGACGGCCTCGATCCGCAGGAGCTGTACACCGGCCCGAACATCCCGATGCCCGACGGCATCACGACCATCGCGGAGGCCAATGCCTGGCACAAGCGACACGAGGTCTTCAGCGAGGCGCTGCCCCCCAATAATCCGGCCTTTGTCCAGAACTGGTTCCTTCGCTGCCAGGACCTGATCGACAAGTATCATCCCGATCTCCTCTACTTCGACGATTCCGAGCTGCCCTTCGGGCAGACCGGCCTCGACATCGCGGCCCACTATTACAACGCGGCCAGCCAGTGGAGCGGCGGCAAGCCCCAGGTCGTGCTCAACAGCAAGAAGCTGGTCGCGGCGCATCGCCCCGCCATGGTGGAGGACTACGAACGCGGCTTTTCGGACAAGATCGAGCCCCTGCCGTGGCAGACCGACACCTGCATCGGCAACTGGCACTACGACCGGGACGTCTTCGCGCAGCACAAGTACAAGACGGTCCCGCAGGTTGCCGCCATGCTGGTCAACATCGTGAGCAAGAACGGCAACCTGCTCCTCAACATCCCGGTCAAGGGCGACGGCACGATCGACGCCGATGAGGTCAAGTTCCTGCACGGGATGGCCGCCTGGATGGATATCAATGCCGAGGGCATCTTCGGCACGCGGCCGTGGAAGGTGGCGGGGGAGGGCCCGGCCAAGGTGGCGGGCGGCATGTTCAACGAGAACAAGATCCACTACGGTGCGCAGGACATCCGTTTCACCACCAAGGAGGGCGTGCTCTACGCGTACTTCCTCGGCTGGCCCGAGGATCACCAGGTCACCATCCGCGCCCTCAAGGCTGCGGGGGCGGGACAATCGGCGCTGCTGGACCGGAAGATAGCGGATCTGCGGCTCCTCGGCTCGTCCGCGAAGGTCGCCTGGACGCAGGACGCCGAGGGCCTGCACGTCACCCTCCCCGAGGGGGTGAACCCCCCGGAGGGGCCGGGCTGCGTGCGCCTGACGCTCGAATAGGATGCCTGCCCTCTGCTGGCCGGGCCTCGCGCTGGGTCTCGCCTTGGCCGGCGGCGTCCTGCGCGCGCAGCCCTCCCCCTGGCAGCCGGATCGCGGCGACGGCACCTACCGCAATCCGGTGCTCTGCGCGGACTATTCCGACCCGGATGCCGTGCGGGTGGGGGACGATTTCTACCTCGTCTCCTCCAGCTTCCATTGCGTGCCGGGGCTGCCCATCCTGCATTCCCGGGACCTGGTCAACTGGACGATCATCGGGCACGCGCTCCTGGTGCAGCCCCCGGCCGGGCACTTTTCCGTGGTCCGCCACGGTGAGGGCGTCTGGGCGCCGGCGATCCGGTTCCACGCCGGCAAGTTCTGGATCTATTATCCCGACCCGGATTTTGGCATCTATGTCGTCACCGCGACGGATCCGGCGGGCGCCTGGTCGGACCCCGTGCTCGTGCTGCCAGGCCGCGGCCTGATCGATCCCTGCCCGCTGTGGGACGACGACGGCCAGCTTTATCTCGTGCACGGCTGGGCCAAGAGCCGGTCCGGGATCAACAACCGGCTGACGATCAACCGGCTTTCGGCCGACGGACTGGCCGCCCGGGATGCGGGCACGGTCGTGGTCGACGCGGACAAGCTGCCCGGCTGGACGACTCTCGAGGGGCCCAAGCTCTACAAGCGCCACGGCTACTACTACATCTTTGCGCCCGCCGGCGGGGTGACGCAGGGCTACCAGGCGGTGTTCCGGTCGCGGGCCATCTACGGCCCGTACGAAAGCCGGGTCGTGCTGGAGCAGGGAGGCACGCCGACCAATGGACCGCACCAGGGCGCCTGGGTCGACACCGCCGCGGGCGAGGACTGGTTCCTGCATTTCCAGGACCGCGGCGCATTCGGGCGGGTGGTTCACCTTGAACCCATGATGTGGCGCGCTGACGAGTGGCCCGTCATGGGCGACGATCCCACGGGGCGGGGACGGGGCACGCCGGTGCTCAGTCATCGCAAGCCGAACGCGGGCCCTGGCGCCCTGCGGGCGGAACCGCAGACTTCGGATGACTTCGCGGCGCCGACCCTGGGGCTGCAATGGCAGTGGAATGCGAATCCCCGGCCCGAGTGGGCCTCGCTCACCGCGCGTCCCGGCGCCCTGCGGCTCGCCTGCATCCCCGCCCCCGCCTCCGACAACCTCTACAATGCGCCGGCCCTGCTGCTGCAGAAGTTTCCGGCGCCGGCCTTCACCGTGACCACCCGGCTGGAACTCGAGCCCGCCGCCGACGGCGCCAGCGCGGGCCTGATCGTCTTCGGCTATGACTACGCCTGGATCGGCCTGGAGGCGGGCCAGGGCCTCGTCGAGCGGACAGTGCTCAAGGCCTCGACCCGCAATCCCGTTTCGACCCGGGAGGTGCTGGACCCGGACAGCGAAGGCCCCGTTTTCCTGCGGGTGACGGTCGATGCGCAGGCGGTCGCCCGCTTCTCCTATAGCCATGACGGCGTGCATTTCCAGGGGGCGCCGCGCCCCCTGAGCGCGACGGTCGACCGCTGGATCGGGGCCAAGGTGGGCCTTTTTGCCAGCGCGCACCCGCGGGTGGGCCTTGCCAAGGCGGGGCAGGCGGATTTTGAATGGTTTCGCGTCACCCCTTGAGCGCTTTAAACGTCTGGCTTGGTTCCGCCCCCCCCTCTTCTCGCACTGGTCCCTATGAAAACCTCCCGATTCGTCCCCTTCCTGCTCCTTTCCCTGGCCGCGGCCGGCGCCGCGCGGGCTGCCGACCGCTTCACCCTCACGGTGACCAACGATCTCGACATCGCCCGCCCGGCCGAAACGATCGTCATCCCCTTTGCGGAGGTGAAGAGCCGGCTGCCCGGCATCCGCTTCGACCAGATCGTGGTCTTGGACGCGAGCGGCCAGATCATCCCCGCGCAGATGACCTCCTTCCTCCACGTGCACAAGGGGCCGCCGCACTATGACGACCTGATCTTCCAGCACGATTTCGCGGCCGGCGAGAAGAGCGCCAGCTTCACCGTCGCCTTGTCGGAGAAGCCCGTGCCGCCATTCCCGCAGAAGGCCAACGTCCGCTACATCCCCGAGCGCTACGACGACGTGGCCTGGGAAAACGACAAGATCGGCCACCGCATCTACGGCCCGGGCCTCGAGCTGCCGACGGCGACCAAGGACCAGGCGACCTGCAGCGGCATCGACGTCTGGAGCAAGCGCGTGCCCTACATGATCGTCGACCACTGGTATCACAAGGGGCATGACGGCCTGCACACCGACACCGGCGAGGGCCTAGACATGTACGACGTCAACACCTACCGCGGCTGCGGGGGCACCGGCATCTGGGACGGCAAGGAGCTGCACGTCTCGCGCAACTGGCGCACCGAGATGGTGTACGCCAACGGGCCGGTCCGCGCGGTGTTCGACCTGGGCTACGAGCCGTGGGACGGCGGGATCAACGGCGCCCTGGACAACGGCTTCATGGTTTCGGAAAAAAAGCATTTCATCGTCGATGGCGGCCACAACCTGGACGAGATCGACAGCACCTTCGACTTCAAGGGGTCGCGCAACCACAACGACGGCGAGATCACGGTCGCGATCGGCCTGACCAAGCACGCGAAGGTCAAGTTCACGCCGGCGCAGAGCGAGACCGGCCCGTGCCCCTGGATCAGTGTCTGGGAGGATTTCCCGGATCCCGCCGACGGCAGCCTCGGCACGGGCATCATCCTCGCCCCGGGCACCCATTTTGCCGGCATCCTGGAGACGGCGCATGACCGGCTCATCCTGGTCAAGGCCAAGTCGGGCGCGCCCGTCCGCTACTTCGCCGGCGCCGGCTGGAACAAGAGCGGCGACTTTTCGTCGAGCGCGGACTGGACGGCCTACCTGGCCGCCTGCGCCCAGCGGCTGGCCTCGCCCGTCAAGGTGACCCTGCCCGCCCTGTGAGCTGGCGGCGGCTGCTCGCGACCGCCCTGCTGGCCCTGCCGGCGGGAGCGGTGCGCGCCGCCCCCGCGCTGCCCGCCCCGCCGCCGGCGGACGCCGTGATCCTCTGGAACGGCCGGGACATCGACGGCTGGACGGTCTTCCTCCAGGACCGGGCGGTCGACCCGAAGACCGTGTGGTCAGTGACGGATGGCGTGCTCCAGTTTAGGGGCCAGCCCTACGGCTACCTGCGGACCAAGCGGACGTTCTCGAACTACAAGATCCACGCCGAGTGGCGCTATCCGGAGGGCTCGCCTCCGACCGCCAACAGCGGCCTGTTCATCCATGTCCACGGCGCCGATAACATCTGGCCCAACGGCATCGAGTGCCAGCTGCGGTCGACCGAGGCGGGGCTCCTGATCGCGACCAACATCGACATGCCCAGCGCCCCGATGATCAACAAGAAGAAGCGGGCGAAGCCCATCGGTCCGATGGCGGAAAAGCCCTTCGGCCAGTGGAATTCGTATGACATTTTCTGCCGGGGCGACAGCGTCGAGGTGTACGTCAACGGCGTCCTCGAGAACCACGTGGAGCACATCACCTATTCCACCGGTTCGATTGCCTTGCAGATGGAGGGCGCCCGGATCCAATTTCGGAACGTCTGGCTCGAACCTCTCCAATAACTTCCCTTGAAAATCCACTATTCCCCCAGTCCCGCCGCCGCCAACACGCTCAGCACCGAAGCGCTGCGTGAATCCTTCCTGATCGGCGGCCTGTTCCGCCCCGGCGAGGTGATCGCCCATTACACCGACCTTGACCGCATGATCGTCGGCGGCGCGATGCCGACGACCGCCCCGCTGGCGCTGCCCAGCGCGAAGGAGACGGGGACGGAGTTCTTCCTGGCCCGCCGCGAGATCGGCATTCTCAACCTCGGTGCGCCCGGCGCGGTGCGGGTGGGCGCGGAGCGCCACGAGCTCGGCACCCTCGACTGCCTCTACATCGGCCTCGGGGAAAAGGACGTGACCCTTGAGAGCAGCGCGGGCGGCCAGGCCCAGTTTTACTTCATCAGCACGCCGGCGCACGCCAAGCATCCCACCGCGGTGGTCCGCCGGGCCGACGTGAAAACCGACCCGATCGGCGACCCGGCCAAAGCCAACCGCCGCCGGATCAACAAGCTGATCCATGTCGACGGCGTTAAGAGCTGCCAGCTGGTGATGGGCTTCACCGAATTCGAGCCCGGCAGCGTCTGGAACACGATGCCGCCCCACACCCACAGCCGCCGGACGGAGATCTACCTGTACTTCGATCTCGCGGACCAGGTGGTGGTTCACCTTCTCGGGGAGCCGACCGCCACCCGTCACGTCATCGTCCGCGACCGCGAGGTCGTCCTCTCGCCCGCCTGGTCGGTGCATTGCGGCGCCGGCACCGGCAGCTATCGCTTCGTCTGGGCCATGGGTGGCGACAACCAGACCTTCTCCGACATGGATGCGGTGGCGATGACCGCCCTCAAGTAATCCCGCCATGGCTTCTTTTCTCGAGCAGAAGTTCGGCCTCAAGGGCAAGGTCGCGCTCGTCACCGGCTCCAGCAAGGGGCTGGGTCTGGCGATGGCGCGCGCCCTTGCGCAGTCCGGCGCGGATGTGATCGTCAACGGCCGCGATGCGGCCTCGCTGGCGCCCGTGGTCAAGGAGCTCGCCAGTTACGGGGTCAAGGCCACGGCGATCGCCGCCGACCTGGGCCGCCGGGCCGACGTCGAGCGCCTGATCGGCGAGGCCATCGCCTGGCAGGGCCATCTCGATATCCTGGTCAACAATGCCGGCATCATCCGCCGTGCTCCCGCCGTCAGCCACACCGACGCGGATTGGGACGAGGTGCTGAACGTCAACCTGAACGGGGTCTTCACCGCCTGCCGCGCCGCCGGCAAGCACATGCTGGCCCGCGGTTCGGGCAAGATCATCAACACCGCCTCGCTCCTTTCCTTCTTTGGCGGCTTCACCGTGCCCGGCTATGCCGCGAGCAAGGGGGGAGTCGGCCAGCTGACCAAGGCGCTTTCAAATGAATGGGCCGGGCAGGGCGTCCAGGTGAATGCCATCGCGCCCGGCTATATGCGGACGGACAATACGGCGGCGCTGCAGGCCGATGCCGGCCGCTCGAAGGAGATCCTGAGCCGGATCCCGGCCGGCCGCTGGGGCGAGCCGGCGGACCTGGAGGGGACAATTGTTTTCCTCGCCTCCAGCGCCTCCGATTACCTGACGGGCCAGGTGCTCGCGGTCGATGGCGGCTGGTGCGGACGCTGACCGCCGATGCAGGGAGGGGCCTAGCCCTTACCTTCTTATAAGCAGTAAGTAATGAGTTAGATGGGCCGTGGTCTTGGGCCGCGACACCCGGTTGTTATCATCGGGGGATGCGCGTTGCCCGCCCCTTGCTCCGTCTTTGGCAGCGCGGCGTCTTCGCGGGCGGCCATTGCATGCCGTTGACGTCGCCGGGGCTCTGCATGGGCTGCAGCGCGCTGTTCTTGCTGACGGGCTGCTGCCTGATGCCGGACCTCGAGACGTGGGCGCGCGCGATTCCCATGGTTGCGGCCGCCTGCGACGCGTTCGAGCAAGGCTGGCATTATGTGCGGCTCTGCCAGGGCGCGATGATGGCGGCGGCGATCATCGGCGCGGGGATTTTCCAGGCGCGCTGCCTGCAGCTGTGCTATCCCGAGTTCTACGCCCGGGAACCGGGCGGCCCCAGCCCGGAGAGAAAAGCAAGGGCTGGCGGCGAGGCCTCCGGCGCGAAGCGGCACGGTCTGCGGCTCGCGGGCATGGAAATCGACTACGATGAGCTGCGGACCTCCCTGCTTGTCACCGGCGTGACGGGGTCGGCCAAAACGGCCGGCATCCTCATGCCCGCCGTGACGCAGCTTTTCCAGACTTACAATGTCGAGACGGAGGACGAGCGATCGCCGGATGAATTCCAAAAGATCGGCGCCTTTATCCCGGAGGTGAAGGGCGACCTGGTCGACGCCTGCATCTTTCTGGCTCACGAGGCGGGCCGCTGCGTGTCGCGGGACGTCGTGATCATATCGCCGTCCTGCCGGATCCCGGTGGTGCGCTACCGGGATGAGCGGGGCCGCCAATGGTTTCTCAGCGGGCGCGGCGGCGCGGGCGGATCGGACGCGGGCGACCTGCTCCCCCGCGTCCTTCTGCCCCCCGGTCATCCCCGGGCGGGCCGCGCCATTCCCGCGGACGTCTTCGAATCACCCGGGGATTGGGCGGCGGTCGAGCCGCTGCTCGCGGCCGCTCGCATCGAAGTCGGCGGGCGCGAGCCGCGGTTCATCGGCTGGCGCTGGCGGGAGGGAGAGCTGTGGCGCGTCAGCCACACCCCGGCGCGCAACCGCCCGGCGGGCCGGGCCGGGCCAGACGGGCAGCCTTGGCGCGAGCCACCGCCGCGCTGGCTCGCCGTGGAGGGCATCAGCTATGTCGACAACGGGGTGCACTACAACCTGGTGGATCCGCGGCTGCCGCCGGCGGAGGCGGCCGAGCGCCTGACCCGGCTGGCGGGAATGGTCCGGGGCGGCGGCGGCCGCGGCGAGAATGACTACTTCTACGAGCAGGGCCGGAAGGTGATCGCCGCCTGCATCGCCCTGCATCGGGCGGTCGCCCGGGAGGTCTGCACGGCCGGCGACATTGTCCGCCTGGCCACCCAGGATCACCGGCTGGCCGATGCGCTGACGCGCCTGGGCGAGAAGCTGCGGGCGCTGCAGGCCGCCGCCGTTTCGCTGCCGGAGGAGGAAGCGGAGGAGATGCGCCGCCGCCAGCTGGCGCCGCTCGAGAACCTGGGCCTCTTTTTCCGCGACGAATGGCAGAAGATGGTCGCCGACGGCAAGACGGCCAACGTGATCAAGTCGACGATCTCGGCGGCCTTTGACGCCTTCCTGCAGGACCCGCAGCTGGCGGAGATCATCCACATCCGTTTCCCGAACAAGATGAAGAAGCTGCAACCATTCAATCTTTTGCTCGGGTTTGTCGCAGGCATTGCGATGGGGGTCTTAACCCTGTACTCGTCGTTCACCAAAGATAGGGACGACGATTAAAATGGAGTTAAAAAGGATAATGACTCGCCGCTATGGCACAATTGGGCCCTCGAATACTGCCTGCCAAAGAGCCCTATTGGCTGCTCCTACGCGGGCAACGGCATCTGGATAAAACCAGCCCACAACAAATAGAGCGATAAATAGACCGGCAAATGCAGCGAGAGGCATTCTGCCGTGTCGCCGGGCACGTGGAGTCTTCGAAAAACTCAAAATAAATGAGCATACCAACGTTGGGATGAGCGTGAGATATCCAATCGCTGGAACAAATGAAGCCCCAAACAAAATCCAGTTCCAGGCAGCTAGCTTTAACGGAAATTTCGGATCGATAGTGTCGGATGCGATGTTTTTAACCAGAAGTAGACCGGATGTTCGTGCGCCGTAGGTGACAACTAGCAAAGTCGAAAGTTTAGCGAAAAGTGTCCACTTCGCTTTGATACCTGCCGCGAGTAGAGCAATAGGTACGACACCGACACCGAACATTCCGAGGCCAATCCAGAGCGCTAAACTACCCCACAAAATGTATGTGGCTAGGAAGCCCCAGAACCAGACTGTTGCGCCAAAAACATAAGAGACATACATGAATCCTATTCCTGCAATAGGACGCGTGTCTCGGAATGCGGACATCGGCAGAAGACCGAAGAGGCTGATTATGAATACTGCAACGGAAAGGAGAAGAAGCCACGGAACGAGATAATTACTTAAAATGGCTCCGCCTTTGAACATAAAGAAAATCGCAAGCCCCATACCGAGCAT
>CAIWXW010000111.1 GCA_903916755.1 uncultured Opitutaceae bacterium | reverse complement strand
GGCCCTGCCCGCCGCCGCCCCGGTCGCCCCCGCGATCGGGGCGGCGTTCGTTCGGGGGAGCGCGAGTCCCAATCCACGTTTCTGATACAAGGCTGCGCCCGGCTCGTTTCCCGCCGGACATGGCATTCGCCATGCTGCAAATCTTATCCGTCTGACCGCATCCATGACCTTCTCTTATCGCCTCCCCCCTGTTCTGCTGGGCGCCATCCTCCTCTCGCTGCCGGCGGCGGGAGCGTCGTCCCTTCCGCCGATTCCGGCGAGCGTCAACGGCTGCCTCCCCCTGGGCTTCGACGTGCTGGGGGGGTTCAAATACACGCTGCTGCCCGATGCCACGGGCGACCAGGCGGTGAAGCAGGCGGCCGAGGCGGCCAAGGACATTCCCGCTGAGATCCAGCAGCTCGATGGCAAGCGGGCGATCGTGACCGGCTTCATGCTCCCGGTAAAGATGGAGGATGGCCTGGTGACGGACTTCCTCCTCGTGCGCGATCCCATGATGTGCTGCTACGGGGTGGTGCCGGACCCGAACGACTGGATCGTCGTCCACATGGCCAAGGCGGTGGCCGCCGTTCAGGACATTCCCCTTTCCTTTGCCGGCACCCTTCACGTCGGCCCGCTTTACGACGGCGGCTATCTTACCGGAATCTATCGGCTGGACGGCGAAAAGAAGGTGAATTGACCGCGGCGACCACCCAGGGCGCGACTGGGACCATTTCATGGGAGCCGCTTCGTCCGGCTGGCTCGATAACTGCTAAGGCGTCGGGAGAGGTGAATCGACCGAATCCCACGAGAAACCGAATTATTGATGGCCGCCAGATGGCCGCCTTTGCGGCCTTGGTGGAGCATCGTCACTTCAACGTGGCGGCGGCCAATCTCTTTTTGACCCAATCCGCCGTCAGCCACGCCATCAAGGCCCTGGAGGAGGACGTCGGCAGCCAGCTCTTCAACCGCACCCGGCGCCAGGTCATCCTCACCGAGGCCGGAGAGCGCTTCCGCGAGTATATCGACAAGATCCTGAGCGAGATGAGGGCGGCCCGCCTCGAAATGGAGCAGCTTTCGGCCCAAAATCAGCGGCAGCTTTGGATCGGTGCGAACACGCTGACTCTGCACTATGTGCTGCCCCAGATCCTGCAGGAGTTTCAAAAGAGCTTTCCCGCCTGCAAGGTGAAGCTGAAGCCCGGAAAGCTGGCGGATCTGCTGGAGCCGCTGCGGGCCAACAAGATCGATTTTGCCATCGGGCTCGATTCCCTCCGGCCCGACGATCTCGTTTTTGAGCCCCTCCTGAAGGACGAACTGCTTTTCTTTGTCTCGGCCGAGCATCCCTGGGCGCGGTTGCGCCGCATTTCGCCCGAGGCGGTGGCCCAGGAAACCTTCATCCTGCCCCTGAAGGACGGCATCAACTCAGCGATGCTCGAAAGGCTCTTCCGCGCCGAAAAAATCATGCCGGCGGAAGTGACCGCTCCCGGCAGCCTGGAAGCGGCCAAGCGGCTCGTCTCGGCCGGCTTCGGCGTGGGGGTCTTCACTCCATGGCAGGTCGCCGCCGAAGCCGCCGCCGGCTCGCTGCGGGCCGTGCCTTTGACCAAGAAGCGCATGGTCCGCCACTGGGTGCTCGTGCGGCGGAAGGGATCGGCCCCCCTTCCGCTCCAGCAAGAGTTCATCGATCGCTGCAACGCGGCTTTTCAGGCGCTTGACGCCAGCTCCCCGGCAAAGGAATAGCGGCCGGTTCCGCCCGCCGGGTGAAAGTTTGTCATCATTATTTGGTGACAGATGAAGCATTTTCATCGTCGGCGCCCTTTACCCCGGACCCGGGATGGGCTAGCTTGGGGGGTAGTTAGTTCCCTCAATCACCCCAGTTAACCCGGCGCCGTTCGCGCCAAACCCTCATGAAATCCCTTAAAGTCGCGCTCCTCGCGAGCCTGGCGCTCGCTCCCGCCTTCGCCGTTCACGCCGCCTCCGCGGCGCAGAACTGGCTCGAAACCTACTACACGAACCCCCGCCCGGCCGAAGTGCCGGCCATGATCCAGAACCTCGCCTTCGAGGGCTACCTCGACCAGGCGGATCATCGGGCCGTCGCCATCGGCTTCCTTGCCACCGTGTTCCAGCAGAACCCGGACCGCGTGCAAGCCTGGCTCCCGCAATTCAACCGGCTTCCGCTGGGCCAGCAGCGCCTCGTCGCCGCCGCCCTTTGGAAGGCGGGCAATCCCGCCGGAGCCCCGATGCTCCAGCGCCTGGATTGGAACTCCCCGGTCCGCTCGGAAGTCGAGCGCCTCGCCCGGACCCCCAGCGGGGCGATCGCCGCCACTCCGGTCGTCTCCCCCGCCTCGATGAATCTCCAGTGGGGCGCCTTTTTGGCCAGCGGCAATGAGCGCAACATCGTCGCCATTCTCGACGCGATCGGCACCGGTCAACCGGGGCTCGATCAGGCCGCCCGTTACTCCCTCGCCCAGAATGCCGCCGCCCATCCCCGGGTGATGGAAATCTGCCGCGAGCAGCTGAGCAAGGAGCCCGACACCGCCCAGGCGGTGCTGCGTTCCGCGCTGGATGAGGCGGCGAAGGCCAACAACCGGACCTGAGCCGCAATCCGGTCCCATTCAACCAGCCCCTCACCGGGCTGGTTTTTTTGTGCCCGTGACCGCCGCTCGGATACGGCGCCCGGCGCCCGCGTGAAATTGGCTCACGTGCCGGCGGCTTGCGCGAAAACATTTCATTGTTCCCGCTCCGGCGCAGCGCGAACCGTGGCATGGCACCTGCAGATGCGGAGGGCATGCCTTCGCTCTCTCGCTGCCGCGCCCTGTGGGCGCTCGCGGGCCTCGCCGTGATGATGGCGCCGCTCGCCGCCCGGGCCGCGACTCCTTGCGCCGACTCGAATGTGGCCGTCTTTTATGAGGTGCCCGTGCTGCCCGGCGATCCGGTCCGGGATGGAGCGGCCGAGTTCACCGTCCTCCTCCGCCTCGCCCAGGCGCGCCAGCATCACGCCGCGGCCGGCCTGGTC
>CAIWXW010000110.1 GCA_903916755.1 uncultured Opitutaceae bacterium | reverse complement strand
CCTCCCATGTCCCTGCCCAAAATCACCTCCGTCGCCGGTCGCGGCGTCACCGTTGCCGGCAACGATATCGACACCGACCGGATCATCCCCGCGCGCTTCATGAAATGCGTGACCTTCGACGGGCTGGGGGAGTTCCTCTTCTACGACGTGCGCAAGAACGCCGATGGCACCGACAAGCCGCACGTCCTGAACGAGCCCCGCTTCAAGGGCGCCTCGATCCTGCTCTCGGGCGCCAATTTCGGCTGCGGATCGTCCCGCGAGCACGCGCCCCAGGCGATCCACAAGTACGGCTTCCGGGCCGTGATCGCGGAGAGCTTCGCCGAGATCTTCTTCGGCAACTGCACGACCCTGGGCATTCCCTGCCTCACCGCCAGCCGCGATGACATCGCGCGCCTGTCCGCGGCGATCGAGGCCGACCCCCAGGTGGTGCTCACGATCGACGTGGCTGGCCGGCAGATCCGCGCCGGCGGCGTCACCGTGAAGGCCGACATCAGGCCCAATGCCCACGATTCGCTGATCCATGGCCGCTGGGACCCCATCGGCGAGCTGCTGGAGGGGGTGCCCGCCGTCAAGGCGGCCACGGCCGGCCTGCCCTATATGGCCGCCTGATCCGGTCCGGCGGCACCCCTTGGCGGCCCGCAAAGGGATAGCCCGCCGGGGGTTATCGGCTTGGCGGGGGTAAAACTTCCGCATATTCTATGGACCTTTTGACGGTTTCTCGCGTCACAGTTGCACCCTCTTCATCTTATGGTCCTTGGAATGATCGATGTTCTCACCGGAGCCGGGCTCCTGATTTATCCCCTGGGCCTGTGCTCGGCGGCCGCTGTCTTCATCATCTGCGAGCGCGCCTACGCCCTGCGCCGCGGCGCGGTCATGCCGCATGACCTCGTGGACGCGATCGTGGCCGGCAAGGCGTCGCTCACCGGCGGCCGGCACACGGTGCTGGCGCGGATCGTCGACTTCGCGGAGCAGAATCCCAGGGACGAGGGCGCCCTGCGCGCCTTCGCGCGACTGGAGGTGAACCGGATGCAGCGCGGGATTCCCTATCTCGACGTCATCTATGCCGCCGCCCCGCTGCTCGGCCTGTCCGGCACGGTCACCGGCCTCCTGCAGGTGTTTTCGCAGATTGATGCGAGCACCGGACTGCCCGATCCCGTCCTCTTCACCAAGGGCGTCGCGCTGGCGCTGTCCGCCACCGTCATCGGCCTTTCGATCGCCATTCCCTCGCTCATCGGCGCCGGCTACCTCTCCCGCAAGGTCGACAACTACGCGGCCGAGCTGGAGGTGCTGCTTGAGCGGATCCTCCGGCGCAATCCCTCATGAGCAGCTCCCTGATGGCCCGTCCGCGCCGCCGGCCCGAGCTGAACCTCGTGCCGCTGATCGACGTGCTCGTGATGCTGATCTTCTTCTCCTTCGTGACGATGCAGTTCAAGTCGGCGACGACGCTCAACATCACGCTCCCGAAGGTCGACACCGCGGGCAAGAACGAGTTCAAGGGCACGGTCACGATCGCGATCGACAAGGACGGCAGCCTGGCCTTCAACGACAAGCGGGTCAGCGACGACGAGCTGATGGGTCTCCTGCAGCAGGTGCATGATGTCGACAAGGACATCCCCGTGCTGATCAAGGCCGACGAGGTCACCCAGCTCAAGAAACTGGCCTTCGTCATGGACGCCTGCCAGAAGACGGGCCTGACCAAGTTCAGCCTGCAGACCCGCTAGCCGGCCCATGTTCATCGTCATCACCGGCGTCACGCGGGGCCTGGGCCGCGCGCTGGCCGAGTGGTACATGTCCCATGGCCACACTGTGGCCGGCTGCGGCCGGAACGGGCCGCAGATCTTCGAACTGCGGATGGAGCATCCCGAGCCGCATACCTTTGACGCGGTGGACGTCGCGCAGGCGGTCAAGGTCAAGCTCTGGGCCGAGCGGATCCTCGGGCCCGACCGGGTGCCGGACCTCCTGATCAACAACGCGGGCGTGATCAACGAGCTGGCACCCCTCTGGCAGGTGCCCCCGGAGAAGTTTGCGCAACTGATGGCGGTCAACGTGAACGGCGTCGCCAACGTGATCCATTACTTCGTTCCCGCCATGGTCGCCCGGAAGAAGGGCGTCATCGTCAACCTCAGCTCCGGCTGGGGCCGGAGCGTTTCGCCCGAGGTGGCCCCCTACTGCGCCTCCAAGTGGGCGATCGAGGGCCTGACCAAGGCCCTGGCGGAGGAGCTGCCGGCCGGGATGGCGGCCGTCCCCCTCAATCCCGGGGCCATCGACACCGACATGCTGCGGCAGTGCTGGTCGGACGGCGCGGCCGCCTATCCCAAGGCGGTCAAGTGGGCGGAGCAGGCGGCGCCCTACCTCCTCCAGCTAGGACCGAAGGACAATGGGCGCTCGGCCAGCGTGGCCGGGTTTGAGGCCTAGGGGTGACGCTGCCGGAGGCGGCGGCGCGGAATCGGCAGTTGTGCCGCCAGCCCCAGGCCCTACCGTCCAATCGTCCATGCTTTCCCTCTTCGCCACGTCGTTCCGCCGCCGGCTGCTGCCCATCGTCGCCCTCAGCCCGCTGCTGGTCTCCGCCGCGCGGGCGGACCCACCCAGCCTCATGTTCGAGGGCACGAAGTACGTGCTCGCCGCGGTCCAAACGGGCGCGGAGGCGGTGGTCACGAACCTCTATGTCCCCGAGGGCTCGACGGTGGCCGCCGCAGCCTCCCTGATCCGTGTCCGCCAGTGGCCGAAATCCGGCCGGGTCCGAAACGTGGTGAGCGACTGGCTGGATCCGATCGTCCCGCGGCTGGCCCAGCCGATGGTGACGGTCAAGGACAGCGAACCCGACGGGCGGGCGGACACGATTCTCCTGGAAGTCTGGCTCTCGACCGGCGATCCGGCCGTGACTGAGATCAACCTCTGCAAGTTCCTGATCGAGCGCGGCGCCCGCGGGGTGAAGGACTACGCCTACATCGAGCGTGTCCCGACCGGCCAGCCCGCCGCCTACACCGCCCGGCGCAGCGGCCACCTGCGGGCCCTGTCGGCCCTGCGGGTGAAGATCGCCACCAACTAAGCCCGCGGCGAACCGCCGGGCTCACAGCATGGGGAGATGGGGCTCGACGTCGGCGGCGTAGTCCACGCCCGCCAGCCCGAAGCCGAAGAGCTTCAGAAATTCGCTGCGGTAGCCGGCGATGTCGGTGGTCGCGGCGAGGTTCTCGGTCGTGACCTGCGGCCAGATCTCGCGGACGGCGGCCTGGACCTCCGGGCGCATCTCGCGGTCGTCCAGCCGCACGCGGCCGGCCTCGTCGAAGCGCGGCCCCTGCGGGCCGTAGAGCTCGTCGGCGAAGAGCCGCTGCATCTGTTCGGCGCAGCCTTCGTGCAGGCCGGCGGCCTTCATTACCTTGTAGAGGATCGAAATGTACAGGGGGACGACCGGGATGGCCGAGCTGGCCTGGGTCACCAGCGCCTTGTTGACCGAAATGAAGGCGCCGCCGCCGCCGGGCCGGAGGCGGGCATCGATCGCCTTGGCGGCGCGCTCGAGATCGTTCTTCGCCAGGCCGATCGTGCCGTTCTTGTAGATGGGCCAGGTGACATCGGGTCCGATATAGGAATAGGCGACCGACTTGGCCCCGGGGGCCAAAAGGCCGGCCTGGGCCAGGGCCTCCATCCACAATTCCCAGTCCTCGCCGCCCATCACGGTGATCGTGTCGGCGATCTCCTGGGGGGTGGCGGGCTCGATTGTGATGTCGGTGACCAGGCCCTTGTCGGTGTCGACCGTCTTGTTCGTGTAGGGGGCGCCGACCGGCTTGAGCACGGACTTGTGGATCGCGCCCGTCTGCGGGTGCACCCGGCGGGGCGAGGCCAGGGAATAGATGACCAGGTCCACCGGGCCCATGTGGGCCTTCAGGTGCTCGAGGGTCTGGCGCTTGATCTCCGCGGAATAGGCGTCGCCATTGATGTTGCCGGCGTGCAGGCCGGCCGCGCGGGCCTTCTCGGTGAAGGCGATCGTGTTGTACCAGCCGGGGGTGGCCGGACGCCCCTCTTCGGAGGGGCGCTCGAAGAACACCCCGAGCGTGTCGGCGCCCGAGCCGAAGGCGGCCGCGACCCGCGAGGCGAGGCCGTATCCGGTCGAGGACCCGATCACCAGGACCTTCCTCGGCCCCGGCTTGACCGGTCCCTTGGATTTGACGTGGTCAATCCATTCCTGGACGTGCGCGGCGCAGCCGGCGGGGTGGGAGGTGACGCAGACAAAGCCGCGGACCTTGGGTTTTATTACCATACGCCGCAAAGTCTTGCGGCGTATGGGTGGGTGACAAGTGAGAAGTGGGCCGGCCCTATTGGCTCAGCATCACGATCGGGCCGTGCGGCTCCGGCATTCCCCCCTTGGCTTCCAGCGAGATGGCGAACTTGGCGATGGTGTCGATGGCCTTGTCCGTCTTGAACTTGACGTGGGCCTCGCCGGTCGCCGGATCCATGGCGAAGATGCCGGCGCTGACGGGCGACTTGTACTGCGGGTCGATCAGCCAGAGCTGGTAGTCCTTGTCGGAGGCGGGCATCGCCAACTGCGAGACCTTGAGCATGCCCTCCTGCTCCATGGGATTCCACACCGCGACCGCGATGGCCTTGGGCGAGTTGCCGAGCATCGAGGCGAGGGTGGCGATCTTGTACTGCGCGAGGTCGCCCTCCTGCTTAAGCTTGACGGTGAGGGCGGCGACCTGCCGGCCCGCCGCCTCGGCCTGCTGGACGGCCAGCGCGAGCTCCTGGCGGGCCTGGGCCACCTCGCCCTGGAGGCGGGCGAGTTCCGCGCGGGATTCATGGGTCTGCCGGCCGGCCTCGGCCAGCTGCTGCTGCGCGTCGTCATACTGCCGCTGGCGGACGAGGCGCTCGGCCTCCATCCGCGTGCGCAGGAGCGTCAGGTCGACCTGGGCCAGGTGCTGCTGATCGCGCATCGCCTCGTTTTCCGAGCGCAGATTGAGCGACTGCCGGCCGGCCCAGAGGGCCGCGATCGCGAGGCAGGCGGCCACCGCCCAGGGAATCAGGCTGCCGAAGGGAATGAGGGGGGGCAGGGGGGCCGGCGCGGGCCGGGCGATCGGGCGGCCGGACACCGAGGTGAGCACGCGGGCCTTGAGCTCGGCCGGGGGCTCGGCCGGGGGGGCCAGGTGGGCGATCTCCGCCGCCGCGGCCCGCAGGCCATCGACGTGGCGGCGCAGCTCGGCGTTCTCCGCGAGCGAGGCCTCGAAGGCGGTCTTTTCCGCGCCCTCGAGCAGATCGAGGGCGAAGAGCGCGGCGAGTTCTGCCTGGTGCTCGTCCATCATAGCCGGGGCGCGAGCGTGTCGCGGAGTTTGCCGAGGCCGCGGCGAATCCGGGCCTTGATCGTGCCCAGCGGCTCGCGGAGCCGTTCGGCGATTTCCTGCTGGGTCAGCCCACTGAAAAAAGCGAGCTCGAGGGCGTCCTTCTGGTCCGGCGGCAGGGTCGCCACGGCCGCGCGGACGACGCGGGCTTGGTCGGCGGCCGTGGCGGTCTCGTCGGCCCCGGTGCCGGCATTGCCCTCCTGCAAGCCGAGATCACCGGGCGCGGACTGCTCCAGCAGCTCGGCCCGGCGGCGGCGCGAGCGCAGCCGGTCGATCGACCGGTTGCGGGTAAGGGTCACCGCCCACGAAAACGCGCTGCCGCGCTCGGCGGCATAGATCGCCGCCTTCTCCCACAGGGTGATGAACACATCATGCACGATGTCCTGGGCCTCCGCGCCGTCCTTCAGGATGTGCAGGGCCGTCGCATACAGGGGCCGCGAGAAGCGCTCGTACAGCGCCGCCATCGCATCGTGCTCGCCGCCCGCCATGCGCCGCAGCAGCTTCGCATCCTCGGAGCTGCGCTCTTCGGCCTGGCGGCTGGCTTCGGCGTCGGTCATGCCATTCGCCGACGGGCGACGGCTCCCGCCGGCGGCCGGAAAGACCGCCCAAGCGAGCCCGGCGGGCGCACAGGATGAAGCGAAGGGCATTTCCTCATGCTACGTCTGGAGTTAGGAAGGGGATGCAGGGAAGGGCAAAACTAAAGCACGACCCGGCCGAGGAGCCCCAGGGCGATCAGCAGCGCCAGCACGGCCAGGATCCGGCGCTCGACCTTGGTCACGGCAAACAGCATGGCGTTCCTCATCCTAGCAACCGGCGCGGCCCATGGGGAAAGGCCCGATGACGGGTGGCGGGAGGTGGGCCTGCACCGGTCCCCCAGGCGCCACCGCCGTCGGGCGGAGGCGAACGCACAAAAGGCGCTTCCCGCTGGGCGGCGAGTCAGGCAGGCTACGCCGCATGAGGGTCTATTTCATGGGCGTCTGCGGGACGGCCATGGGCAATGCCGCGCTCCTCGCGCGCGCGGCGGGCCACGCCGTCTCCGGCAGCGACACCGACATCTATCCGCCCATGAGCACCGTCCTGGCCGAAGCCGGGGTGACGATTGAGCCAGGCTATGACGCCGCGCGCCTCGCGCGCCTGAAACCCGACCTGGTCGTGGTCGGCAACGCGCAGTCCCGCGGCAACCCCGAGATCGAGTGGCTTCTGGAGACCCGGGCCCTTCCTTTCACCTCGCTGCCGGCCATGCTCCACGACCTGGTGCTCCGGCACCGGACGAACCTCGTCATCGCGGGCACGCACGGGAAGACCACCACGACCTCCCTGGCGGCGTTTCTCCTGCGGGAGAACGGCCGCGACCCCGGTTTCCTGATCGGCGGCGTCCCCCAGGATCCGCCCGTCGGCACCCACCTCGGGGCGCCCGGGGATCCCTTCGTGATCGAGGGCGACGAGTACGACAGCGCGTTCTTCGACAAGCGGAGCAAGTTCATCCATTACGCGCCCCGGATCGCCGTCCTGAACAACCTCGAGTTCGATCACGCCGACATCTTCCGCGACCTGGCCGATGTGCAGCGGACCTTCAGCCATTTCGTCCGGCTGGTGCCGCGCGGCGGCCGCGTGGTCCTGAACGGCGACGACGCCAATCTCGCGGCTCTCGGGCCGATGCCCTGGACCCAGGTCGTGCGGGTCGGTCTCGGCGCGGAGAACGATGTCCGGATCACCGGCTTCGCCGAAACGGCCGCCGGCGCCGAATTCGCGCTCACCTGGCGCGGCGCCCCCTGGGGCCGCGTGCGCTGGTCCGTGCCCGGCCTGTACAATGCGCGCAATGCCGCGATGGCCGCCACCGGCGCCGGACTGGCGCTCGATCCCGGGAATCCGACCATCCTCCCCCTCGACGCCCTCGCGCGGTTCCGCGGGGTCCGCCGGCGGCAGGAGGCGATCGCCACCCATCGCACGCTCACGATCATCGAGGACTTCGGGCATCATCCGACGGCGCTGGCGGAAACCCTCCGCTCCTTCCGCGCCCGCTTTCCGGGCGCGACCCTCACCGCCGTCTTCGAGCCGCGCAGCAACACCGCCCGCGTCAAGACGCTCCAGGACGAGTTCCGCGACGCGCTCGGGGAGGCCGACGAAATCTACCTGGGGCCGGTCAATCGCCCGGAGAAGCTGGCCGAGAACGCCCGCTTCGATCCCGCCGCGGTCGTGGCCCATCTCGCCGGGCGGGGACGGAAAGCCCGTGCCTTCCCCGACAACGGCGCCCTGCTGGCGCGGCTGACCGCCGACACGCTGCCCGCCGGCCCGCAGTCCCGGGTCGTCGTTTTCTTCAGCAACGGCAGTTTCGACGGGATCATCCCGCGCTACGCCGCGGCGGCGAAAGCCTAGGCGGGCGGAACCTCGGCCGGCGCCGATCGCTCCAGCGCCCGCACGCGGCGGACCAGTTCCGGCAGCTGCATCGTGGCCACCCACTGCCGCTTGGTCTCGCGGTCGGGCGCGGCCGGATAGCCGAGCACGGTGGCGCCCGCGGGAATGTCCCGCATCACGCCGGACTTGGCCCCGACGGTAGATCGCGCCCCCAGCGTGAGGTGGCCGGCGATGCCCGACTGCGACGCGACGACCACGTAATCCTCCAGAGTGGTGCTGCCGGCGAAGCCCGCCTGGCCCATGATGAGGCAGTGCCTCCCCATCACCACATTGTGCGCGATGTGCACGAGGTTGTCGATCTTGGTGCCCTCGCCGATGATGGTCGAGGCGAGGGCGCCACGGTCGATCGCCGTGTTGCAGCCGATCTCGACGTCATCCTGCACGATCACGTTTCCGATCTGGGGCATCTTCCGGTGGCGGCCCGCATCCAGCACATAGCCGTAGCCATCCCCGCCGATCACCGTGCCCGCATGGATGGCCACGCGCCGGCCGACCTGCGTCCGCTCGTAAAGCACGACGTGCGGGTGCAGGACCGTGTCGTCGCCCACCTCGCAGCCGCGGCCGAGGTGGTTGCCGCCCAACAGCGCCGCGCGCGCGCCAAGGCGCACGCCCGGACCGAGGACGCAGTGCGGACCCACGTGGGCGGACGGATCGATCACGGCCGTGGGATCGACCGCCGCGCTGGGATGGACGCCCGGGGCGTGAGTCGCCGCGGGAAAAAGCAGCTCCAGGATCCGGGCAATGGCGATCCGCGGATTTTTGACCCGCAGGACCGCCTTCGCCGCCGAGGTGCAATCCAGCGGCACGATGATGGCGCTGGCCTGGCCCTGCTCCGCCGCCGCCAGATAGGCCGGGCTCTCCGCAAACGTGAGGTCGCCGGGCCGCGCCGCGGCCGCGGCGGCGGCCCCGGTGATCACCAGCGAGCCGTCCCCCACCACTTCGCCGCCGATCGCCGCGGCCAGTTGCGCAAGGGTGAACACGGCGGGGCGCAGCCTACACGCGGACCATCCGCTGTGCCTCCGCGTCCCACACCTTCAGGCGCAGGCAGCGGATGATTTCGGAGGGACGCAGGGAGGTGGTCTTGGGGTGCTGCAGTTCGCGCACCTCGCGCAGCACCTGCGGCAGCCGGTAAAACGGGATGCGGGCATTCAGGTGGTGGATGTGGTGGTAGCCGATGTTGCCGGTGAACCAGGCGAGCCAGCGGCCGGTCTTCATGTAGCTCGAGGACTCGAGGGCGGCTTTCTCGTAGGTCCAGCCGTCCTTGTCGAAGAAGGACACGTCGCAGAAATTATGCTGGGCGTAGAACAGGTAGGATCCGATCGCGTACGTGATGAAGTGCGGCAGGAGCTGCGTCAGGACGAGGGCCGGCCAGCCGCCGAAATGGAAGAGGGTGACGCCGATGGCGGCATGCACGACCAGCGCGACCAGCCCGTCGAAATGCTCGCGGGGCTTGGCGAGGAATGGCGCAAGGCACATGCCGAACAGAAACATGAACACGTAGCCGAAGAGGATGGTCAGCGGATGGCGGACGAAGAGGTACCCGAATCTCTTGCCGCGCGATGACTTGAGGTAGTTCTCCTTCGTCATGATCGGGAAGGAGCCGATGTGGGAGCCCTTGATCCGCGAATTGTGCGTGTGATGGTGATTGTGGGAGCTCGACCAGATGCTGTTCGGACTCAGCGCCAGGATGCCGAACACGCGCATGAAGACCCCCGCGGCCTTCGACTGGGGCAGGATGGCGTGGTGCTGCTGGTCGTGATAGATGACGAAGAGGCGCAGGAGCAGGAGGCCCGCCATCACGCTGCAGCAGATCTGGGACGCCCGGTTGGGGCCGGCCAGCGTGCCGCCGAGGGCCGCCAGCCACAGCGCCGTCGTGGACAGCAGGCACCACCAGCTGGTCGCCGTATCGTCCACCGCGTAGGCCTTCAGGGCGAGGGTCAGGGCCTTGCCGGTCTTCAGCTCGCCGCCGATGAGTGCGGTCTCGGTCGAGGAGTTCATAGGCGAGGATAGAAGCGGGGAGAATGACGGGAAACGCGAGAGCCGAATTGGCCGCGGGCCGCCCGGCCGGCCCCTTTCGGCTTGAGCCGACCGCCCGCGTCCGTCTGGCTCCTCCGGTTACCCCTTATGAATAAACAGGTTGGCCCCGCGTTTATCCGTTTGCTTCCCGTCCTTGTGCTCGGTTTCTGCGGTCGCCCGGCGGCGCGCGCGCAGACGAGCGCCGGGGGCGGGCAGACGGAGGCGATGCTGAAGCGCGTGCTGCCCTCCGTGGTGCGGATCGAGGTCGTGCGGCTGCAGCCGGAGCAGGGCCACCTGGTGAAGCTGCGGGTGAGCGGCAGCGGCGCGATCATCTCGGCGGAGGGCTATGTCATCACCAACTGCCACGTGGCCGAGCACGGCGACTATTTCCGATGCTACCTTTCCTCCGGCGAAGCGCTCGAGGCGCGGCGGGTGGGCGAGGATGCGCTGACTGATCTCGCCATCCTCAAGCTCGACCTCACGCGCCGCCCGCCGCAGGCCGCGCCGCTGCCGCCCGCGGTCTTCGGCGACTCGGACCTGGTCACCGCGGGCGACACCGTCTTCGCCCTGGGCAGCCCCGCCAATCTCTCGCAATCCGTCACCCGCGGCATCGTCTCCAATCCCTCGCTCGTATTGCCCGGCGAGGCCAAGCTGGTCCTGCAGGGCGAGGACGTGGGCACCGTCGTCCGCTGGATTCTTCATGACGCCAGCATCTTCGGCGGCAACAGCGGCGGTCCGCTCGTCAATGGCCGCGGCGAGATCGTCGGCATCAACGAACTCGGTATCGTCAACCTGGGCGGCGCCATTCCCGGCAACCTGGCGCGCGCGGTGGCCGCCCAGCTGATCGCCCAGGGTCACGTCGTCCGCGGCTGGTCCGGCATCACGGTGCAGCCGCGCCTCAAGGCCGATGGCTCCAAGCCGGGCGTCATCGTCGCCGACGTCATGCCGGGCTCGCCCGCCGAGCAGTCCGGCCTCGTCCCCGGCGACGCCCTCATGACCGCCGACGGGCATGCCATCGACCAGGCGGAGGAAAAGGGGGTCGCGCAGTTCAACCGGATGGAGCTGGGGCGGCTGCCCGGCGACGATTTTGTCCTCGCGTACGACCGGGCCGGGGTCCGCGCCACGGCCCACCTGAAGCTCACCGTGCGCCACCCGGCCGAGTCGGACGACGTGGAGCTGCGCGCCTGGGGTGCCGTCGTGCGGGACCTGACCCCGGTCCTGGCCCGCCTGGACCGGCTCCCCGACACCCGCGGCGTGATGCTGGCCAGCATCCGGCCGGCGGGGGCCCTGGGCGAGGCCGAGCCCCGCCTGGTCGACGGCGACATCCTCGTCTCGGTCAACGGCAAGGCCGTCGACACCGTGGCGCAATTGCAGGCGCTGACCGAGGCGCTCACCCGCGGCTCGCGCGGCCGCCGCACCGTCCTGGCCGGCGTCCGGCGCGCCGGGGCCCTGGTGGACTCCGTTGTCCCGCTCCATGCCGAGACCGAACGGGCCATCACGCCGCAGGCGCGCAAGGCCTGGCTCGGCGTCGCGTCGCAGCCGCTGACCGTCCGGCTCGGCGCCCGGCTCGCGATCAAGGCGGAGGGCGGCGTGCGCCTCACCCAGATCTATCCGGGCAGCCCGGCGGCCGCCGCCGGGCTGCAGGTCGGCGACGTGGTCCTGGCGATCGACGGCGATCCGGTCACCGCCCGCCGCGCCGAGGACGCGGATGCGTTCGCCACCCAGATCCGCCAATACGGGCCGGGCAACGCGGCGACCTTCACGGTCTGGCGCGAGGGCCAGACCCTGCAGGTGCCCGCCACCCTCGAGACCCAGCCGGTGCCGCCCTCGGAGATGCCCTGGTGGCACGACGAGCAGCTCGAATTCGCGGTGCGCGACCTCGCCTTCGACGACCGGGTGGACCTGCAGCTCGACCCGAGCGCGCAGGGCGTCCTGGTGGAAAGCGCCGACCTCGCGGGCTGGGCCTCGCTGGCGGGCCTGCGCGCCCAGGACCTGATCCTGAAGGCGGGCGGCGAGCCGGTCACCGCGGTGGAGTCGCTCCGCCGCGCTCGCCAGGAGGCGCTCCGCGCCGGCCTCGATTGGTGGGTGCTCCTGATCCAGCGGCGTGGCCAGACCCTCTTCGTCGAGATCAACCTGAAGCCCCTCAAATCATGAAACGCCTCCTCCTCGCGCTGTGCGCCGCCGCCCTTCTGGCCGGCCCCGTTTCGCTCCACGCCCTGACCGACGCGGAGGCCCAGGCCGGCCGCGCGGTGGTGAAGCGCTACGCGGACGCGGTTATCTCGATCGAACTGGTGATCACGCTGAACATCTCGATGGGCGACCGCACGATGCCGCCGCGCGAGGTCCGGCTGGAGGTGAACGGCACGGTGATCTCGCCCAACGGCCTGACCGTGACCTCGCTCGCCGCCATCGACCCCCGCGCGGCCGTCGACACGAGCCGCGCCGGCCCCAACGGGGCCCGCCTCCAGTTCGGCGACACGCAATTCAAGGAGGTGAAGCTCCGGCTGCCCGACGGCACCGAAATCCCCGCCCGCGTGGTGCTGAAGGACGCGGACACCGACCTCGCGTTCGTGGCGCCCGATGCCGCCGCCGCCGGCCGCGCCTTTGCCGCGGTCGACCTCCAGAACGCCGCGAAAGGCGAGCTGCTCGCGAGCTATTTTGACGTCACCCGCGCGAACCGCGATCTCCAGCGCGTCCCGGTGGTGACCCCCAGCACGATCCTCGGCATTGTCGAGAAGCCGCGCCGGCTATATCTCGTGGGCGACCAGGCCGGCGGCTGCCCCGTCTTCGACCCGCGGGGCGCCGTCCTGGGACTTTGCGTCCGCCACATCGCGAATGGACGGGCCGGCGGCTTCGTGGTCCTTCCGGCCCAGCTGGTCGCCGAGACCGCCCAGCAGGCGGCCGCCGAGGCGGCCAAGCCGGCCCCGGAGGCGGCGGCCGACGACGGCAAGCCCGACGCGGGCCCGGCCGGGGCGGCCGCGCCGTAAGGACGCCGCCTACTGCGCCTGCTTGGCGACTTTGTACTGGGCCGGCTCCTGGCCGGCCGGAAGCGCCAGCAGGTCGTAGGCGTGGCAGCCGGTGATCTTCACCCGCGCGAATTCCCCGAGGGGCAGTTCGCGCGGAACGTAGACCCGGCCGTCGATGTCGGGCGCGTCGGCCTCGCCCCGGGCGACCCCCGGCTCCTCGACCAGCACCGTCAGCTCGCGGCCGATCGCGGCCCGTCCGACCTCGGCGGAAATTTCCTGCTGGAGGCGCATCAGCCGGTGCCAGCGGCGCTCCTTCTCGGCCGCCGGGACCTGCTCGGCCATCTTGCCGGCGCGCGTGCCCTCCTCCTGCGAGTAGCGGAAGACGCCCAGCCGCTCGAACTTCACCTCGCGGATGAAGGCGCAGAGCTCGTCCACATCGGCTTCGGTCTCGCCGGGAAACCCGACGATGAAGGTGGTGCGCAGCGCGATCCCGGGAACCCCGGCGCGGATCCGCCGGATCAGGTCGCGGATGTAGGCGCCGCTGGTCTCCCGCTGCATGGCCCCGAGCATGCGGTCGCTGATGTGCTGGAGCGGCATGTCGACGTAGCGCGCCACCTTGGGGCACTCGGCGATCGTGCGGATCAGCTCGTCGCTCCAATGGGCCGGGTGGGTGTAGAGGAGCCGGATCCAGAAATCGCCCTCGATCGCGTTCAGCTCGCGCAGGAGGGTGGTGAGGGCGGTTCCGCGCGAGGAGTCGACCGGCGTCCGTGAATTCGGGCGCTCCTGCCAGGTGTCCATCCCGAAGAAGGTCGTGTCCTGCGAGATCAGGTTCAGCTCCTTGACGCCCTCGGCCACCAGGGCCCGGGCCTCGGCGACGACGCTCGCGACCGTGCGGCTGCGGTGGCGGCCGCGGATCTGCGGGATGATGCAGAAGGTGCACGGGTGGTTGCAGCCCTCCGCGATCTTCATGTAGGCGAAATGCTTCGGCGTCAGCCGGAAGCGCGGCGTGTCGTAGTCGGGGATGTAGGTCGACCGCGGCGTGACGAAGCTGGCCGGGGGCGCCTTGGCCCCGCGCTCCTTCGCGAAGATCTCCTCGATGATGGGGGCGACCCTGGTCACCTGGTCCAGGCCGATGAAGGCGTCGACCTCCGGCAGCTCGCCGGGCAGCTCCTTGGCGAAGCGCTGGGCCATGCAGCCGGCCACGACCAGCTTTTGGCCGCGCTTGCGCTTGCGCATGCCCCGCTGGGCGTGCGCGTCGAGGATGTGGCTGATCGACTCCTGCTTCGACGAATCGAGGAACGAGCAGGTGTTGACGATGACGACGTCCGCCTGGTCCGCTTCCGGCACGACCTGCATGCCGGCCTGGTGGAGATGCCCCACCATGATTTCGCTATCGACCAGGTTCTTGGCGCAGCCGAGGGAGATGAGGCTGACCGTGATCACCGGGCGGCCGTCACTTCTTCTTGGCGGCGATCGCTTTGGCTTTCTTGCGCTTCAAATACGCGAGACGACGTTTCCGTTTGATAATTTTATTGAGTTGTTGGCCCATAGGGAAGGGACAGAGGAACGCTAACCGGCCCCCAAATCAAACCCCAATTGGCGGGCCAGGCTCTGGCGGCGGATTCCGTAGAAGGCCGCGAAGGCCCTCAGCCGCTCGGCCCGGCCGGGGTCCCCGGGGGCCTGCGTGCGTATCGCCGCGATCATCAGGTTCTTGGCCGTGTGCTCGGTCGAGATGAATTCGAAGACCCGGGTGCGGTAGCCGGCCCATTCGAGCAGCGACGCCCGCAGGGCGTCCGTCACAAACTCCGCCTGTCTTTCCTGCAGGATCCCGTGGGCCAGGGCGTCCGCCAGGACCGGCGGCGGCGTCAGCTGCGGCCGCAGCTCCTTCTGGCAGCACGGCGAGACGACCAGGAGCTTGGCGCCGGCCTCGATCCCCTTGGCCAGGGCTTCGTCCGTCGCCGTGTCGCAGGCGTGGAGGGCGATCAGGAGGTCCGTCGCGGCGATTGGCGCCGCCTCGATCGTGCCCGCCTCGAAGCTCAGCCGGCCCGACCAGCCGGCGGCCGCGGCGGCCTGGTTGGTCAGGGCGACAAGTTCGGGCCGGGCCTCGATCCCGCGGACCTGCGCCCGCTCGCCGAGGAGGGCGCTCACGGCGAAGGTCAGGTAGCCCTTGCCGCAGCCCATGTCGACGACGCGCAGCGGGCCCTCCTCCAGCCCGGCCTCCCGGATCAGGTGCGAGACCAATTCCGCGAACTTCTGGATCTGCCGGTACTTGGCGGCCATGCCCTCCCGGGGCCGGCCCTGGTCGTTGGTCACCCCGAGCGACCGCAGCCAGGGGGCGTCGGCCGGCAGCACGTGGTGCCGGGGCTGGTCGTGGGCGGCGGGAGCCGCCATCGCGCCCAGGGCGGCCGCGCCCGCGAGGTGGAGCCGGGCCGAGCCGTCGGCGGCGCACTCCAGCTGCGCCGAACCCGACGCGGTGAAAAGATGCGCATCCAGGAAGTCCCCGCCGATCAGCGGCGCGAGCAGCGCCAGGGCCTCCGGCACCGGGTGGTTCTTCGTGATGTCCCGGGTGGCGTGCCGCCAGAGGAACGAGAGCCGGGGGCCGGCCGCCAGCGCGACCGGGCGGACATAGAGGTTGTGCAGCGACGCCTCGGCCCCGCGATATTTTCCCAGGGTCAGCTTGGTCAGCGTGCCGGCGGCCACCGCCTCGCGGAGGCGGGCCAGAAACGAATTGCGGGCGGACGGAGCGGCGGCCGTCATTTTGGAACCAGGGGCGCCACGCGCGCGGCGCCGGCCAGCGCTTCGCTATTGTCGGGCGCCAGGCGCAGGGCGACCCCGTAGGCCTCGCGGGCTCCGGTGCGGTTGCCGGCCTTCTCCAGCGCCCGCGCCAGCACCAGGAAGGTGCGCGCCCCCCGGGTCGGATCGCGCCGCAGAATCTCGTCGGCCTGCGCCCGCGCGCGCGCCGGGCTCCCCAGGGGCCAGGGGGCGCGGGCGTAGAACTGCATCAGGCCGCGCCGGGCGTCGAGGTTGCCCGGATCGAGCACGATCGCCTGTTCCATCGCGTTGCGGCCGCGTGTCGCATACGTGAGCGAGCGGTGCCGGTCGGCGAGCTGGAGGCAGGTGCCGCCGTAGTCGCCGAGATAGAGCGCATTCTTCGGCGCGAGCTTCGCGGCCTTCTCCAGCCACGGCACCGCCTCGTCGAGCGCCCGGTCGTCGCCGCGGTGGCTGAGCGCCAGGCCGAGGTAGTAGCAGGCGGCCGCGTCCAGCGGCTCCGCCGCGGTGATCGGTAGCAGCGCGGCGCTGGCCTCCGCATACTGCTTGGCCTGATACAACTGAATCGCCCGATCCAACGCCGGATCCGCCCGGAGGATTCCGGCGGCCAGCAGGAGGAGAAAGGGGCGGAAGAGGGAACCCACGCTCCCTATTCGTAGCGGAGGGCCTCGATCGGATCAAGCTGCGCGGCCTTGCTGGCCGGGTAGTAGCCGAAGCACACGCCAACGGCGCCGCTGAAGACGAAGGCGGTCACGATTGCGACCGTCGAAATCAACACGGGCCAGTGGTTTAGGTGCGAAAGGAACTGCGAGGCGCCGATCCCAAGGAGAATGCCCAGCGTGCCGCCCATCAGGCTGAGCACGACGGCCTCGATCAGGAACTGCATGCGGATGTCGCTGCCGTGAGCGCCGACCGCCATGCGGATGCCGATCTCGCGGGTGCGCTCGGTGACCGAGACCAGCATGATGTTCATGATGCCGATGCCGCCCACAAGGAGCGAAACCCCGGCGATGGCGCCGAGCAGGAAGGTCATGGTCCGGGTGGTCGCCGTCGCCGCCTCGGCGATTTCCTGCTGGTCGCGGACCGTGAAGTCATCGTCGCGACCCTGGGTCAGGTGGTGGCGGTCCCGCAGGAGGTTGCCGATTTCCTGCTCCGTCCCGGGCATCGTGTCCGGCGCCTCGGCCTGGACGTTGATCGTGCCGAGGAAGGATTGGCGGGAGAACCGCTTCATCGCGCTCGTGTAGGGAATGAGGATGAAATCGTCCTGGTCGGTGCCCTGGAGCGAAAAGCCCTTGGGGGCGAGCACCCCCAGGATCTTGAACGGCAGGTTGCGCAGGCGCAGCGTCTTGCCCACCGGGTCGCCGTCCGGGAAGAGGTTGTTCACGATCGTCTGGCCGATGATGCAGACCTTGGCGTCGCCGCGGATGTCCTGGTCCGTGAAATTGGCGCCGGCGGAGAGCGGCCACTGGCGCATCCCGAGGTAGTCCTCGCTCTCGCCCAGGATGCGGGTCGCCCAGTTGAGGCCGTTGGCCAGAACCTGGGCCTGGCCGCGGACCTCGGGGCTCACGCCCGCGATGCCGCGCACCTCCGCCTTGATGGCGGCGGCGTCCTCCAGGGTCAGGGTGCCGGCCCCGCCGTAGCCCGAGCGGGCCCCGCCGGTCGTCGCGCTGCCGGCGAAGATCAGGATGATGTTCTGGCCCAGGCTCGCGATCTGGGCCTCGACCTGGGACTCGGCGCCGTCGCCGATGCTGACCATGGCGATCACGGCGCCGACGCCGATGATGATGCCAAGCGCGGTCAGGATCGACCGCATCTTGTTCCGGCGCAGCGCGCGGAAGGCGACAAAGATGGTGGAGAAGAAGCGCATGGGCTCAGGCGGTCAGTTTGGCCGCTGCCTCCGCCTCGCGCAGCTTGCGGAGCTCGTCCTCGGCGATCAACCGGTTCGGGACGATGATGTCGTTGACCAGCTGGCCGTCGCGCAGGATCAGGTTGCGCTTGCAGAAACGGGCGACGTCGAGCTCGTGCGTGACCATGAGGATCGTGATGCCCTCCTCGTTCAGCTTCTGGAAGACGCCCATGACCTCGATCGAGGTCTTGCTGTCCAGGTTGCCCGTCGGCTCGTCGGCCAGCAGGACCTGCGGCTGATTGACCAGCCCGCGGGCGATCGCCGCCCGCTGCTGCTGGCCGCCGGACAGCTGGCTCGGAAAATGGTCGGCGCGGTTGGCCAGGCCGACGATGCTGAGGCAGTACATCGCCCGCTCCCTCATCGCGGCGCGGCTGACGCTGCGCTTGCCGTAGAACATCGGCAGTTCGACGTTTTCCAGCGCGGTCGTGCGGGAAAGCAGGTTGAAGCCCTGGAAGACGAAGCCCAGCTTCTTGTTCCGGATGTCGGCCAGCTCGTTGCGGTCGAGCCCGGATACGTCGGTGCCGTCCAGCAGGTACTTCCCGCTGGTCGGCCGGTCGAGGCAGCCGAGCAGGTTCATGAGCGTGGACTTGCCCGAGCCCGAGGCGCCCATCAGGGCGACGAACTCGCCCTTCTGGATCGAGATCGAGACCCCGCGCACGGCGTGCACCTTCACCTCGCCCGAGTCGTAGATCTTGTGGATGTTGTCGAGCTGGACGACGCTCATAGGTCGGCGGGGGCCGGCGGGTGGGGGAGAACGTTCAAGGCGATCAGAAGCGGCCGCCGCCGGGGCCCCGACCGCCGCCGCCACCACCCCCGAAGGGACTGGAGCCGCCCGTCGCCCCCGCTGCGCCGGTGGGCTGGGTGAGGCCGGTGATGACGACGTCACCCTCCTTCAGGCCGGGGGAGAGAATCTCGGTGTTGGCGCCGTCGGAAATACCGACCCGCACGCGCAGTTCCTCCGGCGTCGCATCCAGGCCGGCCGGGATGCGGTAGACATTGCGGAAGACAACCGCGTCCGGATTGCCGCCCCGGTTGCCGCCCCGGCCGCCCGCGGCGAAGGCGGGCAGCTCGATCCCGCGCTCCCTGGCCAGCGCCTGCATCTTGGCCATGACATCGGGCGAGGGCGGGCCCCCGCCGCGGTTGTAACCGGCCTGCTGCATGATCTCGCGCAGCGCCTGGCGGCGCTGGTCGGGGGACAGCTCCTTCGCCGGGGTCGCGGGCTGGTCGGCCTCGGCCGGCTTCTCGCCGGCGACCGGCGCTTCGCGCACCTGCGTCACCTTGATGTCTTCCGGCATGCGGAAGCGGAGGCCGCTGTTGGCGAGGCGGAGGATGTTGGTGCGGCGGGTGATGACGATCGAAACGGTGGCCGTCATGCCGGGCTTCAGCTTCAGGTCGGAGTTGTCGACCTTGATCATGACGTCGTAGATCACGACGTTCTGCTGGGTCTGGGGTGCGTTGCGCACCTGGTAGACGGTGCCGTGAAACTGACGGTTCGGATAGGCGTCCACCGAGAAATTGACCGTCTGGCCGCTTTCGACGTTCCCGACATCGGCTTCCGCCACCGAGGCGTCGATCTGCATTTGCGTCAGGTCGTTGCCGATCTCGAAGAGGGTCGGGGAGCTGAGGGTGGCCGCAACCGAGTTGCCGACGTCGATGTTGCGCGAAATGACGATGCCGTCCATCGGCGAAACGATGTTGCAGTAGGCGAGGTTGGTCCGGGCGGTGTCGAGGGTCGCCTGCTTGATCTGTATCTGCGCGGCGGCTTCCGCCACCAGGGCGGCCTGGGTGTCGAAGTCGGACTGCGGGATCAGATTCTGGGCGAGGAGCGTCCGGTCGCGGCCGAGGGTCACGTTCTGCAGGTCGAAGTTCGCCTTCGCGTTCGCCAGGTCGCCCTCGGCGGATTTCACCGCGGCCAGGTAGGAGGTGGGCAGGAGCGTGGCGAGGAGATCGCCCTTCTTCACCTTGGCGTTGAAGTCGGTCTTCCAGGAGGTGATGTAGCCGGAGATCTGGCTGCTGACCAGGACGTCGACCAGCGGCTTGATGGTGCCCGCGGCGGTGACCGTCTGCACGATCTCGCCCTTCGAGACGGTGGTCGTGTAGTAGGCCGGCCCCTTTTCCTTGTGGGCCTGCCAGTAATAGAAGCCGCCGCCGGCCGCAGCCAGGACGACAACAAGAAGGATGAGGCCGGAAAAACTGCGCGATTTAGCCATACAGGGGGTGCGAAGCGGGTCGGGAAACGAAAGGGGTGTGCACGCCAAGACGCACCGACCCCGCAAAGGTTACAAAACTCAGCGGCGGGCCGCGTAGGCCCGCTTGAGCTCGGCGGCGACGTTCGGTGGCACGAAATGTCCCACGTCGCCGCCGTAGCGCGCCACCTGCTTCACGAGGGAGGAACTGGTGTAGCTGAACTGTTCATTCGGCATGACGAAGATGGTCTCCAGCTGCGGCTCGAGATGCCGGTTCATCAGCGCCATATTGAACTCGAACTCGAAGTCGGACAGGGCGCGCAGCCCGCGAATGATCGCGTCGGCCTGGTGGGCCCGGGCAAAGTCGACCAGCAGACCCTCGAATTTCGTGAGCTCCACGTGGGGGATGCCGGCGATGTTCGGCCGGAGCATCTCCATTCGCTGCTCGACCGTGAAGAGCGGCTCCTTGCCCGGGTTGTCCGCCACCGCGACCGTCACCCGGTCGAAAAGCCGCGCCGCCCGGGCGAGCACGTCGAGGTGCCCATAGGTGATCGGGTCGAAGGTGCCGGGGTAGATGCAATGGCGCATGGCGGAGGATGAGACAAGCAGTTCGGGGCGGGCCGGGAAAGCCGGAAGTTGCTTCTGCCCCGCTTCTGCCTTCTATCTCCAGTCCCCGCCGCTTCATGAGCCTGCCCAACGCCATCACGCTTTCGCGCATCCCGCTGATGTTCGTCATCGCGTGGCTCACGTACCAGGGCTGGACCGGCGCCGCCTCGCTCGCTTTCTGGTTCTTCATCGCCGCGGCGATCGGCGACTGGCTCGACGGCTACCTGGCGCGGACCCGCGGCCAGGTCTCGGTCTTCGGCAAGCTGATGGACGCCCTCACCGACAAGATCATGGTGCTCGGGCTGGTGGTCGTCTTCGTCGAGAAGCAGCAGATTCCCGTGCTCCTCGCCCTGATCACCCTCTGCCGGGAATTCCTCATCACCGGCATGCGCATGGTCATGGCCAGCAAGGGCGTGATCGTCGCCGCCGACGGCGGCGGCAAGTCCAAGACCATCACGCAGCTGATCGCCCTCGGCTTCCTGCTCGCCGCCCCGATGGTGGGCCGGGACTGGGCGCGCGGCACGAGCGCCGACCTCACCCGGCTCACGGCCCTGGTGGAGCAGATCGGATACTGGATCTTCATGCTCGGCACCGCCCTCGCGGTCTGGTCGGGCACGCGGTACATCGTCCAGCACCGGAAGCCGGTCTTCGCGGACGCCGACCGATGAAGCTCACGCAGCCCGCGTGGACGCGGTTCCTGCCGACGCCGATGGTGCTGGCCTGGGCGACCCTGGGCCCCATCGGCCGCCGCCTGCCGGCGCCCGGCACCTGGGGCTCGGTGGCGGGCCTGCTCTATTTCACGGCGGTATTCACCGACATCGGGGTCGCCGGCACCCTCGTCCTGAGCTTGGTCGGCGGCTATCTCGCCGTGGCGTTCTGCGGCGAGGCGGAGTTCCGGATGGGCCGCAAGGACCCCGGCGAGGTGATCCTCGATGAATTCGTGGCGATGCCGCTCTGCTTCCTCGCGTGGCCCGCGCTGCTGGGGCCGTTGCCGGCCTGGGCCATTTTTCTGACCGGGTTAGCGCTCTTTCGCCTCTTTGACATCGCGAAGCCGCTTGGGATCAAGCGGCTCCAGGACCTGCCCGGCGGCTGGGGGATCGTGTTGGACGACACCGCCGCCGCGCTCGCCACCTGCCTGGTGATGCACGCCGGCCAGTGGGGCTGGCATGCGTTCCACGCCCACGGGGGCTAGGGCAGGATCGTCAGGTTTTCCGCCGGGATGCGGACCAGCAGCCCCTGGCGGAGGACGTCGACCGAGAGCACGATGCCCTGCGGATTGGCGGGATCATCGATGAAGCCCTCCAGGCCGTGGAGCGCGCCGCCCATGACGCGGACGCGCCGGCCCTTGGTCAGGAGGGGGCGCAGCGTCAGCTCGTAGCCCGAGGCGATCATGGTCCGGACGTCCGCCAGCTGGCGCAGGAAAAGCGCCTCGTCGGCCACCGGGAGGGCGCGCGCCACCAGGTCCTGCTGGTAGATCCGCGCCCTCCGCTCGGCCGGCACCCGGGCAAAGACATAGCCGGGGAACAGCGGCTTGGTGAAGCGCTTGGTCTGCTTCGCGTAGCGGCGCACGCTTTCCAGCAGCGGCAGGTAGTGCTCGAAGCGCTAGGCCGCCATCAGCGCGGCAAACTTCTTCTCGCGGCGCGGACGGGTGTGGCAGACCAGCCAGGCCGCGTCGAGGCCGTCATCCGGCGCGGCCGGCACCGTGGGGGAAGAAACCGCGGTCGGCGCCACTCAGGCCTTCAGCAGAAACCGCACGGCCGCGTGATAGCCCTCCAGCCCGAGGCCGCTGATCATGGCGGTGCAGGCGGGGGCGGTCAGCGACGTGTGGCGGAATTCCTCGCGCTTGTAGATGTTGGAGATGTGGACCTCGACCGCGGGCAGGTGCGCGCCCAGGAGCGCGTCGCGGAGCGCCACGCTGGTGTGCGTGAAGGCGCCGGCGTTGAGGACCAGGCCGGAGAACTTGGCGTCGGCGAAGCCCGCGATCCGGTCGATCAGCTCGCCCTCGTGGTTCGACTGGACGAAGGTCAGCTCCGCCGCCCCCGCGAACTCCGCCCGCAGCGCGCGTTCAAGATCGGCCAGCGTGGCGCGGCCATAGATCTCCGGCTCGCGCTGCCCGAGGCGGTCGAGATTGGGCCCGTTGATGATGGCGATTTTCTTCATGGGGAGACGGAATGCCTAGAGGGGATTATCCGTGGAGATGAAGCTCCAAGGCAATCCGAACTTGGCCGAGAGCTCGGCGGCCAGGGCCCGCACCGCGTGCACCTCCGTCGCGTAGTGGCCGCAGAGATAAAGGTTGAGCCCGTCCTCCTGCGCGCGGTTGAAATGCTCCTCGCGGAGCTCGCCGGTCACGAGGGTGTCGACGCCGGCCGCCGCGAGGCCCGCCATGGCGCTGTTGCCGCTGCCGCTGCAGAAGGCGACCTCGCGCGGCGACCCGGAGCCGTATTCGATCGCGATCACGCGGCCGTAGAGCGATTCGAGCTTCGCGCGCAGCTGCGCCCGGCCGCCGGTCCCCGCCGCGGCGATCACGCCGATATCGCCGCCCGCGTTTGGCAGGAAGCCGCGCGCCGGCTCGAGCCCGAGCTGCCGCGCGAGCAGCGCGTTGTTCCCGATCTCCGGATGGGCGTCGAGCGGCAGGTGGCTGGAATAAAGGGCGCAGTTGCCCCGGACCAGGGTCGCGACCCGCGCGTAGGCCGGGCCGGTCAGGGCCTCGGGAGCGGTCCAGTATATCCCGTGATGGACGACCAGGAAATCCACCCCGGCCGCCACCGCCGCCCGGAAGGGATGCAGGCCGGCATCGACCGCCGCCCCGATGCGGGTCACCCGGCCGTCATTGGCCACCTGCAGGCCGTTGAAAGCGCCGGGCGCGTCCTTGAATTCGGCCGGGCGGGTGCGCTGGTCACAATAGGACACAAGATCTTGCAGCGTGGGCATGAGGGAAAGGCTAGACGCCAATCCGGCAGGCATGCGCGCTAAAACCAGCGCCGAAACTGACCAGCCAGAAATCCTCGTCCGGCGCGGGCCGCGCGCTCCGGAGCGATTCCTCCAGGGCGAACAGCACCGAAGGGCTGCTCATGTTGCCGCAGCGGTGCAGGACCCGCCGGCTCGCCTCCAGCGAATAGCCCGGCACGACCGGAGCCAGCGCCTCCAGCACGTCGCGCCCGCCGGTGTGCGCGACGACGCGCGCCACCCCGCGCGGCCCCCGTTCGGACCAGAGCCGGGCGACGGCGCCGGCGGCCAGCTGCGGCACGGCGCGGTCGAGGAGGTTGCGCAGCTTGCCGTCCTTCAATTCGAACCGGAGCTTGTCGCGCTCGGCCGGCAGGTGGAGGGTCTGGAAGCCCGAGCAGCGCAGGGTGCCATTCCCCGGCTGCGCGCGCCAGATCGTGGCGGCCGCGCCATCGCCGAACAGGCAGGCGCTGATCAGGACCCCCGGATCGTCATCGAGGTAGAAGGCCGCCGAACAGATTTCAACCGCCACGCAGGCCACGGTCGCGCCGGGCTGCGCCGCCAGCAGATGGCTGACCGCGCGCAGCGTGGGAATCGCCGCGCCGCAGCCGAGTCCCGCCAAGTCCTGCAGGACGGCGTTGTCGCGGAGCCCCAGCTGCTCGGCCACGTAGCTGGTGAGCCCCGGGCAAAGGTAGCCGGTGCAGGTGCAGATGAACAGGGCGTCGAGCTCGGCCGGCTCCAGCCCCAGCTGGCCCAGTGCCGCCGTGAGCGCCTGGCCCGCGAGCTTCGGCCCCTCCCGGCGGAAGGCCGCGTTCAGTTCGTCGGGCGTGAGATCGAAGACCCGCTCGATTTCCGGCAGCGCGAAATGGCGGGTCGCGATCCCATGGTCGCCCTTGAGGATGCTGTGCAGGATCAGGCGCGAGCGCTTGTGCAGGCGCTCGCGGGCGGAGGAACGGGCCACGATGTCCCAGCATTCCGCCTGGGTGTAGACCGATTCCGGCAGGGCGGTGGCGAGGGCGTGGAGGTACATCGGATTGTCGGCCATCAGTGCATCATCGCATAGAGCGGTCGCAGCGGCAACAGGCGCGCCCGGCTCAGGGCGACCAGCCAGCGCTGGCGGGGCGGACGCAGCAGGTACGGATGAAGGGCGCCCGCGGACGCCAGCCGCCAGCGAAAGCGCCGGTGGAGGGCGGAGTGAATGGCCGCCCGCGCTCCGACCCAGCCGGCTTCCCCCCGGGCATACGCGAGCAGGGGATCGAGCGCCGCCTCGGCGCTCTGGAACGCCATCGCCATGCCGTTGCCGGTGAAAGGCGGAATCATGGCGCAGGCATCGCCCAGGCAGACCCGGTCCTGGGCCGGCACCTGGCGATCGAAGGCGACGGCCGCCACCGCGCAGAAGGAATCGGGATCGACGGCGACCGTCGCCAGCCGTTCGGCCAGCGCCTCGAGCCCGGCCGCCCGCAGGTAGGCGGCCAGCAGCTGGGCCGCGGGCGCGCTCAGCGGGCGGCGGCGAAAAAGCCCGCAGACATTCACCCGCCCGTTCTCCACCGCGGAAAGGCCCACGTAGGCGTCATCGCCGAGATGCACCTCAAGGTCGCAGGCGAGGGGCAGGCCAACCGCGTGAAGCTTGAGCCCCAGCCAGCCCGTGCCGGCGCGGCCGGGGCGACGGCCGGTCGCAAAGACCCGGCCCGCCCGCGGCGCGAGATCGGTCACCCGCGTATGCGTGCGGAGGTCGCCGCCCGCCGCGATGAAGCGCTCGGCCAGCCGCGCGTCCAGACGGTGCCGGCTCACGGCCAGCGCCGGGGCGGGGAGGGGCTGCACCTCGATCGGCTGCTGGTGGCGGCACCAGGCCACCGCGCGATGCCGGAGGGCGTCGCCCAGCACGGGCTCGAGGTCCAGCTTTTGCGCGGTGGCCGGCGACAGCCCGGCAATGAATTCCCCGCAGACGCGGTGCCGCGGATATTCGCCCGCCTCGAAGAGGGTCACGGGGACGCCGGCCCGCTGAAGCGCTCCCGCGAGGGCCAGGCCCGCCAGGCCGCCGCCAATGATCTCCAGGGGCAGGGGGGACTTCATGCGCGGCGGCTCTCGCCCCGGGAGCGGTCGGTCGCCCGCCGCTCGCGCCGGTCGGGCCGGGCCTCCCCGGGGTCCGCCTCCGGCGCGTCCAGCCATTCCGCCTTAAGTACGCCCTGCATGCCGGCCATCCCTCACGCAACACGGGGCGCCGGGAAGACACGAACAAAAATTTCCGTGTGTTTCGGGGTATCAGCGGTTCAAGATGGGGTCCGTGGAAACCAGCGAATCTCCGCCACCCGTCGCGACCGGTGATCCGGTCGCCCTCATCGCCCAAGCGGCGCAGTCCTTCGGGCACCGCCCCTCGTGGGACGAATATTTCATGGCGACCGCCGTCCTCATCTCCTCGCGCTCCAACTGTGAGCGGCAGCATGTGGGCTGCGTCATCGTCACGGGCGGCGACAGCAAGCACCGGCTGGTGGCCGCGGGCTACAACGGCTTCCTGCCCGGCTCGCCCCACCTGTCGCGGGTGCGCGACGGCCACGAACAGGCCGTGGTCCACGCCGAGCAAAATGCCGTGGCCGATGCGGCGCGCCGGGGCAGCTCGGTGGGAGGCTGCATCGCGTATGTCACCCATTTCCCCTGCATCCACTGCGCCAAGATCCTCGCCGCCGCCGGCATCGCTGAAATCAAGTACCATTCGGACTATCGGAATGACCCGCTGGTCCAGGACCTGCTCGGAGGGGCTGGAGTGAAGATCAGCCAGCTCTAAGCTTATCGCCGCCCCTCATGCGCTCGCGCGGCTCTTCCCGTCCCGATACCTTCGCCGGGTCGCTGTTGTTGGCGCATCCGGGCCTGCGGGACCCCAATTTTCGGCGAACCGTCGTCCTGATGACCACCCACGGCCCGGACGGCGCGATGGGCGTTGTGCTCAATCGCCCTCTCAACAAGCAGTTAGGTGAACTCGGGGGCGATTTTGCCCTGAGCCCCCTGACCGGGGTGCCGCTCTTCCAGGGCGGCCCGGTCGAAACCCGGCAGCTGATCATCGCCGGGTGGCGGACCCATCCCAGCGGATTCCAGCTGCACCTCGGAATCGAGCCGGACAAGGCCGCCCAGTTCGTGGAGGACGACGGCATGCACGTCCGGGCCTTTTTCGGCCACTCGGGCTGGTCGGCCGGGCAGCTTGAAAACGAGCTCCAGCACCAGACGTGGATCGTCGCGCCACCGCCGGCGGACCTTTTCACCCAGCCGGGTGACGTCGGGCTTTGGCGGAAGGTGCTGACCACCCAGGGTCCCGAGTGGCGGCTGCTGGCCGACGAGCCCGAGGCCGCCGAGGAAAATTAGCCCGCGGCAGGCCCTAACCACGGCCCGATGTAGGGATAGGGTTGACAGACCCCCCTTTGTCCTCTGTTTTGTTGCCTTTTATGAAAGTCGTTTCGTCCATCAAATCGGCCAAGAAGCGTCACCCGGACTGCCAGGTGGTCCGCCGCAAGGGCCGGATCTACGTCATCAACAAGACCGACCCGCGCTACAAGGCGCGGCAGGGCTAATTTTACCGTGAAAACCGAAGGCCATCCCGTTCTTAACAACGTCTGCTTCCTGGACGTTGCCTCCAGCCGCCGCTTTCTCACGAAGTCCACGATGAAGTCTGCCCGCAAGGAGACCATCGATGGTGAGGAATATTTCGTCGTCCTGCGCGACGTGACCATGGATTCGCATCCCGCCTACACCGGCGAGAAGCGCCTCGTGGACACCGCCGGCCGGGTCGAGAAGTTCACCACCAAGTTCAAGCGCGGCGCCGCCAAGAAGTAAGCTGATCCCGCGCATGCGGATCCGCGCCTTTCAGGGCCTCGTGCCCGACCCGGCCCATGTGGCCGAGGTCGCGTGCGTCCCATACGACGTCGTCAACACGGACGAGGCCGCGGCCCTGGCCGCCGGCCAGCCCCGCAGCCTCCTGCACGTTGACCGCGCCGAGATCGACCTGCCCGCGGGGACCAATCCCTACGGTGACAGCGTCTACGCCAAGGCCCGGGAGAATTTCCTGCGCCTGCAGCAGGAGGGAGTCTTGCGCCGCGAGACGGGGCCCTGCCTCTATCTCTACCAGCAGCAGATGGGCAGCCATCGGCAGCAGGGCCTGGTCGCCGTCTGCCATGTCGACGACTACGACGCGGAGATCATCAAGAAGCACGAGAAGACCCGGCGCGACAAGGAGGACGACCGCACCCGGCTGGTCGACACCCTCAGCGCCAACACCGGCCCGATTTTCCTGACCTATCGCGACACGGCCGAATTGAGCGCCCTGGCCGCCCGGCAGTCCCGGGAGAAGCCGCAGCACGATTTCACCGCCCCGGACGGCATCCGGCATACGGTGTGGCGGATCCCCGGCGGCGAGGCCTGGATCAAGGCCTTTGGCGCCGTCCCGGTCTCCTACATCGCCGACGGCCACCACCGCGCGGCCAGCGCCGCCCGCGTGGCGCGCACGCGCCGCGAGCGCAACCCGCAGCATACCGGGGCGGAGGACTACAATTGGTTCCTCAGCGTTCTCTTTCCCGCCGGCGAACTGAAGATCCTGCCCTATCATCGGATCGTTGCTGATCTGAACGGCCTGACCCCGGAGGCGTTCCTCGCCAAGGTGGGCGCGGTTTTCACGCTTTCACCGACAGCGACGCCCGACGCCACGGTGGCCGGCCACGTCAGCATGTACCTCGGCGGTCGCTGGTACGGGCTGGTCTGCCCGGCGGATCCGGAGGCCGACCCGGTCGGCCGGCTCGATGTCAGCGTCCTCCAGGAAAAGCTGCTCGCCCCCATCCTCGGGATCGATGATCCCCGCACGAGCAAGCGAATCGATTTTGTCGGTGGCATCCGGGGTCCGGGCGAGCTCTCGCGCCGGGTGGACGCGGCTGGCGGCGTGGCCTTTTCGATGTACCCGACCACGGTCAATCAGCTGATGGACATCGCCGACGCGGGCCAGATCATGCCGCCGAAGAGCACCTGGTTTGAGCCCAAGCTGCGGTCGGGGCTCTTCATTCACACGTTTTAGGCCCGGGTCGGCGGATCTACAGGCGTCGGCTGCTGCCGCGCGCCCGCCACCAGGATCAGGCCCAGCGCCAGCACGCACGCCCAGGCAAAGAGGTCCCCGATCTTCGCGTATAGGGTGGCGACACCCCGGACCGGCACGTCCGCCATCAGAATATGCCGGGCGTCCTGAAAGTAGTCCGTCTCGCCCCGCACGCGGCCGAAAGCATCCACCACCAGCGAGCGTCCGTGGCTGACGTCGCGGATCAGCGCGCAGCCGTTTTCCACGGCGCGAAACGCGGCCAGCTCCGTGTTCCAGGGATCGATGGCGAGCCAGTCATTGGAGGGCGCGATCATCACGTCCGTATGCGCGCGTCCGGCCTGCCGGACCAAGCTGGGGAAATCGAGATCGAAGCAGATAAAGCCGCCAATCCGTCCCAAGGTCGTGTCGGCGTAAGGCATCGGGTTTCCGTTCGTCTCGGTCGAATCCTTTTCCGGACCCGGGACCGGGCGTGACTTCAAATACGCGAAGAGCGGCCGGCCGTCGGGCCCGATGAGCACCAGCTTGTTTTGATGCAGCCGCGAAATGCCCGGATCAAAACGGGCATAGGCCACGCCGAGGTAGATCTGGTTGCGCCGGGCGGTTTCCGCGGCGCGGGCCAGCATAGCTGGTTCATCCGCCCTCAGCACTGCGGTGACGGTTTCGCTCCAGAGCACGAGGCGCGCGCCAGCCTGGGCGGCGCGCTCGCTCCGCTGCAGCAGCCGCTCGGTTTGCGCGGCCAGCCCGGCCCGGGTCGGCGCCAATTCTTCGGGCGACAAGGCCTGGCCCGACCAAAAACGATCCTGGACCGACTGGTTGAGGAAGATCCAGCCGGCATTGCCGGCGATGGCCGCCACCCGCTGGGTCGGGGCGGAGCCGGCCCAACGGAGACGGGCACTGCCCCCCAGATAAACCGCGGCGAGCACCGAGCCGAAAGCCATCGTGCCCCAGCGGATGCGCCCCCAGCGGAATCCGCGCTCCCAGGCCCAATTGGCCCACGAGCCCAGCCACGCGACCAAAAACGAGATCCCATAGATGCCCGTCACCGCCGCCAGCTGCATGACGGGGAGATTGCCGTATTGGGAATAGCCCAGGACGCCCCAACTGCCGAAGGGGCTGAGGACCGTGCCGAAATACATGACCGTCAGGACGCAGGGAAATATGAGCGTGGCGGCGAAGTTCCTGAACCGGCGATGGGCCCAGCGATCGACGAGGTAAGGCAGCATTCCCCCCACGCCACCGGCCGCCGCCGTGGCGAGAACGCCCGGCAGGGGCATCGGCACCATGCCGCGAAACTGGAAGAGGAAGGCGCCGGCCAGCACGAGCCAGACCAAGGCCAGGGCAGGCTTCTTTCCGACCTGGCGGGTGTAGCGGATGAGGAAAACGGGTGCCAGCCAGGCCGCGGCGGCGATGGTGTTGCGCCCCATCGCGAACAGCAGCAAGGCGCCGCCGAGTGCCAGCCAGAGAGTCAGGCGAAGGAAGGTGGCGGAGGGGCGGGCCGGGGTATTGGGCATGGATTTAGTGGCTTTGGGGTTTCGCGCGGAAAAGACCGGTGAGCAGGGCGTCGCTGAGTGAGTCGATGAGAACGTTCCGGGGTTCCCACGGGAACTCGGGCCGCGCGATCAGCAGGGACGTCAGGCCGTGCATCGACGCCCAGATAATCTGGGTGATGACCTCGGCATCATTGGATTGGAACACGCCCGCGCGGACACCGGCCTTCACCTTTTCCCGCATGAGGTCGAAGGCGGCATGGGGTTGGTACTTCGCCGAGGGTGTCGGGCTGGGCTGCGCGAAGGCGCAGCGATAGTGGTGCGGATGCTTCAGCCCGAATTCGACATAGGCCCGGAAGGCATTCCGGAACATCTCGCGGGCGCTATTGGCCGGTGGCAGCGCGCGGAGCGATTCCAGCAATGCCCGAAAGCTGGCTTCGACGACGGCGTGAAGGAGGTCCTCCTTGCTGTCGAAATAAAGATAGAGGGTGCCGACGGCGCAGCCCATTTTTTGGGCGACCTTGCGCAGGGAGAATCCCTCGAACCCACGCCGTCCGAATTCCTCGCTCGCGACCGCGATGATATCGCTCTCGAAGCTGGCCCGTTTGGCGGCGCGAGGTTGTTTCGGTGACATAATGAACAGTGTTCAAAAAATGAACATTGTTCATTATGTCGAGTGTCCTCCTCGCTCGTGGGCAAATTCGCCCGGTCCGCCCTGCCGCCGCAGCCAATCCCGGCTACGCGCGGGCCATCGGCCGGAACCGCGGCGCGATGGCATAGTAGAGCTGGACAAGGACGATGCAGCCGATGCTGAGGCGCGTGCTGACCACGCAGAGGAGGACGCCGGCCGCGTAGATCGACTGGGCGATGACGATCCGCCAGCAGACCGCCGCGGCGACTTCCTGCGGCAGGCCGGCCTTCACCAGCCCGAAGCGGTTGGCGTATTTCCAGCCCGCGTAGAGCATGCCGCCCAGGACGGCAATGTTCAGCCAGTACACGATCAGCGCCACCCGGGAGGCGCTGAATTCCGCCAGGAGCCGGGTGGAGAAGGGCATCAGCGTCACCGCCAGCAGGAAACCGAAGGTGATCCAGGTGAAATGGCGGTCCGAGCGGTCGAGGTGATCCAGCTGGGTCTGCTGGCCGACCCAGAAGATGCCCAGGGTCAGGAAGCTCATCAGGTACATGACGAACTGCGGCAGGAGGGCCGCCAAGGCCCGGGCCAGGTCATCCTCGCCCTGGATCGCCTCGCGCAGGGGCGTGTGGAGGTCCAGCACCAGCAGCGTCATGCCGACCCCGAAGATGCCGTCGCTCAGGGCGGCCAGGCGCTCGACGCTGCGGCCGGCGAGGCGGTTGTAGGAGGTCGGCACGGCCGGGAAGGCTGGCGGATCGCACCCGCGGCGGCACGTCAAAACCGCGGCGGAAACCGCCGCGGAGTTGCCGCCGCCCGGAAGACGGCTAACCTCGGAATGATGCAGTTCAAGCTCAACGCCGAGTTCCAGCCGACCGGCGACCAGCCCCAGGCCATCGCGAAACTGACCGCCTCCATCCAGGCCGGGAACCGCGCGCAGACGCTCCTGGGCGTGACCGGTTCGGGCAAGACCTTCACCATGGCCAACGTCATCGCGCAGTGCGGCCGGCCGACCCTGATCATCTGCCACAACAAGACCCTGGCGGCGCAGCTTTACTCCGAATTCAAGGGGTTCTTCCCGGACAACGCGGTCGAGTATTTCGTCAGCTACTACGACTACTACCAGCCCGAGGCCTACGTTCCCTCGAGCGACACTTTCATCGAGAAGGACTCCTCCATCAACGAGGAGATCGAGCGGATGCGGATGTCGACCACGAGCGCCCTGGTCAGCCGCCGCGACGTGATCGTGGTGGCCAGCGTCTCCTGCATCTACGGCCTGGGTTCGCCCGAGGACTTCACGGAGATGCGGATCCCCTTGAAAAAAGGGTCGACCATCGGCCGCCATCCGCTGCTGGAGCGGCTGGTCGACAACCTTTACGAGCGGAACGACTACGAGCTCAAGCGCGGCCGCTTCCGCGTGCGCGGCGACGTGGTCGACGTGATGCCCGCCTACCTCGAGAACGGGCTGCGGATCGAGTTCTTCGGCGATGAGATCGAGCGGATCCGCGAATTCGACGCGCTGACCGGCGAGGTGCGGCGCGACCTCGACGAGTTCGACCTCTATCCCGCGAACCAGTATGTCACGACCCGCGGCAAGCTGGAGCCCGCGGTCCTCGCCATCCAGGCGGAGCTGGACGAGCGCGTGGCCTGGTTCGAGGGCCAGGGCCGCTATCTCGAGGCCCAGCGGATCCGGATGCGCACGAACTACGATCTGGAGATGCTGCGCGAAATGGGCTTCTGCAACGGGATCGAGAACTACTCCCGCCATCTGACCGGGCGGCGCGCGGGCGACCGTCCCTTCTGCCTGATCGACTTCTTCCCGAAGGACTACCTGCTCATGATTGACGAGAGCCATGCCACCGTCCCGCAGATCGGCGGCATGTTCAACGGCGACAAGGCCCGCAAGCAGACGCTGGTCGACTTCGGCTTCCGGCTGCCTTCGGCCCTGGACAACCGGCCGCAGAGCTTCGAGGAGTTCATGCAGATTTCCGGGCCGACGCTGTACGTGTCGGCCACCCCCGCCAAATACGAGCTCGACCGCTCGAAGGTCGTGGCCGAGCAATTGGTCCGCCCGACGGGGCTCCTCGATCCGGAAATCACCCTCCGCCCGACCAAGGGCCAGGTCGAGGACCTGATGGCCGAGGTCCGGGCGGCGGCCCTCAAGCAGGAGCGGGTCCTGGTCACGACCCTGACCAAGCGGCTCTCCGAGGACCTGACCGCCCACTTCCGCGAGGCGAAGATCCGGGTCGAGTACCTCCATTCCGACATCGACGCCATCGAGCGGGTCGAGATTCTCCGCAACCTCCGCCAGGGCAATTTCGACGTCCTGATCGGGATCAATCTCCTCCGCGAGGGGCTCGACCTGCCCGAGGTCGCGCTGGTGGCGGTGCTGGACGCGGACAAGGAGGGCTTCCTCCGCAGCCACACGAGCCTGATCCAGACGGCGGGACGCGCCGCGCGGCACGAGCAGGGGCGGGTCATCTTCTACGCGGACACGATCACCGAGTCGATCCGCCACACCCTCGAGGTGACCAACTACCGCCGGGAGCGGCAAAAGGCCTACAACGCCGAGCACGGCATCACCCCGCGCGGCGTCCATCGCAGCGTCCAGGCGAGCCTCCACGTCTACGACGGGACCGGCGTCAAGGCGGAGGACGGGGTGGAGGAGACGATCGACGACGTCGCCGCGGTGATCGCCGAACTGGAGGAGGATATGCAGGGCGCCGCCAGCCGGCTGGAATTCGAGCGCGCGGCGCTGCTGCGCGACCAGATCAACGCCCTCAAGTCGGGCGATTACCGCAAGCCCTCGGCCGCGCCGGGCGGCAAGCGGCGCCGGGGCCGCTAGGCCGCCTTCAGGCCCACTCGGGCGGATTCTGCAGCTCGGGCTTGAGCACGCCGATGCAGGGCAGGTTCCGGTAGCGCTCCGCGAAATCGAGCCCGTAGCCGACCACGAACTTGTCCGGAATCTTGAAGCCGACGAAGTCGGCCTCGAACGGCACCTCGCGGCGCCCCTGCTTGTCGAGGAGCACGCAGACGCGGAGGCTGGCGGGGTTCAGCTTGCGGACCAGCCCGCTCACCAGCGCGATCGTCTTGCCGGTGTCGAGGATGTCGTCGATCAGGAGCACGTGGCGCTTGGCGATGTCGAGCGTCAGGCTGTGCACGATCTGCGGCGTGCCGATCGACTTGGTCTTCTCGCCGTAGCTCGAGATCCGGATGCAGTCGAGGCGGACGGGATTGTCGATCTCGCGCATCAGGTCGGCGGTGAACAGCACGGCGCCATTGATGATCGCGATGATGGTGAACTCGCCGTCGCCATAGGCCTTCTTGAGCTCGGTCCCCAGTGATTTCACCCGCGTCTTGATTTGGTCCTCGGTGAAAAGGATGCTTTCGAGATCGGGGTGAACGGGAGTTCTTTTCTTCACGGCCATGGAGGGGCAAACGTCGCCGCTCCCGCTCGCGCGGTCAGCAAAAATCCGCTTATTCTTTGACTTAAACCGGCCCGGAAATCTTGCTAGCGCCTGCCGGCCGCTTCGCATGATTTCCATCCGCATCCAGAACCTGACGAAGCGCTTTGGCGCGGTCGTGGCCCTCGACCGGATCAACCTGGAAATCGCCCCCGGCGAGCTGTTTTTCCTGCTGGGGCCGAGCGGCTGCGGCAAGACGACGACGCTGCGCTGCATCGCCGGCCTGGAGGAGATCTCCGGCGGCGAGATTCACATCAGCGACGAGCTGGTCTCGACCGCCGACCATTCGATCCCGCCGGAGAAGCGCGAGATCGGCAT
>CAIWXW010000109.1 GCA_903916755.1 uncultured Opitutaceae bacterium | reverse complement strand
TGACCTCGAAGAAGTCCTCGCCGGACAAGGCGGAGGACGACGTCCTCGTGGTCAACGGCCACGACATCAAGGTCGTCAGCGCCCGGACCCCGGCCGAGCTGCCCTGGGGCGCCCTGGGCGTCCAGGTCGTCATCGAGTCCATCGGCCTCTTCACCGAGGCTGAGAAGGCCAAGGGCCACCTCGCGGCCGGCGCCAAGAAGGTCATCATCTCCGCGCCCGCCAAGGGCGAGGACATCACGCTGGTCATGGGCGTGAACGACTCGAAGTACGATCCGAAGACCCACCACATCATCTCGAACGCGTCTTGCACGACCAACTGCCTGGCGCCCCTGGTCCACGTCCTCCTGAAGGAGGGCTTCGGCATCGAGGAAGGCCTGATGACGACCGTGCATTCCTACACCGCCACCCAGAAGACCGTGGACGGCCCCTCGAAGAAGGACTGGAAGGGCGGCCGCTCGGCGGCGATCAACATCATCCCGTCCACGACCGGCGCCGCCCGGGCCGTGGGCCTGGTCTGCCCCGAGGTGAAGGGCAAGCTGACCGGCATGTCCTTCCGCGTCCCGACCCCGACCGTCTCGGTGGTCGATCTCACGGTCAAGACCGTGAAGGAGACCTCCTACAAGGAGATCGGCGAGGCGATGAAGCGCGCCAGCGAGACCTACCTGAAGGGCATCCTCGCCTACACCACCGACGAGGTGGCCTCGAGCGACTTCATCCACGACAAGAGCTCCTCGATCTACGACGCCGGCTCCGGCCTCGAGCTCAACAGCCGCTTCTTCAAGCTGGTCAGCTGGTACGACAACGAATGGGGCTACAGCAACCGCTGCGTCGACCTGCTGAAGAAGGTCACCTCCACGCTTTAAGGCGATGGCCCGGTTCAAGACCATCCGCGACCTCGACCTCGCGGGCCGCCGCGTGCTGCTGCGCGTTGATTTCAACGTGCCGCAGGACAAGGTGACCGGCGCGATCACGAACAACCAGCGGATCGTGGCGGCCCTGCCGACGATCCGCCATGCCCTGGAAAAGGGCGCGGCGGTCGTCCTGATGAGCCACCTCGGCCGTCCGGACGGCAAGCGCGTGGCCAAGTTCACGCTTCGGCCGATCGCGGCGGAGCTGGAGCGGCTGCTCGGCCGCCCCGTCCAGTTTGTCGAGGACTGCTGCGGCCCCGCGGTCGAGGCCATCTGCGCGGGGCTCAAGCCCGGCTCGGTTGTGCTCCTGGAAAACCTGCGTTTCCACCTCGAGGAGGAGGGCAAGGTGAAGCGGGAGGACGGCACCTCCGAGAAGGCCGATCCCAAGGCGGTGGCGGATTTCCGGACCAGCCTTTCCCGGCTCGGCGACGTCTACGTGAACGATGCCTTCGGCACGGCCCACCGCGGCCATTCGTCCATCGTCGGCGTCGCGCTGCCCGAGAAGGCCGCCGGCTTCCTGATGGAGGCGGAACTGAACGCCTTTGCCGCCGTGCTCGAAACCCCCCAGCGGCCGGTCCTGGCGATCCTCGGCGGCGCCAAGATCGCCGACAAGATTCCGCTGATCAAGAACCTGATCGAAAAGGCCGACGAGATCATCATCGGCGGCGGCATGGCCTACACCTTCAAGAAGGTGATCGAGGGCATGGCGATCGGTGACAGCCTGTTCGACCCCGAGGGCGCCAAGATCGTCGCTGAGCTGGTCGCCCAGGCGAAGGCCCGCGGCGTGCAGCTCGTCTTTCCGGTCGACTACGTCAGCGCGAACAAGTTCGCGCCCGACGCCGAGACCCGTCCCTCCGACGACCAGAGCGGCATCCCGGACGGGTGGATGGGCCTGGACGCCGGCCCGAAGTCGATCGCGCTCTATGTCGCGGCCATCCGCCGCGCCCGGACCATCGTCTGGAACGGCCCCTCCGGGGTGTTCGAGTTCGAGAAGTTCGCCGGCTCGACCAAGGCCATGGCCGAGGCGATCGCCGCGGCCACGGCGGCCGGCGCGATCACCATCATCGGCGGCGGCGACACCGCGACCGCGGCGAAGAAGTTCAAGGTCGACGGCCTGGTCACCCACTGCTCCACCGGCGGCGGCGCCAGCCTCGAATACCTCGAGGGCAAGGTGCTGCCCGGCGTAGCCTTCCTGGAATCCTAAGCCCGCCCCTCCCATGTCCACCCGCAAAAAACTGATCGCCGGCAACTGGAAGATGAACAAGACGGCCGCGGACGCGGTCACCCTGGCGCAGGAACTGGTGGCGGCCGTCGGCCGCCAGCCGGCGGTGGACGTGGTGGTCTGCCCGCCCTTCACGGCCCTGGAGAGCGTCGCCCGGACGCTGGATGGATCCCTGATCAAGCTCGGCGCCCAGAACATGCACGCCGAGCCCTCGGGGGCCTTCACCGGCGAGGTCTCGGCCCCGATGCTGCGCGCCCTCTTCGTCACCCATGTGATCCTGGGCCACAGCGAGCGCCGGCAGTTGTTCGGCGAGACCGACCCCGCGGTGAACCTAAAGACGCTGGCCGCCCTCAAGCACCAGCTGCGCCCCATCGTCTGCGTGGGCGAGACCCTCGCCGAGCGCGAGGCGGCCTCGACCCTCAAGGTCGTGCAGGCCCAGGTCGAACGCGGCCTCGAGGGCGTGGGCAAGGACCACGCCGCCAATCTTGTGATCGCCTACGAGCCCGTCTGGGCGATCGGCACCGGCAAGGTCGCGACGTCCGAGCAGGCGCAGGAGGTGCACGCCTTCATCCGCGGGCTGCTGGGCAAGCTGTTCACCGATCCGGTGGCGCAGCGGATCCGGATCCTTTACGGCGGCTCGATGAAGCCGGCCAACGCGCCGGAATTGCTGGCCCAGAAGGACATCGATGGCGGCCTGATCGGCGGCGCCAGCCTTGAGGCCCGCAGCTTCCTCGACCTCCTGGCCGCCGCGGCCGCGAGCTGAGGCCGAAAAAGCGCATGGACATCGGGGCCGGTCCAGGTAGGGTGTTCCCGAGTCCTTATGGCCGACCTGTCCCGTTCCGCTCCCATTAGCCGCATGCTGATTATTCCCGGCCGCCCCGGGGAAGCGCTGCTGGCGTAGACGGACGACACCGATCACACGCCAAACCTTCCGACCCCGGGCCGAAATTTCGCTGCCCGGGGTTTTTCATTTTATGAGCAAAATACCCGTGAAAATCTACGACACGACCCTCCGCGACGGCACGCAGGGGGAGGGGATCAGTTTTTCCGTGGCGGACAAGCTCCTGATCGTCGAGCGCCTCGACCAGTTTGGCATCGACTACATCGAGGGGGGCTTTCCCGGGTCCAATCCGCGCGACATCGCGTTCTTCGCCGAGGCGAAGCAGCTCCGGCTGAAGCATGCGCGGATGGCCGCCTTCGGCGCTACCCGCCGCGCGGGCGGGCGTCCGGAGGATGATCCGCAGCTGCGCACCCTCCTGGAGAGCGGGATGCCGGTCCTGACGATCGTCGGCAAGACCTCCCTGCTCCATGTCCGCGAGATCCTGCGCACGACGCCGGAGGAGAACCTCGCCATGATCGAGGACTCGATCCGCTACCTCGTGGCTCAGGGGCGCGAGGTGGTCTACGACGCCGAGCACTTCTACGACGGCTTCCTGGACGATTCCGACTACGCCCTGCGCTCGCTCGAGGCGGCGGCTCGCGGCGGCGCCAGCAACCTGACGCTCTGCGAGACCAACGGCGGCAAGCTGGTCAGCGAGGTCGAGCGAATCACCGCGGCCGCCGTGGCCCGCTTTGGCGGCGACCGGATCGGCGTGCACTGCCACAACGACAGCGGCCTGGGGGTTGCGGTCTCGCTGGCCGGGATCCAGGCCGGCGCCGGCCTGGTCCAGGGCACCATGAACGGGTACGGCGAGCGGGTGGGTAATGCCAACCTGGTCACCATCCTGCCCAACCTCTTCCTCAAGATGGGCCGGACCGCCCGCTGCGCCGCGCACCTGGGCGAATTGCGCGATCTTTCGCTCTTCTTCGACGAGCTGGCCAACTTCCGGCCCGATCCGAAGGCCCCGTTCGTCGGGCACTCGGCCTTCGCGCACAAGGGCGGCCTGCACGCCAACGCCGCCCAGAAGGTCGCCCGCAGCTACGAGCACATCGATCCGAGCCTGGTGGGCAACCGCACGCGGGTCCTCGTGTCCGACATGGCGGGCCGCAGCAGCCTGGTGCTCAAGGCGCGCGAGCTCGGCCTCGAGCTCGACGAGAAGCGGCCCGAGATGAAGGGGCTGATCCAGGAGCTGAAGGAGCGGGAATTCCGGGGCTACGAGTACGAGGCGGCGGACGCTTCCTTCAAGCTGCTGGTCGCGAAGGCCTTGGGCGAGCGCCCGGCCTTCTTCGAAGTCGAGGGCTATCGCGTCATCATCGAGCGGCGGGAGGACCGTCTCTGGGCCGAGGCGACCGTGAAGCTGAAGGTCGGCGGCAAATCCGTCCATACCGTGGCCGAGTCCAACGGGCCCGTGGGCGCCCTCGATCTCGCCCTGCGGCAGGGCCTCGAGCAGGCCTACCCGCAGCTGCGGACGATGACCCTGCGCGACTACAAGGTCCGGATCCTCGACAGCAACCAGGGGGCGGCCGCGCGCACGCGCGTTTTCATCGAAAGCGGCGACGGGCATTCCATCTGGGTCACCGTTGGCGTGAGCGAAAACATCATCGACGCCAGCTGGGAGGCCCTCCGCGACGCGGTCGAATACATGCTCTTCACAGCAAAGGCGCCAGCAGCCGGCTGAGATCCTCGATGAGGCCGCCCAGCGGATGGGGCGGACCCTCGCGGGGCGGCCGGGCGGGCGCGCACTGCTGCATGAGCGCCAGGGCCCAGGCCTTGAGCGCGATGACGTCGGCGGCCGTGTGCAGCAGGACGCCGATCTCGAAGTTCACGAAGAGGCTGCGCAGGTCGAAGTTGGCCGAGCCGATCAGGGCCACGCGCTCGTCGACGATCATCGCCTTGGCGTGCAGCATGACCTTGGGGTAGAGCAGCACCTTCCCGCCGGCCCGCTGCAGTTCGCGGGTGTAATAGCGCCGCGCAAAGTCGGTCACGGGGTGATTGGACTTGGCGGGGAGGACGAGCGTCACGTCGCGCCCGGCCCGCGCCTTGACGATCAGCGAGCGCAGCAGGACGTCGTCGGGGATGAAATACGGGGTCACGATCCAGATGCTGTGCTCGGCCTCCTGGATCATCGCGACGATCCCCTCATAGAGCGGATCTCCCGGCACGTCCGGCCCGCTCGGGACGACCTGCAGGAGGCTCCCGCCGCACGCCGCGACCGCCTGGGGCGGCGGCTCGGCCCCAAGGGAGGCGGGGGACTGGCGGGTGGCGAAGCACCAGTCGGCGATGAACACTTCGTTCAGGACCGCGGCGGCCGGTCCCTCGATGACGGCGCCGAGGTCCCGCCAGCGCTTCCGGTAGGCCTCCGCGCCCATGTAGTCATAGGCGAGGTTGCGGCCGCCGATCATCGCGACGGTATGGTCGAAGATCGCGAGCTTCCGGTGAATCCGGAGGTTGGCCGAAGTGCGCGAGCCAAAGGGCAGGACCCGCATGAATTTCCCGACCTCGCCGCCGGCGCGGCGGATCGGATCGACGAAGGAGCGGCTGGCGATGAAGCAGCCGAACCCGTCCAGTAGCAGCCGAACCTTCACGCCTTCCGCCGCCCGCTGGGCGAGGAGGGCGACCAGCCGCCGGCCGGTCTCATCCCGCCCCAGAATGAAGGTCGTGATGTGGATCTGGCTCCGGGCCGCCCGGATGTGGCGCTCGAGCGCCTCGTAATCCTCCTCCCCGGTGGCCAGGAGGCTCATCCGGTTGCCCCCGACCGGCGGGGCCCCCCCCGCCCCGGTCACGGTGTCGACCACGGCGGGCGCGAGCGGCGGGCTCGCGCCCGCGCTCAGCCCGCGCAGCGACGGGAGGAGCGGAATCTTGCGGGCGGCGATCCGCCGCAGCTTGCGGTTGCCGATCAGCAGGTAGAGCGGAACGCCAAGGTACGGGATGAGAATGATGCCCAGCAGCCAGGCGAAGGTGTTGGCGGGGGCGCGCTTCTCGCTGAGGAGCCGCGCCACCAGGAAGAGCGCCAGGATGAAGCCGGCGATCGAGAAAATGTGTGCGAGATAGCCATCCGCAAGGTAGCTCGCGAAGGGATGGCGCACGTAGCTCAGCATCCCCTTCACACAAGCGGGCGCGGCGCCGCTGGCAAGAGGCGGTTGCCCGCCCCCGGTTAAATCCGCCGCAGCTGCTGGTCGGCCCCGTAGCGGTAGTCCACGCCCGCCCAGCTGAACGTCAGGGAGGAGGTCAGGCCGCTCTGCAGGTGGACTGGGATGCCCGCCTCTTGGAACGCGACAAAGATCCGCCGCATCTGCAGGTCGGGCGTGTCGCCCGGCAGCTGCTCGAGCAGGTGGCCGCCGCGCGGGCGGCGGCTCTGCGGGGGGAGGGCCGCCAGGGCCGCCTTGATGTGCGCGACCGACGAGGAAAGGGCCGCGGAGTCGTCGATGGCGCCCGGACCGGCGCTCTTCACCAGCGCGAATTGGTTCAGGGCCGGGCTGAAGAGGCAAAGCCTCCCGTTCACGGTGTAGGCGGCGGCGGGTGCCTCGCCGGTCACGACTGCCACCTTCTCGCCGGGGTGCGCCCGGCGGTAGGTCGCGGAGAAATAGATGCTCTCGATCATCCCGCCATCGCGGACGCACAGGTAGGGCAGTCCCGTAACCGGGTTGCGCGGGATGGGATGGCCCTCGGTGCCGATGTAGGGCCGGTAGACGTAGTGGACGCCCGCCCAGTCGAAGACCAGCGCGGGGAAGGGCCGGGCGACGAGCGCGCCCCGGCGGGAGTGGGTCTGCAGGCTCACCCGATTGAGGGCCACGGGCACGAGCCCCGCCTGGTTCGGGTCATGCAGGGCGCGATAGACCGAGTCGAGCATTGCGGCCGGGGGCTCGTGGAAGCGGTCCGCCCACGCGAGATCGTACACCCCGAGGGAAAAGATATTGAGGCCGAAGGGCACGACCTGCCCCGCGTCGCGCTCCGCCACGATCGGGCCGAGCTGCGACTCGCCGTAGCTCCAGTGCCCGCCATTCGCGGTGTACGCGCCGGAGGGGAGCGAAAAGTCATTCCGGTAGACTCCGTCCCGCAGCCCAAAATTGAGATTCCCCCCGGCCTGGAATTCCGCGAGCGAAAGATCGGCGATCAATTGGTACTGCTCGCGGATCCCGTCGATCACCTGCTGCACCCGGGCGGTGTTGTGCAGGTCCGCGGCGGTCAGGCCGGGCAGGAGCTGGTGCTCGCCCAGGGCATAGCTGTTGGCGTAGAGGCGGCCATTGCTGGTGTAGATGGTCGTGGCGTCGACCACGCGGCCGCGCGCGTCCTGGTGGATGAGGATGCCCGCCTCGTCGTTCGGGTGCTCCTGCAGGAAGCCGTGGCGCCAGATGATCGCCTGGATCAGGGGGCTGCCATAGGCATCGACCCACGGCGCGTCGAACAGGTTGTCGAGCTTGTGGTAGAATTCCTGGAGCGGCGAGGTGAACTTCGGCGCGGTGACCTCATAGGCCGGCATCTGCACGCGGTCGCCGGCGAGGCTGGAGGTCTCGGCGGCGTGGCCGGCGGTCGCGGCCATCGCGGCGGCGCCGAGCAAACAGACTCTTTTCAGGGACGGGATCGGCATAGGAACTCCCTTCTTGGTGCGGCTAGATTTCGGGGGATCAGGCGGAAATGGGGGGAAACCCAACGCTCAAACTGGCTTCGCCCATAATTAAAACCTTGAACTTCATTAGTCCAATGGGAAATTTGTCCCTTCCGCGATCGGCAAGCCTGGCTTGTCCGGCGGGGCTCATGTCAAATAAGCTCTTGCTGGCAAACGATTCGCGGGTTTTTTGAACAGCTAATTACCAGGGTGGGTTACTCAAGTGGCCAACGAGGGCGGACTGTAAATCCGCCGGCTAACGCCTTCGATGGTTCGAATCCATCACCCACCACCATTTTACACCGGGACCGCGTGCGCCCCGGGACTCTACCCTCGACGCCGCGCGGGATATCGGCGATCCTGCTCCTTCGCGTATGCAAAGTTGCATGATCATGAACTCTGCCCCGCTGTCCGGCAGCCTGCGCGCAGCAGGCCGGCCATGAGCGAACGGTCGCCCGCTGAGCTCAGCCGCGAAAATGAGCGTTTGCGCGGCGACCTGCAGACCGTCGCCCGCCGCTTCAGCCACGATCTGCGCCCGCCGCTGGGCGCGATCTCGACCACCGCGGAGATCCTGAAGGAAATCCTGGACCAGGACGGGTCGGCCGATGCCGCCCTGGCGACCGGCTTGATCCGGTCGACGGATGAAATCACCGCCCTGGTCGAGCGCGTGAGTTTCGTCCTGCGAGCCTCGTCGGTGCCGGCCGTTCCGGAGCGCGTCGCGATGGGCGAGGTGGTGTGGGGCGCCCTGCAGCGGCTGGAAACCCGGGTGCGGCGCCAAGGCGCGACCGTGATCCAGGCCGCCGCCTGGCCCGAGGTTCGGGGCGTGCCCGCGTGGCTGGAGATGATCTGGCGCACCCTGATCGAGAACAGCCTGGCCCACGGCGGACCCGCGCCGCGGATTGAGCTCGGGCTAACTCCCGCCGCCCACGAGACCCGCTTTTGGGTGCGCGACAACGGCCCCGGCGTGCCGCCGGGCAAGCAGGCCCTCCTGTTCCAGGCCTTCGAGCGCATGCACGAACTGCAGGCTGCCCGGGGCTTTGGCCTGCCGCTCGTGCGGCGCCTGGTCGAGCTGCAGGGTGGCACCTGCAGCTTCGAGATGCCGGCCGGCGGCGGAGCGGTCTTCGGCTTCACCCTGCCGGCGGTCGGGCCCGGTTAGGGATTCTCGGGGGGCGGCCGGCACCGCATCCCGGTACGCCTGTCGGTGGTCGGGTGGATTCGCCTTCGTTTCGCCATCGGGCCGCGTGGCTCGCGCTTGCCTTCCTGGTCGTCGGATTGATCGGGATCCGGCTGGCGCTGCCCTCGCTCCTGCGGCGGGAGATCAACCGGAAGCTGGGCGAGGTCCCCGGCTACTCCGGGCAGGTCGGCCGGGTCGGCGTGCACCTGTACCGCGGCGCCTACAGCCTCCATCAGGTGAAGATCATGAAGCAAAGCGGCCAGGTGAGGCAGCCCTTCTTCTCCGCCGACGTGATCGATTTCTCGCTCGCCTGGGGTCGGCTCTTCCATGGCCAGATGGTCAGCAAGATCTACATCGACGGCGGCCAGATAAACTTTGTGAAGGGACCGGCCGAGGCGAGCAGCCAGCTCAAGGTGGACCAGCGCTGGCAGGACGTGGTCAACGCCATCTTTCCGATCAGCATCACCCGGCTCGAGCTCAAGGACGGGCTGATTCATTATCTCGACACGGCCAACACCCCGAAGGTCGACGTCTACATCCGCAATCTCCACGCGGTGGCCACCGGGCTGCAGAACCGCCCCAACCGCAAGAAAAACGAGGAGTTTCCCGCCACCGTCAGCCTGGAGGGCGACAGCATCGGCGGGGGCCGCCTTTCGCTCAACGTCCAGGCCGAGCCGCTGGCGGACCAGCCCCATTTTTACCTGACGCTTTCGCTGCAGGACGTAGCGCTGCCCGCCCTGAACGACTTCCTCCAGGCCTACGCCAACGTGACGGTCAGCAGCGGCAATTTCCGGCTCTTTGTGGAGGTGGGCGCGCGGGGCGGCCGCTTCGAGGGCTACGTGAAGCCCTTTTTCGAGCACATGGTCGTCGCGCCCGCCGCGGGCCGGAAGGACAATCCCTGGCGCGAGGTCTGGGGCGCCGTCGTGGGGGCGTTGGTCAATCTCTTCAAGAACAAGCCCAGAGACCAGTTTGCGACCAAGATCCCCATTGAGGGGGATTTCCGCGACTTTCACACCGGAATCTGGAAGGCCGTCGTGAACATGCTGCACCACGGCTTCGTCAAGGCGCTGCCGGCCGACATCGAGGGCAGCATCAACCCGGAGGCGGTCGCGCCCAAGAATGGGCCGGACCGGGCGACGATCCCGACGCAGCCGGGAGCCAGCCGGCCCCAGTAGCGCCGGGCTCTGGTCCTGCCGGCGCGAGCTTTTTTCTTGCCGGTACCGGCGCCCGGAAGGTAAACGTGACCCTCGCTCAGACTGTTTTTCGCCGAAGTAGCTCAGTGGTAGAGCAGCTCATTCGTAATGAGCGGGTCGCCGGTTCAATCCCGGCCTTCGGCTCCAGTCTCGCTCCGGCTCAGTGGCCCATGGCCTGCAGCCGTGCCAGGTTCTGGCGGGCCTGCTGGTAGTCCGGTCGCCGCCGCAGCACCTCTTCAAACTCGGCCCGGGCCTCGGCGGGACGCCCTGCGATCGCCAGGGCGATGCCAAGGCTGTTGCGCGCCTCGACGTAGTCGGGATGGACGGAGACCGCCCGCTGAAAGAGGGCGATGGCCTCCGGCAGGCGGCCGGCCTGCTCGTAGGCCAGAGCCAGGTTCGTTTCCGCCTCGGGATAGTCCGGCCTGAGCCGGAGCGCCTCCTGATACTGGATCATGGCCCCCGCCCGGTCGCCTCCGCCGGCGAGGGCGTTCGCGAGATTGTAGCGGACTTCCGGATAGGCCGGATTGAGTGCGATCGCGCGCTGGTAATGCCCGAGCGCCTCGGCCGTCCGGCCCAATGCCGCCAGCGCGACTCCCAGGTTGTTCTCGGCCTCGGCGTAGGTGGGGCGGAGCGCCAGGGCCTTCTCGTATTCGGCGATGGCCTCGCGGTCGCGGCCCAGGCCGTGCAAGGCGTTGCCCAGATTGTAGCGGGCCTCGGGATTGCGCGGTCGTTCCTGCAGGGCGCGCTGGAAGTCGGCCATCGCGCGGTCGAGCGCGCCGGCATCGAGCGCCAGCTGGCCGCGATTGAGGTAGGCCTCGGCAAAGCGGGGGTTCAGCCGCAGCGCCTCCTCGTAGTCCGCGCGCGCGGCGGCCTTGCGGCCGGCCGCCGACTCCAGGAGCCCGAGGTTGTTGTAGACCATCCAGCTTTCCGGGCTGCGCGCGAGGGTCGCGCGATAAAGGGTCTCCTCATCGCGGTAGGTCTCGTTCTGCCGCCACGTGAGCACCATCAACCCGCCCACGGCGAGGAAGGCCGCGACTTCGGCCGCGCGCGCGCGCGCCGGGTGCGCGTGCCAGCGCGCCCAGCCGGCCGCGACGACCGCGACGACGGCAATGAGCGCCAGGTGCTGATAGTGGTCGGCGACCAGGGCGTACCGCATGAAGAAGACATCGGTGAAGCCGAGGACCGGCAGGAGCATCACGCAGAAATAGGCCCAGGCGAAGATACCGGCGGGAACGGACCGGCGGAGCCGCCAGAGCCCGCCGGTCACGCCCACGGCCGCCGCCAGCGGCAGCCACCAGGCCAGCTGGCCCGGCTCGATCCGCCACTGGGGGTAGACGAACACGAGATGGACCGGCAGCAGCGCCTTGGAGAGGTAGAACCAGACCGCGGCGGCGGCCCCGAGCAGGCGCTGAAGGGCGGTGGCTTCCCGGATGATCTCATGGGTGCCATGCGTCTGGAACCAGACGTTCACCGCCGCGAGCACGGCGGCGACCAGGAAGAAGGGAGCCAGCCGGAGGAGGTCGCGCCGGTTGACCGGCCGCCGCCACGCGAGTATGCCCAGGAGCACGAGGGGTAGCGGCGCGACCGAGCCCTTGCTGAGGAGGGCCAGGACAAAGGCGGCCAGACTGAAGGCGTACCAGCCGGTCTCGCCGGCCAAGGCCGGCTGTTCCGGGCGCCCGCCCCCAGCCTCCGACCAGCGGGTCCGGAGGAAACCCAGCGCCGACAGGAGGAAGAACAGCATCGCCATCAGGTTCTTCCGCTGGGCGACCCAGGCGACGGATTCGACGTTCACTGGGTGGACGGCGAAGAGCAGCGCGGCGAGCGTGGCGCCCGGCAGCCGGAGACGCCGCAGCACGGCCCAAAGCAGGAGCACCTCGGAGAGGTGCAGAACGAGATTGGTCGCGTGATAGCCGGCGGCATGGGCGCCCCAGAGCCGCCATTCGAGCCACAGCGTGGTGGAAGTGACCGGCCAATAGTCCGTCGGTTCGGTCGTCAGCCAGAAGCGGTGCAGGCCGTCGGGGGCCTTGATCAGGGGATTGGCGGTCAGGAAGGAGCCGTCATCCCACACGAACCCGTTGCGCAGCGTCGGCAGGTAGGCGACCAGGCCCGCCAGGACCAGCAGGGCCGCGAGCCCCGCTGTCCGCGCCGTGGTGGCGGCGGGTCGGATGGGTTCGGGGGGAAGAGCCATTGCAACCAGATTACAGGATTCACCCCGCCTTGGGCAGCGCCGATTTTTCGGGCCCGCCGCCGGTCGGCTTGACTCACCTGGCCGGCCGCCAAAAACTCGGCGCGCTTTCTCTCCGGTCGCCCGTGCGTGGCCGGCTCCCCTCGTCGCCCGCTCCGCGGTCCCCCATGCCGACCAAGCTTTCCCTCCTGGTGCTGTCGCTGCTGCTCGCGCCGGCGCCCCTGCCCGCCGCCACCGTCACCGTCAGGTGGGGGCGCCCGGGCCGGCGATCAATCCGGCGATGTGGGGGGTTTTCTTCGAGGACATCAACTTTGGCGCCGACGGCGGCCTGTACGCGGAGCTGGTCAAGAACCGGGGCTTCGAATTTCCCGATCCGCTCATGGGTTGGACGACAATCAGCCCTTCGCTGGCGCGGGGCGTGGTGACGATCCGCACCGACGGCCCGTTCGCCGCGGGCAACCCCCATTACGTGCGGCTGCAGTCGGACGCGAAGACCCCCTTCGGCCTTTCCAACGAAGGCTTCCGCGGGATGGGGGTCCGCCAGGGAGAGGCCTACGATTTCTCGGTTGAGGTGCGCGGGGTGGCGGGCGCGCCCGCCCTGACCGTGCAGCTCTACGGCGGCGACGGTGCCCTGTTGGATGCCACCGTGTTGCGGGGCTTCACGGATGGCTGGCGCCGGTACACGGCAACCCTGCATCCGCACGACACCGATCCCAAGGCGCGGCTGGCGGTGCTGGTCACCGGGGCGGGGACCCTGGACTTGGATTTTGTCTCCCTCTTTCCCGAGAAGACCTGGAAGAACCGGCCCGGCGGCCTCCGGGACGACATGGTGCAGGCGCTCGCCGACTTGCATCCCGGCTTCATGCGGTTTCCCGGCGGCTGCATCGTCGAGGGCAGCGTCCTCTCCCGCCGCTACCAATGGAAGCACACGATCGGGCCCGTCGAAAGCCGGCCGCTGCTCATCAACCGCTGGAACTACGAATTCCTGCACCGGCCCACGCCGGATTACTTCCAGTCTTTCGGGCTCGGATTCTTTGAGTTCTTCCAGCTCTGCGAGGACATCGGCGCCCAGCCGCTGCCGATCGTCAACTGCGGGATGGCGTGCCAGTTCAACTCCGCCGAACTTTGCCCCCTCGACGCCTTGGGCCCGTTCATCCAGGACGCCCTCGATCTGATCGAGTTCGCGAACGGACCGGCCACCCGTGGGTGGGGGGCGAAGCGCGCGGCCATGGGCCACCCGGCGCCCTTCGGGATGAGGCTGCTCGGCGTCGGCAACGAGCAGTGGGGGCTCGAGTATTTCGCGCGGTATGAGAAATTCGCCCGGGCCATCAAGGACCGCTACCCGGAAATCGCGCTGGTGTCCGCGGCGGGTCCCTCGCCGGATGACCCTCGGTTTCACCTCGCCTGGCAGCGACTGCGGGCGCTGCACGCCGACATCGTCGACGAGCACTCCTACGCCCTGCCCGATTGGTTTTACGCGAACACCCACCGCTACGACCATTATGACCGCGGCGGCCCGAAGGTCTTCATGGGCGAATATGCCGCGCAGAGCATCGGCGTGGTGAGCGTCAAGAACCGCAACAATCTCGATTGCGCGCTGGCCGAGGCGGCCTACCTCACGGGGCTCGAGCGCAACGCGGACGTGGTGCGGATGGCGTCGTATGCGCCGCTTTTTGCGAACACCGAGGCCTGGCAATGGACGCCCGACCTCATTTGGGTCGACAGCCTGCGGGTTCTCCGCACCCCCAGCTACTACGTCCAGCAGCTGTATGCGCGCAACCGGGGTGACCGCGTGCTGCCGATCGCCTTGGGCGGCGTGGCCGCAGCGGACCAGCGCCGGGTCTTCGCCTCCGCCACCCTCGACGTGGCGGCGCGCCAGGTGATCCTCAAGCTGGTGAACGCGGCACCGCAGGCCTGGGCCGTCGCCGTGAGCCTGGCGGGAATTGGGGAGGTGACCGCGGGCACGATCACGGTGCTTTCATCCGACGGACTCGACGACCAGAACACGATGGCCGACCCCGGGCGCGTCGCGCCCCGCACCCGCGCCTTCGCGCCGGCCCGCCCCGAGTTTGACCTGGTGCTGCCAGCCCACTCCTTCAGCGTGGTGCGCGTCGGCCTGGCGCCATGAGCGCCGCGCGGCTGGGCTAAAGGATCCCCGCTTCGCGAAAGCTGTAGTACCCGCGGCCCGCGGGATCGGCCGCGGGCCGGCCCACGATCACGTGGTCGAGGAGCGCGATCTCCACCGTCTGGGCGGCCTCGCGCAGGAGCCGCGTGATCGCAAGATCGGCGGCGCTGGGTGTGGGGTCGCCGCTCGGATGGTTATGGGCGCAGACGATCGCCGCGGCCGATTCGCGGATCGCCGCGCGGAACACCTCGCGGGGGTGGGCGAGGGCGCTGGTCGCCGTGCCGGAGGTCACCTCCACGCGCTTGATCAGGCGGTTCTTCCGGTTGAGGCAGAGCACCCAGAGCTTTTCCACCTCGAGGCCGGTCGCCCAGGGCTGCAGGTAGGCGGCCACCGCGTCCGCCCGGGTGAGGTGCGGGGCTTCGCCGGCGGGCGCGCGCAGGACGCGGCGAGCGACCTCCATGACGGCGACCAGCTGCACGGCCTTGACCCGGCCGATGCCCTTGAGCCGGCGGAAATCCCCCTCGCGCCAGGCGATCAGGCCGCCCAGCGAGGCGCCCTCCGTGATCAGCCGGGCGGCCAGGGTCAGCACATCCTGGCCGCGGGTGCCACTGCGCAGGAGGAGGGCGAGCAGTTCGGTGTCGCTGAGGGCCGACGCGCCCAGCGCCTCGAGCCGCTCCTGCGGCCGCTCGGAAACGAGCGTGCCCTGCAGGCGATTCTCCGCCGGGGCAGCGTAGGCGGCGGAGGGTTCGTTCATCCCGTTAGAATGGCAACCGGGCGGCCTGCCCGAGCCGGTTGCTTCGCGTTGCCAGATTTTCACCGGGGAGCCTGGGTAGATCACCCTAGGTGCGGGGCGGCCGGGGCTATTTCTCCCGGCCAAGCCGGGAGAAATCCCGGGCGGCGCTGGGCAATCAGCCCAAAGTAATCCTGGGTGAGCCCCTATTATAAAAATGCGGCGGATGGCGTTTAATGAGGGTGTTCCCACCGCACCATGTCCCTTTCCCCGCGACACCTGCTGATCACCGCCCTCCTAATCGGCAGTTCGATTTGGTCCGGCTGCGCCTCGCTGGGCGACGCCAAGCTGTCGCTGGCGAGCGTCGCGGCTCTGTCGCCCGCCCCGGTCGCCACGACCGCTGCGGCCGGCGCCTGGGATGCCCGCCAGTTCGTCGCCGGGCACCCCGGCGCGGAAATCGCCCTCGGCACCGGCGACTCGATGCTGCCTTTCTACAAGAACAACACCCTCCTCGCAGTCACGAAGCTGCCCATCGCCCAGCTCAAGCCGGGCATGACGGTCGTCTTCAAGAGCGCCGAGGGCTGGCCGGTCGCCCACGCGGTCGTCGAGCGGACCGCCGAGGGCTGGGTCACCCAGGGTCTGCATAACTCGCAGGCCGACCCGATGGTAATGACCGAGCAGAATTACGTCGGGGTGGTCGCACGCGCCTACCAGCTCGATGTGAACCCCATGTTCGCCCTTGCCCAGAGCCTCTCTTCCCACCGCGGCAACAACGTCGCCATGCTGGCGGGCGGCGGGACGCTTTGAATTCGGGAGGGTAACCGAGGAAGGTGCCGGCCGGGGGGCTGGCGCCGGTGCGCGGCCCTCCCGAACTCAAAGCGCCTCATCCGGGGCATCCGGCTTCAGAAATGCTTCACGTAGCCATCGCGGCGGAGCCGCTCGAGCCAGCGTTCTTCCCCGGCATTGGTCATCTGCGTCTGCAGCATCTGCTCGATCTGCGGGCGGACGTCCGCCAGCGGCTGAATCCCGGCGTACTTGCGCTCCTCGACATAGAGGAGGAAGCAGCCATCGGGCGTAATGATCGGATCGGTGGATTGGCCCTGCTTGAGGGAAAAGAGGGGCTCGCTGAACTCCGGTTTGAGGTCGCCGCGCTTCTTGAGGCCCCAGTCGCCGCCCTTGGAGCGGTGCAGGTCCTCGCTGAATTGCTTGGCTAGGTCTTCAAACTTCTCGCCGGAACGCAGGCGGGTGAGGATCGTCTCGGCCTTGTTGCGCAACTGGGCGTCGGTTTCCCCGTTGTTGCGGGTAAGCTCGATCATCCGCATGTGCACCTGGTCCTCCTGGTAGAACTGGTCCTTGTTCTCCTTGTAGAACTGCTCTATCCGGACCGGACTCACGACGCTCAGCGACTTGCGCTGCTGCTGGCGCTCGTACTGGTAAATGATGTCCTCTTCGACGTCCTTTTGGTAGTCGCGCATCGTTTCGCCCTTGGCCCGGAGGTAGGCCAGGAACTTGGAGCGGTCGTTGTCGAACTGGTCGTTCAGCCGCTGGGCCATGTCGTTGTCGACGAAGCTCTGGGGGATCCGGCGCTTCTCGTCTTTCCGGAACTCCTTGATGATCAGGACCCGGTCGATCAGCTGCTGGATGATGCTGTCCTCCAGCGACTCAAGCTTCTGGTTGAACTCCTCCTGCGTGTGGGCCTCGCGCTGCATTTGCTGGATGAAGGGCGAAATTTCCCGGCGGACGTCATCGACGGTGAAGACCTTGTCCTCGGCGATGGCCACGATGCCGTCGGCAAAGCGGAGGCTCAGGCCGTCGTCGGTCAGGTTGCCGGTGGCCGAGGCGCCCGGGGTGGCTTGGGTCAGCGAAGCCTGGCCCTGGGTCGGAGCCGAGTACTGGGCAAACGCCGCCACTCCCGAGGCGAAAAAGGGGAGGAGGGCGAGCAGGGGGCGACGGACCGTCATGAGGTGGGCAAATTGTTCAGAAAACGGATGATTTCCCTCAACCGTAGAAGGGCCTGCGAGGCGGTCAATCTTGGAAACCGGGTGCCGATCATGACCCAGTCGTCCCGACGGCCGCTATTGCGCAGACACTTCAGGCGGTTCAGCTCGGTTTCGACGGAGATCACCCCTTTTTGTTCCGCCCGAATGCGGATTTCCGTGACGAGAAGGAGCGCCTTGACGTCGTCGCCATAGCGACCGAAGCGGTCGCGGAGGTCGGAGTCGATCTGCTTCAACGCTGGCAGGGTCCCGGCCAGCGCGAGCCGGCGGTAGAAATCGATCCGCAGGCGGGTCTCGCCGATATAGGTGGCGGCCAGTCGGGCGGGGATGGGGGCGATGGGCTTCGCCTGGGCGTCCTCGGCGTCCTTGATGGCGGTGTAGCTGTCCTCATGCCGGCCGCGAACCGGCCCGGACCCCTCCGGGCTGCCTTCCCCGACGATGACGAAATCCAGCTTAACGCTGGCGCGGACCAGGGCGGCGGTCTTGTCCCCCTTCAGCCGGGCGACGGACTGGCGCAGGAGCTGGCAATAGAGCTCGAAGCCGACCCCGACGATATGGCCGCTCTGCTCAGCGCCGAGGAGGTTGCCGGCCCCGCGCAACTCCAAGTCCCGCATAGCAATGCGGAACCCGGCCCCCGGTTGCGTATGCTGGCGGAGGGCGGCGAGCCGCCGGCGGGCGACGTCCATCACATGGGTGTGACGATGGAGGAGGAGGTAGGCATAGGCCTGGTGCTTGAACCGCCCGACCCGGCCCCGCAGCTGGTAGAGCTGGGAAAGGCCGAATCGGTCCGCTCCCTCTATGATCAGGGTGTTGCAGTTGGGGATATCCAGCCCGCTCTCGATGATGGTCGTGCACACCAGCAGGTCATACATTCCCGCCACAAACTCCGTCATGACCCGCTCCAGGGCGTCCGCGCTCATCTGCCCGTGGCCGACTCCGACCCGGAGCTGGGGCACCAGGGCCCGGAGCCGGTCGGCGACCGCGTTGATCGAGGCGACGCGGTTGTGGAGATAAAAGATCTGGCCACCGCGGCGCAGCTCGTGGCGGATCGCGTCGGCCACGAGCTTGTCGTCGTAGGTCTTGACGATGGTCTGGATCGGATGGCGGTTGGCCGGCGCCGTGTCGATGGCGCTCAGGTCGCGCGCGCCCGTCATCGCCAGGTACAGGGTCCGCGGGATGGGCGTGGCGCTCATCGACAGCACGTCCACCGTTTCCCGCGTCCGCTTCAGCGCCTCCTTGTGCTTAACGCCGAACCGTTGCTCCTCGTCGACGATCACCAGGCCCAGCTGGCGGAAGTGCACGTCCGGCTGGAGCAGCCGGTGGGTGCCGATCAGGATGTCCACCCCGCCCGCCGCCGCGCCGGCCAGAATCGTTTTCTGCTCCGCGGGCGTGCGGAAGCGGCTCAGCATCTCAACGGCGATCGGATAGCCGGCCATCCGCTCGCGGAAGGTGTTGAGGTGCTGCTGGGCGAGGACCGTGGTCGGCACGAGCACCGCCACCTGCCGGCCGCCCTGCACCGCCTTGAAGGCGGCGCGGATCGCGACCTCGGTCTTCCCGAACCCCACGTCGCCGCAGAGGAGCCGGTCCATCGGCCGGGTGCGCTCCATGTCCTCCTTGGTGTCGACGATGGCGCGCGCCTGGTCCGGGGTCTCGGTGAAGGGAAAGGAGGCCTCGAATTCCTTTTGCCAGGGCGTGTCGGGCGGAAAGGCATGGCCCGGCTGCGCCTCGCGCCTGGCCTGCACGGCCAGCAGCTCCGCCGCGAGGTCAAGCGTGGCGCGCTCGGCCGAGCGCCGCGCCTTCTCCCAGCGGCCGCTGCCGATCTTGCCCAGCTGCGGCCGGGTCTTGGCCAGGCCCACGTAGCGGCTGATCAGGTGCGACTCCGTCAGCGGGACGTGCAGCGTGACCCCCTCGTCAAACTCGAGCGAGATCACCTCGCGCACCCCCTGCGCCGTGTCCAGCCGGGTCAGCCCGCGGTAGAGCGCGATGCCGTGCTGGAGGTGGACGACGAAGTCCCCCTCCACCAGCTCCGAAAAATCCAACAGCTGGTCGACCTGGGCCCGCTGCGCGACGGTGCGGGCCCGCGGCGAGGTGCGCCGGGGCCGCTGCCGGCCGAAGATTTCGGTCTCGGTGACCAGCACCAGGCCGCGGGCGCCCGGGGCGAGGGCAAAGGCCCGGGCCGGAAGGCCCGCGACGGCCGGCCCCGCGCGGAAGGTCATCCGGAAGCCCTCGTTCAGCCCGCCGCGCAGGAAGCGCGGCTTCAGCCCCTTGAGGCCCGGCTCCTCCGCGAGCAACTCCCGCAGCCGCTGCTCCTCCCCCTCCTTGGCGGCGACAAAGACGACGGCATAGCCCTCCTGCTGCCAGCGCGCGACCTGCCGCAGAAAATCGTGGCGGCCCTCCTCCTCGGCCTGCAGGCGCTCCTGCGCGAGCAGGGATTCGGCGGCGTAGCGGCGATGGTGGGCGAGGCTCTCGGTGTCCCAGGTCGCCTCCGTGCCGCCGGCTTCGCCCCAGAGCGGGCTGGCCTCGTCGAGGTCGCCGATCCCGATCACGGCCGCGGCGCGGTCCAGCAGGGGCTGCAGGCCATGCGCGCCCTCGGGCGCCAGCGAGCCGAAGGCCTGCTCGAGGCTGGCGGGCTCAATCAGGACCAGCCGGGTGGCGGCCGGCAGGTAGTCGGCCAAGCCGGTCTTCGCGGGATCGAACGAGATGCGGGGCGAGGCGGAGAGCGTGATGCTCGCGAACTCACCGCCCGAGCGCTGCGTCACCGGGTCGAAGCCGCGGATCTGCTCCAGCTCGTCCCCGAAAAAGTCGAGCCGGTAGGGCTGCGTGGCCGTGACCGGGTACACGTCAATGATGCCGCCGCGCACCGCGTAGTGGCCGGGCGCCTCGCACACCGCCTCCGCATCGTAGTCGAGCTCCCTCAGCTGTTCGAGGAGCCCGGTGAACGACTGCTTCTGCCCGCGGTTCAGGGTGACTTCCCGGGCGGCGAAGGCCTCCAGCGCGGGCACCGGCTGCTGGAGCGCCGCCGGCGTCGTGAGGATGAAAAGGGGCGGAGCGGCGGGCGCGGCCGGCAGGGCGCGCAGCCGCGAGAGGACGGCCAGGCGGTCGTTGGAGGCGGCGAACGCCTCCCGCATGTCGCGGCTGTCCGGCATCGACTCGGCGAACACCAGCGCCGCGGCGGCCGGCCCGCCCGCCGCGGCCTGGAAGAAGGCGAGATCCTCCGCCAGCCGCTCGGCCTCGCGGGCCTCCTCGGTCACAATCAACCAGACCGCGGCCGGCGCGGCCTGGGCGAGCTCCGCGATCACCGCGCCGCGGGCGGGCACGGTGACGCCGGTCAACTTGAGGCGGGCGGGGGACGACATGTCCGCCGAACCTACTCCGGAGACGGCTGATTTTCCAGCGCCGCCAGGGCCGCGCGCGCGGCGGCTTCCTCGGCGAGCTTCTTGGAGGGACCGCGGCCGCGGCCCAGTTCCCGCCCGTGCAGCCGGACCGCGACCTCGTAGATTCGCGCGTGGTCGGCGCCGTCGATCGCGGCGACGTCGTAGGCCAGGGCCTCGTTGCCGTGCTCCGGCTGGATCCGCTCCTGCAGCCGCCCCTTCGGATTCTCGCCGGCCTCGACGGCGCCGAGCCGGGCGGCGAGGTCGCCATACCAGCCGAGGACGACGCGGCGGGCCGTCGCGAGGTCGCTATCCAGATAGACGGCGCCGACCAGCGCCTCGAAGGCGTCCTCAAGCGCGGCGGGCTTGTCGCGGCCGCCGGCCGCCGCCTCGCTCGCGCCGAGCCGGAGCTCCGCCGGGACGCCGAGCTCGCGGGCGAGTCCGGCGAGGAAGGCGCCGTTGGCCAGGGCCGCGCGCCTTTTGCTCAGTACTCCCTCGCGCTCCCCGGGATAGAGGCGGTAGAGGGCCTCGGTCAGGATCAGCTGCAGGACGGCGTCGCCCAGGAACTCCAGGCGCTGGTTGGCTTCCGTCTCGGCCGGATGCTCCGGGAGGAAGGAGAGGTGGGTCAGGGCCCGCGCGCGCAGGCCGGGATTTTGGAAGACGTAGCCCAGGCGATCCGGCGGGAGGGAGGACACGGCGGCGGGACGCTCAGGACGACGCGCTGGAATACTGGCGCAGGCCGCGGTTGAAGACGAAGACGGCGAGCGAGACCCAGCCGGCCGCGGCCCCCACCAGCCAGAGCGCCCACCAGGGCTGAAAGCCGTGGAGCAGCGTGCGCGCGGGCGCGTTGCCCACCACCACCGCCGGGAGCACCCAGACGAAGGCGACGCTGGCAATGCCGCGGAAGGCCTCGCGGGGCAGCCGCGAGAACTCGGCGATGGTGAAATAGCTGCCCTCGATGTTCTGGGCGCTCTTGAGCCAGAAGGAGAGCGACATGGTGAGGACGAGGATGCTGTAGTGCACCGCCAGCCCGGCGACGACCAGGCCGGCGTAGAGCGCGATGTCGAAGACAGAGGGATGGAGGCCCAGCCGGTGCGCCGCGTAGATCACGACTCCGCCCGCGATGAAGGAATTGAGCAGCCCGTCGAGGTCGAGCTTGCGGGTCGAGGCCATGAACAGGGGATGCCCGGGCTGCGCGAGGAAGAAGTCGAAGGCGCCGGTCCGGACGTTGCGCCCCATTTCAAAAAGGCTGCTCCAGAAGAAGCCCATCAGGAGCCGCTGGATCAGCATCGCCGTGCCGACCAGGAGCAGCATCTCGTACTCGCTCCAGCCCGCGATCGAGTCGGTGTGCTGGTAGATCACCGTGATCAGAAGGAGGTTCACGGCCATCCAGAAGAGCTCCACCATCGACCAGATGAAGAAGTCGCCCCGGAACATGAGGGTCCGCACCACGGAGTACCGGGCGGAGGCGAGCCAGACGCGAAGGTAGGCGGCGAGGGCCATGGGATCAGCCGCCGACGGCGGTGTGACGGCGCAGGCCGCGGGTCCAGAGGAGCTGCGCGAGGCCGAGGAGGATCGCGGCCCAGGCGAGCTCGAGGCCGAGCCCGCGCTCGGTGGCGACAAGGCCGATGCGGCCAGTGAGGATCGCGGCGGGAAAATACATCTGGTAGTAGAACGGGAGGTATTGCGCGACGTGGAAGAGTCCCGCCGGCATCAGGTCGAGGGGGAAGATCTGCCCGCCCAGGACCGACTCCACCGCCATCGACAGGATGACGAAGCCCTGGATTTCCAGGAACCAGAAGGTCAGCAGGCCGAAGCAGTAGGCGATCGTGAACTGGACGAGGGCCGACAGCAGGAGGGCGGGCACGGCCAGGACGAAGCGCCACGCCTCGTGCGGCCAGACGAGGTGGTGGTGCAGCAGCGGCAGGACCAGCGCCAGCGGCAGCAGGACCAGGGCGCCGGAGACCACCCGGGCCGAGGAGAAGATGCTCAGCCGGTAGAGGAAGTAGTTGATGGGCTTGAGCAGGAACTGGTTGATCAGGCCGTTGCGGATCTCCTCGCTGATCTGGTAGTCCTCATTGAAGGCCCCGACGAAGAAGTTGAGGACCAGGATCGTGGTGAAATAGGTGACGGTCTGGCTGAAATCGAAGCCGCCGATCCGGGCCGATCCCGCGTAGGCCGCGCCCCAGAGGATGAAGACCAGGACCAGCTGGAAGAGGGAGAAGAAGCCCCGGACCGCGAAGTTCCAGCGGTAGACGAGGCTGCTCTGCAGCCCCACCAGGAAGGCGTGGCGGTATTTGTTGACCCCGGCCAGCATGACGCACCCGCCCTCAGGCGGACTTGAGGCCGAAACGCCGGGCGATTTCGCGGGCGAGGTTGCGGTAGGCCACGGCGCCGGTGCCGTTCGGGTCATAGGCGAAGATGGTCTTCCCGAAGCTCGGCGCCTCGCTCAGGCGGACCGTGCGCGGGATCACCGTCTCGAAGATCTTCTCCGGCAGGTGCTGCTTCACCTCGTCGACCACCTGGCGCGAGAGGTTGGTGCGCGCATCGAACATGGTCATGACGACCCCGCCGAGCTCGAGCGCCGCGTTCACGCCCGCCGACTTCAGCCGGTCGACGTTGCGCAGGATCTGGCCCAGACCCTCGAGCGCCATGTATTCACACTGCAGCGTGATCAGGAGGTAGTCGGCCGCGGCCAGGCTGTTCATGGACAGCATCCCCAGGGCCGGCGGGCAGTCGATGATGATGGCCCGGTAGGCCTCGGTCGCGCGGACCGGGGCGAGCACTGCCCGGAGCTTGAGGAGGTAGTTGTCCATCTGGGCCAGCTCGATCTCCGCCGCCGCCAGGTCCTCCTCGCTCGGGATCAGGGCGAGCCCGTCCTGGCCAGTCGGGGTGACCATGGCCAGGGCGGTGCCCTCTCCCCGAAGGGCGCCGTACAGGCTGCGGCCCTCCTGCTTTTCGACCCCCAGGGCGCTCGTCGCATTGGCCTGGGGATCCAGATCGATCAGAAGGGTGGGGACGCCCATTTCCGCCAGCGCGGAAGCGAGGTTGACTGCCGTGGTGGTCTTGCCGACGCCTCCCTTTTGGTTGGCGATCGTGAAGACGGTGGTGGGCATCGGCGGAGGCTGGAGCCTACCGGTACCCACCTCCAACCTTTTTATTTCACGGTCAGGACGCCGTGCATGCCGACCTGGTAATGGGCCGGAAAGGTGCAGAGATAGGGGTAGTCGCCGGGGGCGGTGGGCGCGGTGAACTCGACCTCGCCGGTCTGGTGCGGCCCCTGCATCGGGATGTGCGCCACCACCTGGCCCTGCAAGGCGGGGGGCATATAGCCGGAGTCCTTGGCGGATATGGCGGCGGCCGAGAACGCGCCGGCGTCGGCGCCGGCCTTCAGGAGCACCCAGTTGTGCGCCATCGATTCCTTGGGCAGCGAGCCCAGGTTGGTCAGGGTGACCTTGAGCGCCTCGCCCGGCTTGGCCGTGATCGCCTCCTCGCTGAACTTCATGTTGTCGGCGGCCGAAAGGGCGATGACCCGCGGACCGGACGGGGCTTCCGGCGCGGCCGGTGCGGCGGCCTGCTGGGGACCGCAGCCGGCCAGGAAGCCGGCGCCGAGGAGAAGAGAGAGGGCCAGGAGGGACTTTTTCACGCCGCGGACCGTGGCCGGGGCGGGGGGAGGATGCAACCTCTTGGATCCCATGAATCCTCCGCTAATGGAGAGCGCAGGCAGGTTAATAGTCGGTGGCCGTCATCCGCCGACATTGCACTTGGGCCGCCGAGGTGGGAGAAATGCTGTAATAGGGCTTGAAAAGAGCCCTGTCGTTCGCGAATTCTCATGGGAGCTTGGCGAATGCCGCAGCTGCTCATAACGTCCCTCCAGTGTCTCCATGCGTCGTCCCACTTTTTTCCTAACTTCCGCCCCTTGGGGCCGTTGCGCCCTGGCGCTGTCCGGCCTCCTGCTGCTCTCCGGCTGCCAATGGATGCGCCTGGATGGCCGCCAGTCCGCGATGGCGGTCGAGGGACCGGTGGCGCGGACCCAGCTGAGCCTGTTTCTGGTGACCTGCTGGGTCACGCTGGTCATCTTCATCATCGTTGGCAGCATCCTGGCCTACGCGACCTTCAAGTTCAAAGCCCGCACGGAGGCGGATGAGCACGTCGAGCCGCCGCCGCAGGGCCACGGCAATCCCTTCATCGAAATCGGCCTGATCGCCGCCTCCGTCTTCGCCCTGGCGATCATCGCCTTCCCCACCTTCAAGGGAATCAGCTATACCTATGATGTCCCGGCGGCCGAGAAGGCCAATGCCTACACGGTCACGGCGACCGGCTACCAATGGTGGTTCAAGTTCGAATATCCGAACGAGCAGATCCCCGGCGCCGGCGTGGTCACGACCGGCAACGAGCTGGTGATCCCCGCGGGCCGCCCGGTCCACATCGACCTGCGCAGCGTGGACGTGATGCACAGCTTTTGGGTCCCGAAACTGGCCGGCAAGGTCGACATGATCCCCGCCCGCGCGAATCTCCTCTGGCTGGAGGCCGACCATCCCGGTTATTACTGGGGCCAGTGCGCCGAGTTCTGCGGCGAGTCCCATGCCGTCATGCGGTTCCGCGTGATCGCCCTCGACGCCAAGGATTTCGCCGACTGGCTGGCCAACCAGAAGCAGCCGGCCCGGCAGGTGGCCATCGCGGACAGCGCGGCCCCCAAGGCCCAGTTCGCCTCCCTGCGCACCTTCCAGCAGAACGAAATGGGCTTCACGGCCGGCGATCAGCTGGACGTGGCCCCGCTCGATGCCTGGCGCGCCAAGCAGTTTCCCGAGAAGGATGAGGACGCGGCGCTGATCGCCCAGGGCAAGGCGCTCTTCGCGGCCAAGACCTGCATCGTCTGCCACACCATCCGCGGCGTGGCCTCCGCCGTCGGCGTCCGCGGACCGGACCTGACGCACGTGGGCGCCCGCACCACCATCGCCGGCGGGCTCCTCGAGAACAACGCCGAGCAGCTCCAGCGCTGGATCCACAACCCGAGCCTGGTCAAGCCGGGCAACAAGATGTGGGTCGAGGGCTATCTGGTTAACCACATCTCGCTCACCTCGGACGACGAAGTCGCCCTGGTCGCGTTCCTTCGCAGCCTGAAGTAATCCCTATTTAAACCCATGGCCGACACAGTTGCTAAATCCGATTTTCTGGGCCGGGAGGATCACGCCGCGCCCAAGTCGCTCGTTCTCTGGCGTCCGGAGGCCAAGACGGGCCTGATCAGCTGGCTGACCACGGTCGACCACAAGCGGATCGGCTTCCTCTACGGGATCGCCGCCCTGTTCTTCTTCCTGGTCGGCGGCGTGGAGGCCCTCCTGATCCGCCTCCAGCTGGCGGTCCCGAACAACCACGTGCTGACGGCGACGCAGTACAACGAGATGTTCACGATGCACGCGACGACGATGATCTTCCTCGCCGTCATGCCGCTCTCGGCCGCGTTCTTCAACTACATCATGCCGCTGCAGATCGGCGCGCGCGACGTGGCCTTCCCCCGGCTCAACGCCTTCTCGTTCTGGACCTTCGTGGCCGGCGCGATCGTCATCAACCTCGGCTGGTTCCTGAAGAGCGGCGCCCCGGACGCGGGCTGGTTCAGCTACACCCCGCTCAGCACCCGGACCTACACGCCCGGCCACGCGCTCGACATGTGGGTGATGGGCATCCAACTCCTCGGCGTCGCCTCGATCGCCGCCTCGCTCAACTTCATCATCACGATCATCAACCTGCGGGCCCCGGGCATGACCATGATGCGGCTGCCGGTCTTCACCTGGATGACGCTGGTCACGGCCTTCCTGATCGTCCTGGCCTTCCCCGCGATCACCATCGCCCTGGTGGAGCTGATGATGGACCGCCTGTTCGGCACGAACTTCTTCGAGGTCTCCAACGGCGGCATGCCGATCCTCTGGACCCACCTCTTCTGGGTCTTCGGCCATCCCGAGGTGTACATCCTGATCCTCCCGGGCATGGGCATCATCTCGGAGATCCTGCCCACCTTCTCCCGCAAGCCCCTCTTTGGCTACCCGATCGTCGTCTTCTCGGGCGCGTCGATCGGCTTCCTCGGGTTCGGCGTCTGGAGCCACCACATGTTCACGACCGGCATGGGCACGATGGGCACGACGGCCTTCGCCTTCACCACCATGGCGATCGCGGTCCCGACCGGCGTCAAGATCTTCAACTGGATCGGCACGATGTGGAACGGACGCCTGCAGATGCGGACCCCGATGATGTTCGCCCTCGGGTTCATCTGGCTCTTCATGCTCGGCGGCTTCTCCGGCATCATGCACTCGGCCGCCCCGGCCGACTCGCAGCAGCACAATAGCTACTTCGTCGTGGCCCACTTCCACTACGTGCTGATCGGCGGCTCCCTCTTCGCCCTCCTGGCCGGCATCCACTACTGGTTTCCCCTGATGTTCGGCCGGAAGATCAACGAGTTCTGGGGCAAGCTGTCCTTCTGGGTCATCTTCACCGGCTTCAACGTCACGTTTTTCCCGATGCACTTCATCGGCCTGAACGGCATGCCCCGCCGCACGTTCACCTACGACGGCAACATGGGCTGGAACCAGGGCAACCTGGTCGCGACCATCGGCGCCTTCATTCTCGGCGTGGGCGTCGCGATCTACTTCGGCGTGATGCTCTACACCTACTTCAAGGGGGAGCGCGTCGGCCGCGATCCGTGGGACGCGCGCACGCTCGAGTGGAGCCTGCCGAACCCGCCGCCGGAATATAACTACGCGGTCATCCCGCAGGTGGAGGCGCGCGACCAGTGGTGGTACGCGAAGCATCACCAGGCCGAGGTCGCCAAGACCGACGCCGCCCACGCCGCGGCCGAGGCCGCGCACGGCGGGATCCACATGCCCCACCAGTCGATCTACCCGTTCTTCGCCTCCTGCGGCATCCTGATCGGCGCGATCGGCATCGCCATCGTCGACGCCAACCCCGACCCGCACGTGATCGTCGGGACCAAGCTGGCCACGACGCTCGTGGGCGCGCTTATCATGGTCGTTTCGGTCTATCTCTGGTCGCTGGAGGGCAACGAGGGTTACCACCTTCACATCGAACACGAGGAGGGCCACTCGTGAGCAGCTCCACCACCGGCGCGATCGACCACCATTTCGATCCCAGCACCTCGACCGGCATTCCGAACAAGAAACTGCTCATGTGGGCGTTTCTGGCGTCGGACTGCATGTTCTTCGGCTGCCTGATCTCGACCCACCTGATCTACCGGCTGCACCCGCCGCCGGGCGTGCCCTCGGCCCGGTCGGTGTTCAGCATCGAGCTGACCTCCTTCTCCACCTTCATCCTGCTGATGTCGTCGCTGATGATGGCGCTGGCGGTGAACGCGATCCAGAAGAACAACCTGAAGAGCCTGCGGGCCTCGCTGCTGACGACCATCTTCTTCGGCTGCATCTTCCTCGGCTGCCAGGTGTACGAGTTCAACAACTTCGTCTTTGAGAAGCACCTCACGATCACGAACAGCATCCTCGGCACGACCTTCTTCACCCTGACCGGGACGCACGGCTGCCACGTGGCGGTCGGCGTGCTCTGGCTGATCCTGATGTACGTCCGCACCTTCCAGCCGAAGGATGTCTCGCGCGACCGTCACTGGTTCTTCCGCAACGTCCTCCACGTCCTGGCCTTCCTCGCCACCATCCTCCTTGGGATGCGGGTCGTCCTCGCGGTCGTCCGCGGGATGGAGGCGACCGGCACGAACCTCGGGACGCTCGGCCACGTGGCCACGGGGTACTTCCCGGCCATCATCGGCCTCGTGGTCAGCCTGGGGCTCCTGCGCTGGTTCGCCCGGCCGCGCGGGCTGGTGGGCTTCGACGAGTCCAACGCGATCGACGTCGAGATGATGGGCCTGTACTGGCACTTCGTCGACATCGTCTGGATCGTGATCTTCACCGTCGTCTACCTCCTCGAGTACCTTTAACGCGCCGCCATGAGCTCCACCGCCCACGCCGCTCCCGCCGGTTCCCACGAACTCGAGGAGAGCAAGTTTCAGATCTACGTGCAGATCGCGATGCTCCTCGCGGTCATCACCGGCATCGAGATCATCACGGTCTACCTGCCCTTTGCGGTGCCGATCCTCTTCACGGTCCTGGTGGTCTTCTCGATCGTGAAGTTCATGTTCGTCATCTTCTTCTTCATGCACCTGCGCTGGGATCGCCCATTCTGCACGATCCTCTTCTTCATCGGGCTGGTGCTGGCGGGCGGGACCATGTGGGCGCTGCTGAAGCTCTTCGGCTCCGAGGCCAGCAAGCCCATCACGACCGCCCTCGTCGAGACCGTGCGCTTCGTGGCGGCGGCTTAAGCCGGCCGCATGATCGACTGGGGATCCTGGCGCAACCAGCCGGTCCTCCTGGGCGGCCTGATCGTGCTGGGCTGGCTCTACGGGCTGGCGGCGGGCCCGCTGCGCGGGCGTTTCGCGCCCGGGGAGCTTTTTCCGCGGGGGCCGGCCCTGCGGTTCTACGGCGGCCTGTTCCTGCTCTATCTGGCCGTTGGTTCGCCGCTTGAGGTGGTGGCGCGGTATTTTCTCTGCAGCGTGCATACGGTGCAGGACATGGTGCTCCTCTATCCGGCCGCCGCCCTCCTGCTCTCCGGGGTGCCCGCCTGGATGCTCGACCCGCTCGTGGGCGCGCCCCCGGGGGGGCTGATGCGGATTCTCCTGCGTCCACTCCTCTGCGGCGCGATCTTTGTCCTGATGGTCAGCGGCTGGTACGTCCCCCGGCTGTTCGAGGGGGCCCTCCGCAACGATGCCTGGCATGAGGGCCGCACCGCCCTGTTTCTGGGGGTCGGGCTGCTCTTCTGGTGGCCCCTGCTGAGTTCCTCCCGGCGGTTTCCGCGCCTGGGCCACGGCGGCCGCATGCTGTATCTCATGGCCGTCCAGGTGACGCTGACCGGCGTCTTTACCTACGTGCTCATGGCCGAGCACGCCCTCTACCCCACCTATGAGCACGCACCGCGCCTGGTGGACGCCCTCTCCCCAATTGAGGACCAGGTGCTGGCGGGCACGCTGCTCAGCTTCCTGAGCTCCGCGGTGCTGGTCGGGGCCCTGGGGTATAACTTCTTCGCTTGGGCCAGGACGGACCGGCCGGGCGCGCGGTAGGGCATTCAACGGTTAGACTTCTGGGAGCCTTGAGTTCCGCCGGGGTCGCCGCCAGCGTGGTCCCACCCCGATGGTGCCCCGTTTTCGCCAGGTCTTTGGATTTCAGGAGAGCGGGCTCGTGCTCATCGTCCTCGCCCTGGGGGCCTTGCTCACGGCCTTCAGCGGCCGCGTCCGGGTGCCCGAGTTCACCCGCGGCCCCGACGGAGCCCGGCACCGGGTCTTCGTGACCGACGCGGCCGGCGGCCGGACCCCCGCTTTCGCGACCCGCAACAAGTTCCTGAACGGCCAGAACCTCGCCCAGCTGGCGAAGGACACGAGTTTTGTCGCGATCATGGCGGTGGGGGCGGGGATCGTCATCATCTCGGGCGGCATCGACCTGTCGGTCGGCGCCATCTACGCCCTCGCTTCGGTCGTTGGGGCGCTGGTCCTTCGCCATTACGGCCCGAACGGCCCGGGGGCGGGCGCGCCGGCCGGGGTGGGGCTGCTCCTGGGCGCGGGGGCGGGGATCGGCACCGCCCTCCTGTGCGGACTCTTCAATGGCAGCCTGATTGTGGCCCTGCGGGTGCATCCCTTCATCATCACCCTGGGGGCCATGGCCATCATCCGCGGCCTCGCCTTTGTCATCACGACCGGCCAGTCGGTCGGCGGATTTCCCGTCGGATTCCGGCAGCTGGTGCGCTACGAGGTGGGCGACGGCCTTAGCCTGATGCCTCTGGCCGTGATGCTGCTGGTCATGGCGGCGGGCTGGATCTTCCTCTCGCGGCTGGCGACCGGCCGGCGCGTCTATGCGATCGGTGGCAACGAGCTGGCGGCGCGGTTCAGCGGCATCCGGATCGGACGGGTCAAGCTGGGCGTCTACCTCCTCTCGGGCCTCAGCGCGGGCGTCGCGGCCCTCCTCTCGCTCGGGTACTATGGCGCCGCCACCTCCGGCGACGGGCAGGGCTACGAGCTGAACGTCATCGCCGCCGCCGTCGTGGGAGGGGCCAGCCTGGCGGGCGGCCGCGGCTCGGCGGTCGGCGTCGTGCTGGGGGCCCTGATTATCCAGATGATCGCAAGCGGCATCGTCCTGCTGAGCATCGATCAGAACTATAGCCAGATCATCATCGGGACCGTGGTCATCGCCGCCGTGGCCCTCGACAATTTCAACACCTGGCTTGGCCGCCGCCGCCTTTCCCAAAAAACCCCATGAAAAAAATCGGCTTCCTCCCCCTGCTGGCCCTGGCGCTCACTCTGCGCGCGGCCGACTCCCCGCGCGCCTTCACCATTGGCCTGGTCGCCAAATCGCAGGGCAACCCCGTCTTCCAGGCGGCACGGGCCGGCGCCGAAGCGGCCGCCCGCGACCTCGGCGCCCGGGACAACCTCGCGATCAGGATCGACTGGCGGACGCCCAACGAGGAGGACGCCCAGAAGCAGGCCGAGGCGATCGAGCAGCTGGTCCTGTCCGGCGCCGCCGGCATCGCGGTCAGCTGCTCGGATGCCAACAAGCTGACCGACGCGATCAACGCGGCGGTCGACAATGGGGTCCCGGTGGCGACCTTCGATTCCGACGCCCCGGCCAGCAAGCGCTTCGTCACCTACGGCGTGGACGACGCGCTCTGCGGCGCGCAGGTGATGGACGAGCTGGCCAAGCTGATGGACGGGAAGGGCGTGATCGCGGTCCTCGCGGGCAACCAGAACGCCCCTAACCTGCAGCTGCGGGTCAAGGGCCTGCGGGACGCGGCCCGGAAATATCCCGGGATCACGATCCGCGACGTCTACTACCACAAGGAGACGCCGCAGGACGCGGCGGCCAAGGTGGAGCAGGTCATGGAGGCCAATCCCGACATCACCGGCTGGGGCATGATCGGCGGCTGGGCCCTCTTCACCGACCACGCGCTCAAATGGGAGCCGGGCACGGTCAAGTGCGTCTCGGTGGACGCTCTGCCCGCGTGCCTCGCCTATGTCCGCAGCGGACAGGTGCCGGTGCTCCTCGCGCAGCAATGCTACCAGTGGGGCTACGTTTCCGTGGAGCACCTGGTGGACAAGATTGTCTACAAGAAGGATCCGCCCGCGGTGAAGGACGTCAGCGTGCTGGTCGCTGTCTCGCGGGACAACGTGGAGGCCTACGCCAAGAACTGGGACACGTGGCTGCCGAAGTGAGCAGCCCGTGGAAATTCGGCTGAATCCCGCCCGCCTGTGATTGAGTTCAAAGGCATCACCAAGCGCTTTCCGGGCGTCGTGGCCTTGAACGACGTGAGCTTTTCCATCAGCCGGGGGTCCTGCCACGCGCTGATCGGCGAGAATGGCGCCGGGAAGAGCACCCTGGGCAAGATCCTGGCCGGGGTGCATCGGGCGGACGAGGGTACGCTGCACCTTGACGGCCAGCCGGTGGCGCCCGCGACCCCTGTGGCCGCCCGCGAACTGGGCATCGCCATGGTGCACCAGGAACTGGCCTTCTGCCCCAACCTCACGGTGGCCGAGAACCTCTGCCTGGGCGAACTGCCGCGGCGGGCCGGGTGGGTGGATCGAACCGCCATGCGCGCGCGCGCGCGCGCCCTGCTGGCCGCCGTCGGCGCGGACCTGGACGTCGATGCGCCCATGGAGACCCTCTCCACCGGCCGCGAGCAGCTGGCGCAGATCGCCGCCGCCGTGGGCACGGGGGCCCGGGTCATCGTCATGGACGAGCCGACCAGCTCGCTCTCCGCGGGCGAGACCCAGGAGCTCTTCCGATTGATCCGCGAACTGAAGGTCCGCGGCATCACCCTCATTTATGTTTCGCACCGGATGGAGGAGCTCTTTGCCCTTTGCGATGCGATCACGGTGCTGCGGGATGGGCGCCACGTTTCCACGGGCCCAATCCGTGCGACCGATCCCCAGCGCGTCATCGCGCAGATGATCGGGCGCGAGCTTGGGGTGCACCGACCCCGCCATTTGGAGCGCCCCCCCGGAGCCGAGCGGCTGCGGATCGAGGGGCTGGCGTCGCCGGGGCGCTTTCAGGACATCGCGCTGAGCGTGCGTTCGGGCGAAATCGTGGGCCTCGCCGGACTGGTGGGCGCGGGCCGCAGCGAGGTGGCCCAGGCGATCTTCGGCCTCGATCCCGCCGCGGAGGGGCGGGTGCTGGTGGACGGCCGCCCGCTGCCCGCGCGCTCGATCGCGGCCGCCCTGGAGGCCGGCATCGGTCTGGTGCCCGAGGACCGCAAGCGCCAGGGGCTGGTCCTATCGTTGAACTGCCGGGAGAACATCTCTTTGGCCGCGCTGCCGCGGCTGACCCGGGGCGGGTGGGTCCGGCGGGGAATGGAGCGGGCCCTGGCGTCCCGCTATGCCAGCCGGCTGCGGGTCAAGGCGCCCTCCCTGGAGGTGGTCACGGCCGGCCTCAGCGGCGGCAACCAGCAGAAGCTGGCCTTGGCCAAATGGCTGGCGCGGGACTGCGACATCCTGATCGTCGACGAGCCCACGCGTGGGGTCGACGTCGGGGCGAAGGCGGAAATCTACCAGCTGCTGGATGAGCTGGCTTCGGAGGGAAAGGCGCTGCTCGTGATCTCGTCGGAACTGCCGGAGCTGATCGGGCTGTGCGGCCGGATCCTGGTCATGCGGGCGGGCCGCCTGGCGGGGGCGCTGCCGCGCGCGGAGTTCAGCGAGGCGGCGTTGCTGCGGCTGATGGCGGGGGTGTGAAGTCCCGTCGATCAGCATCTGCTTCAATGCCCAGACGGAAATCGCGTACAAAAATAGGATGATCAAGGTGGAGCAGATCGGAAAAAAGTGGGCCGACGGAGAGTGGCTCGCACTGATGTCACCACGCTGAGCAGGCCCATGAGGGCCGGGAAGACCCCGAGGATGAGGAGGAGTGCCGTGTGCGAGGACACGCGGGGCTAGCGTCTAGGTGATCCTAGCGGGAAGGCCGCTGCCAGCCGAAGCATAAATGGCGCGCACCAGCGCCACCGCCTTGCGGCCCTCGGCGCCGTCGAGCGCCGGCGCCCGCTTTTCCCGCAGGGCGTCGATCAGGTCCTGCATCTGGCGCTGGTGGCCGACAAAGCCGATCGTGTTGGGCGCGCTGGCGCCGGTGCCCAGGACGGCCTGGTCCTTCAGCGCGCGGATGGCGTCGTCGCCCGGCTGCGCCGCCTTGAATTCCCAGCGGGTGATCCGGTCGTCCTCGAGCGCGATCGAGCCCTCGGCCCCGCAGATCTCAAGGCGGCGCTGCCAGCCGGGCCAGAGGGCCGTGCTGGCTTCGATGGCGCCCAGGGCCCCGTCGGGAAACTTGAGCGCCGCGGTCGCCGTGTCTTCGGCCTCAATGTGTGCGTAAACGCGACGGGTGGACCAGCTGAAGACCTCGGAAGGCATCCCCGCGAACCACTGGAGCAGATCGAGCCCGTGGATGGCCTGGGCCATGATCACGCCGCCGCCGTCGATCCCGAGGGTGCCGCGCGTCCCGGTGTAGTACTGGGGACCCCGGTGCCACTTCACGTAGGCGCTGGCCAGGACCAGCCGGCCCAGGCGCCCGGCGGCGATCGCCGCCTTGACCGTCCGCGCCCCCTCGCCGAACCGACCCTGGAAAATGGGGATGACCAGGACCCCGGCCTTGCTGGCGGCGGCGAGGATCTGGTCCACGCGCTCGGTTGTGATTTCGATCGGCTTCTCGATCACGACATGCTTGCCGGCGCGAATCGCCGCCAGCGCGGGTTCGAGGTGGGCCCCGCTGGAGGTCGTGATGCAGACCACGTCGACCTCGGGCCGGGCGAGGAGCTCATTCAGGCTGTCGGTCGCGAACGGGACGTGGTGTTTTTGCGCAAAGGCCCGGGCCTTCTCGGCGTTGCGGGTGGCGACGGCCACCAGGCGACCGCCCTCGAGATGGGCAATGGCCTGGGCATGGAAATCCGCGACCATGCCGAGGCCGTAGATGGCGAAGCCGAGAGAGGCGGGGGAGGAGGCGCTCATGGGAACCGTTTGAGTGCCGGGAGCCGCCCCGGGGCGCAATCGGAAACCGGCGGATTCGGACTCGGCCTGCCCGGGGAAAGCTGTAGGTTGCGATCACCCCATGAAATCCCTCCCCCTCCTTGGTGGCCTCGCCTTCGGCCTGGCGATCTTCGCTCCGGCCCTTTCCCTCCGGGCCCAGCGACCCCTTCCGGCCCCGATCGGTTCGACGTTCTTCGACTGGGATGCGCTGCGCGTCAAGACCACCCTCATCGGATTTTCCCGAACCGGCATTAGCGCGCCCACGCCAACCCTGGCCAATTTCGAGTTTCACATCACCACGCTCAATCCCGGCCGGATTTCGCATCCGGTCCATCACCATCCCCAGGAAGAGCTGATCCTCCTGCGGGAGGGCACCCTCGAATCCTCGATCAACGGGCACCAGGCGCGCATCGGAGCCGGCTCGATCCTTTTCTTTGCGGCCCACGACGTGCACAACGTGACCAACGTCGGCGACAAGCCGGCCACCTACTACGCGATCAACTTCTACACGGCGGCCACGGCCAAGGTTCGCAACCAACCGGTGGCGGAGTGGGCGCCTCCGGAGTTGTTTCACTCGGCGGTCCTCGACTGGAGCAAAATGGTGGCGAAACCCTCGCCGACCGGCTTCCGCCGGGAACTGGTCGATTCGCCCACCGCGACCTTCGCGGACCTCAAGATCCATGTCAGCACGGTCAATCCGGGCTCGCCCGCCAGCGCGGCCCATCGTCATCCCTGGGTCGAGTTCATGGTCGTGCAGGACGGCGCCGTGGACGCCACCGTCGACGGCGTCACCCATCGCATCGGCCCGGGTTCAGCGGTGCTGATCGCCTCCAACTCGATGCAAAGCTACAAGAATCCGGGCTCTCTGCCGGCCACCTATTTCGTCTTCGCCGTCTCCTCGGCGCTGACCCCGAAGCCGAGCGGAGGGTGAGCGGCGGTGCCCTGAGGCACCACCACAGCCTTGACAGGCTGTATTTTTACATTACAGTCTATTTAGGCTGTAGGCATGAAAACATCTAAGATCAAGTTCCCGCAGACGCATGGTGCGATCCTGACGGGCGATGTGGTTCACTCCTCGCGCCTGAAGGTAGAAACTCGCCGAAATCTGCCCGAGCTTCTGCGCCACGTTTCGGACGAACTGCGACAAGCATGGCCCCAAGAGGTCCCCCTCGACATTAGCATTTTCCGAGGCGACGCGTGGCAGATCCTGGTGAAAGACCCTGCGCTGGCGCTCCGGGCGGCGCTTTTTTTCCGAGCGGGAATTATCGCGGGCAGCACGGACACACCGCTCGACACCCGCATCGCCGTCGCCGTCGGAGCGATCGATTTTGTGCCCAAAGGCGGTGTCACGGAAGGGGATGGACCCGCCTATCGGGAATCCGGAAAGGCTTTGGATGGCTTGCGAGAGCCGTTTCGGCTCAGCCTGACCGGGGAGGGAACGAGCCAAGGTGTCCTGGCTTCGGCGGTGGCCGCGCCGCTGTTGGATGCCCTCATCCGGAATTGGACCTCACGCCAAGCCCAGGCCGTGCAATTGCGGCTGCGCGGATTGTCGCAAATAGAGATCAGCGCCCGATTTCGACCGAAGCGAATATCCCAGCAAAGCGTTGCCCGGCATCTCGAGAGAGCGCAGTGGCCTGCGATCGAGGCTGCCCTTGTTACATTGGAAAACGAATGGCTCGCGCCCCCAAGATCCTAGAAAGGCTGTAATGATGACTTACAGCCTTTTTGGGCTTTGGATCGCTTGGTTCACTGCACATCTTCTAGGGGACTTCGTCCTGCAAACCAGCCGCGTGGCGACAGGAAAAGCTGATCCCGCCCTCTTGGGACGACATGCGGGATTCCATGCGCTTCTTGCCTTGGTGGTTTCGGGCCGGTGGGACCGCTGGGCCGTCCTCGCGGCGGCGTCGATAGGAACAGTGCATGGCGCGATCGACCGCGTGAAAGCTCAGGTCGACAATCGGGATGGGTCCACCAAGGGCTTTTTGGTGGATCAACTGGCCCACCTCATTTGGCTGAGCACGCTGGCGGTGTGGCTAGGCCCTAAAATGACCGCATCACGTTGGACCGAAGCATTCGGGCCCGATTGGGTGCGCGCACTGATATTGACCGCCGGGGCAATCATTTGCGTCCGGGCCACCGGATTCATGATCGGCTTCGCCGTGCGGCCTTACCTGGAGGAGATCAAGCAGGCCAAAGTGAAATCCGCCCCGGATTTTCAATCGCGCGGATTGACGAACGGCGGACGGACTATCGGCCAATGGGAGCGCGCCCTGATCTTCCTTTTGGTGATTGTCGGGCAACCGGGCGGCATTGGGTTTCTCATTGCCGCGAAATCTATCTTTCGTTTCGGGGAGCTGAAAGATCCCGATAACCGCCGCGAAGCCGAATATATCACGATTGGCACTTTGATGAGTTTCGGTTCTGCCATCGGCATTGCCTACGCCACCCTTTGGGTGGCGAACCACCTGGTGAGATAGGATTACCGGTAGGCCGCCAGCATCGCGTACACGATCACTCCGGTCACTGACACATAGAGCCAGATCGGGAAGGTGAACCGGGCAAGCCGGCGGTGAGCCGGGAAGCGTCCGCTCAGCGACAGGAAAAACGTGATCAGGATCATCGGCAGCGCCAGGACCGACAGGCCGATGTGCGAGATGAGCAACGCGAAGTAGAAGGGCCGGATCGCCCCCTGGCCCTGGAAGCGCATGTCGCCATGCAGCGCATGGTTGGCGATGTAGGTGACCAGAAAGATCGAGGAGAAGAAGAACGCGGTGAACATCGCCGTCCGATGGGGTCCGATCCGGCGGGCGCGAATGTGCCAGAATCCAACGACCAGGGCGATGGCCGAGAGCCCGTTGAGGACCGCGTTCAGGGCCGGCAGGAAGAGCAGGTGGGTGCCGGTCACGTCCGTCGGCGCGTGGTAATAGACCAGCCAGCAGAGAAAGAGACTCGCGATCACGCTGACGGCGATGATGCCCGCGATCACTGAGACCGGCGTGCGCGCCGCGGCCAGGGCCGAGGGGGGCAGGCCGGTGTGCTTCAGGTCATCAGCGGAAGGCAGGGACGTCATGGGATGAAAGCGTTCAGAAATGGATGATCCGATCGGCCACCAAAGCGCCGAGGGTCAGCGGCAGATAGGCGATGGAGGCGAGGAAAAGCTGGCGGGCGGCGCCATCGCGGCGCTTCGGCTGCAGAAAGACGATCGCCTGCCACAACATCCAGCCGCCGAAGGCGACCGCGGCGCCGCCATACCACCAGGTGTCCATCTTGAAGGCCATGGGCAGCAGGCTGACGATCACGAGGAGGACCGTGGTCACCAGGGCCCAGCGGGCCACCCAGGTGCCCGATTCGTCGCGCACCGGCAGCATGGGAAACCGCACGGCCGCGTAGTCGCGCCGGTAGGTCCAGGCGACGGCCATGAAGTGCGGGATCTGCCAGAAGAAGAGAACACCGAAGAGGATCCAGCCCAGCGGGGTGACGGAGTCGGTCGCGGCGGCGTTGCCGATCAGGGGGGGCAGGGCGCCCGCGACCGCGCCGATCTCGGTGCTCCAGCGCGAGGTGCGCTTGGCGGGGGTGTACCAGCCGAGGTAGGCCACGACGGTCAGGAGGGCGAACAGGGCCGCCATGCCGTTCACCTCGGCGAAGATCAGCATCAGGGCGAGGATGCACATGCCCGAGCCCAGCACGAAGGCGGAGCCGGTGGCGACGCGGCCCGCCGGGATGGGGCGGTCGGAGGTGCGCTTCATGCGGCCATCCGTCTCATGCTCGAGCCACTGGTTGAGGGCGGCCACCCCGCCGGCGGCGAGGCAGGTCCCCAGCGCCATCCAGCCGAGCCCGATGGCGCCGGCGGAGGGCCGCTCGACCGCGTACCCGACCAGGGCGGTCAACACGGAGAGCAGGCTGAGCCGCGGCTTCGTCAGCTCGAGGTAGTCCGCGAATTTGGCCTTTTCCGCCATGGGGTGGCTCAGGCGGGGGACTCGAGCGGGTCGCGATGGGCGCGCCACGTCAGCCAGAAGGCGGTCGCCAGGGTGAGCGCTCCGGTGACCACATGGGCGGTGGTGATGCCCGGGTCGCGGTAGGTCCGGATGATCATCGCGCCGAGCAGGATCTGGAAGGCGAGGAGGCTGACCAGGAGGGAGGCGCCGCTGCGCATTCCGAGCGGAGCGCCGCGGTCCCGCCAGATCCTCACCGCGAACGCGACGAGCGCGACCGTCAGCACGAGCGCCATCGCGCGATGCGCGAACTGGATCGCGACCCGGAAGCTCCAGACCGGGGGCAGCAGCGCGTGATCGGGACCGGACCAGGGGAAGGAGGGAATGGCCAGGCCCGCGTTGCTGTGCCGCATCACCGCCGCGATCGCCAGCTGGAGGAAGAGGAGCCCGCAGCACACCACCCCCGTTCGGCGGAGGCCGGCGCCCACGGGAATCGCGTCTTCGCGCCAGGAGCGTGAGCAGGCCGTGGCGATCGCGATCAGCGTGCACACGAATGCCTGCGCCAGGCACGCGTGAAGCATGGCGAATAGTTCGCCGACGCTGGTGTCGATCGGCTTCACCTGGTCGGGCTCGAGCAGGACGCGCAGGCCGCCGACGACCGCCTGCAGGATCACGAGGGCGAAGGCGAACCAGCCGAGCTGCCGCAGCCAGCGGCGCCTCTCGGTCCGGGAGAGCCAGATCGCGATCACGAGAGTGACCGTGCTGAGCAGGCCCACGCTCAGCCGGTGCGAATGCTCGGCGAACATCGCCACGTTGGTCAGCCAGCCGTGCGGGTTGAGCGAGCCGTTGGAAAGCGGCCAGTCGGGGAAGGCCATGCCGGCGCCGATCGTGGTCGTGAACGCCCCCAGGGTGACCGTCACAAAGGACCAGGCGCAGCCGAGGGCGGCCACGGCCGCCAGCGCTGGCGGGGTGCGGGTGGTTCGCGGGGCGGTGGAAGGGGAGGACATGAGCGGAGCGACCTGCCAGCAGAAGGCCCCGTGCTGCTTACCGCAAACCCTTTGACAATTCTATCAGGCGACGGATCTGTAAGGGTGTGAGTGCTAATGGACCCGCTGGGTTTGCGATTTTTGCCGTCCCGCTTTTGCTTGGAGGGCTGCTGCTCTCAGGCTGCTCGAAGCCAGCCTCCCCGGTGGCGGCGCCGGCCGGTCCCAAGCGCTACCCCTTGACGGGCGAGGTCGTGTCGGTCGACCGTTTGCACGACCGCCTGACCGTGCGGCATGATGACGTGCCCGGCCTCATGCCGGGCATGACCATGGAATTCGCGGCTGCTGCGGGCGACGTCGCGAGCGTCCATCCGGGCGAGCGCATCCGGGCGCAGCTGGTGGCGGATCTGCAGGCCCCGAGGCTGGAGAGCATCTGGCCGGATGACCGCGCGGCCACGGATGCCGTGGCGGCGGGCCAGCGGCACCTGCGGGAGGACACCCATGATCGCGGCAATTCCGTCTACCGCGACCTCGGCGAGACCCTGCCGGACTTCGCGCTCTACGACCAGTCGGGGCGGGTCGTGCAGAGCGGCCGCTTCCGCGGCAAGCAGGTTATGCTCAACTTCATCTACAGCCGCTGCCCCTTCGCCAACATGTGCCCGGCCGCGACGATGAAGATGATGGCCACCCAGCGCCTGGCCGCCCAGGCCCACATCGCCAACATCGAGTTCGTGTCGGTCACCCTGGACCCGGAGCACGACACACCCGGCGTGCTCCACGACTACGCCAGCGCGCGCGGGATCGACACGACGAACTTCTCGTTTCTGACCGGGCCGCCAGGCGCGATCCGGGACCTGCTGACGCAGTTCGGGGTGGTGGCCGAATTCGAGGGCGAGATTCTCAAGCACACCCTGGCAACCCTGCTGATCGACCAGCACGGCAAGATAGTCTGGCGCGCTGACGGCTCCGAGTGGGAGCCCAAGGACTTCGTGGCGCGGATGCGCCGGCCATGAGCGCCCTCTCGCGGACGCAGGTCCGGCAGGTGGTCGGGCTGACGATCGCCGCCGCCGTCCTGCTGGTCGGCCTGCGCGTGCTCCGCGGCGGCCCCAAGCTGTCGCACATGGATTTTGTGACGGGCGGACCGGGCGCCCTCGAATTCTGCAACGCGGCGGACCCGCGCTTCGTGCCGGTAGTATCGCGGGCGTCCCCGGTGGCGCTGACGCTGCGCGCCCCGGTGCCGGCGGTCGCCAACCGTCCCATCGAAGTCGACCTCACGCTCCGGACCAACACCGGCAAGCCGATCGGCCCGGCCGCCCTCCTGCCGACGGGCGCGCAAAAGCTGAACATCCTGCTCGTGGATCCTGACCTGGCCGACTTCCAGACGGCCGAGACGGAAGTGGGGTCGGCGGAGGGCGCCTGGAGCTTTCGCTTCACCCCGCACCGCCATGGCCTTTACCGGGTCTTCGCCGACTTCACCCCGCGGGCGACGGACCAGGAAATGTATGGCTCCGCCGATCTCCCGGTGGGCGGGGACCAGCATGTGCTGCAGATCGAGGCGCCGCGCGCCACGCCGGCGGATGTCTTCGAGCGCGACGGACTGCGGCTCACGCTGCGCACGGGCAAGACGGTCCGCGCCCGCGAGCCGGCGGAGCTCGACTTGACGGTGCAACGCCTCGACGGCTCCGCCATCAGCCTCCGCGCGGTGGATGGCGCCGCGGCCCGGCTGACGGCATTTGACCGGGACCGAACGGGCCTGGTGAACCTGCGGCCGGATAGCCCGCCGCGGCCGACCGCGGATCGGGCGGAACGCCTGGTCTTCAAGGTCACCCTGGCCGATCCGGGGCCGTATGTGTTCTGGGCGCGGGTGGATGCGGGAGCGGGGGTCGTTTCGGCCCCGTTCGGCCTCGAGGTGAGGCCGTGAGCGGGGTTGCTACCATAGGGGCAAGCCCCACGAATGACCATGATGACGCCGCCTGATTTCAGATCCGGTCACGGTGATGCTTGCGAAGATTATGAAGCTGCAGGAGGCGGCGCCGTTTCGGCCCTTCGTCATGGTCACCTCGAGCGGAAAGGCCCACGAGGTCCCGACGCCCGATAATCTGACGATCACGCGGATCCTCCGCCGCATCGACATCGAATACAGCGATGGGTCCTGGGCGGAGATCATTCCCCTGCACGTCGCCGCAGTCGAGGGCAGTCCCTCCGCGGCCTAAGCTTCCCCGTCAGAACTTCAGGTGCTTCACGGTGAGTCCCTGATTGATCAGCTGCTTCAGCGAATCGATCCCGACCCGCAGGTGGTCGCTCACAAACTTGGTGTCGACCTTCTTGTCGCTCTCAGCCGTCTTCACGCCCTCGGGCACCATCGGCTGGTCCGAAACCAAAAGCAGGGCGCCGGTGGGAATCTCGTTGAAGAAACCGGTGACGAAGATGGTCGCCGTCTCCATGTCGACCGCCAGCGCGCGGACTTTCTTCAGGTACTTCTTGAAGTCCTCGTCGTGCTCCCAGACCCGGCGGTTGGTGGTGTAGATCGTCCCGGTCCAGTAGTCCCGCGCGTGGTCGCGGATCGTGGTGGAGATGGCCTTCTGCAGGGCGAAGGCGGGGAGGGCGGGAACCTCGGGCGGGAAATAGTCGTTGCTGGTGCCCTCGCCGCGGATCGCCGCGATCGGCAGGATGAAGTCACCGACTTCCGCCCGGTGCTTCACGCCGCCGCATTTGCCCAGGAAGAGCACGGCCTTGGGCGGAAGGGAGGAGAGGAGGTCCATCACGGTCGCGGCCGTGGCGCTGCCCATGCCGAAATTGATGATGGTGATGTCACCCGCCGTGGCATTGGGCATCGGCCGGTCCTTGCCCATCACCTGCACCCCGTGCCATTCGGCGAAGAGGCTCACATAGTGCTGGAAGTTCGTCAGGAGAATGTACTTTCCGAACTTCTTGAGCTCGACGCCCGTGTACCGGGGCAGCCAGTTCTCCACGATCTCTTGGCGGGTCTTCATTAGCCGGATGAGCTTAATCGGAGCGGTTCGCAGGGCTAGGCATTTCCTGCCGCTCGGCTTTCACGGCAACGCGGCGGTGTAATTATAGATATGTAACAACATATCAATAAATGACTTAAATCGACTGGCATACGGTTTGCGTTTCCAGAGCGCAAATCCGCATGTCGTCCACCACCACGCCCTCCCCGGTTCAAACTGCCAACCCGCGCTATCTCTGGAACGAGATCGTCCGCTGGACCTTTGAGGCCTGCATTCTGCGCAAGGAGGGCAGGGAGGCCAAGGTGGCCCCGCTGCTCCAGGAGCGCCTGCCGGAATTGATCCGCGCCTGGTCCAGCCGCTGCGGCCTGCCCGCGGCCGCGTGCCGCGAGCAGCTCACCAGCCTTTTCAGCCGGGTGCAGGAGAGCGTGGAGCTGGGCTTCATGCAGCAGCGGATGATCGTCAACGAGGTCTGCGCGCGGCTCGGCGAGCAGCCCAAGGGCGCCCGCTGGCCGATTCCGGCCCAGGCCCTGGGCCTCCGCCGCGAAGTGGCCATCGACAACGTCTCCGACATGCTCGACGCCCTCGGCGAGGCCGAGTTCGAGAGCATGGGGGAAGCCATCCTGCCCGTCCGCCGCGCCACCCAGCTGCCGCGCGAACTTTTTGCCCCCGAGGCTGAGCCCTCCGCCGCCGAGGCGGCCCTCGCCTGACCCTTTGTCTCGTCCCAACCACAACCCAGACATAATCCAAAAGTGAAAACCGCCATCAATAAGTCCGCCAGCAAGGGAGGCTCCGCCCGCGAAGAAGGCCGGTCCTCCGCCACCGAGACCATCTACGTCGGTCTCGACTGGGGCACGAACACCTCGTGCCTCATGTCCGCCGCCCAAGCCTCCGCTGAGACCACCGTCTCGCTCCAGGAGAAAATCCCCACCGTCGTCGGCTATGCCGCCGAGAATGTGCTGAACCGGGTGCTGCCCGGCGATGCCAAGGTGCTCTTCGGCCAGGAGGCGCTCGCGCACAAGCTCTACCTGAGCATCGTGCGGCCGCTCCAGGGTGGCGTGATCCATGACCTGCCGTCCGCCCGCCTTTTCGCGCAGCACCTGCGCGACCGCCTGAAGGCCGGCGACCGCGAAGTGCGCGCCGTGATCGGCATGCCCGCGAGCTCCGACCTCGCCGCCCGGGAGAACGCCCGCAAGGCCGTCCAGGGCGTCTTCGACAAGATCATCTTCGTGCCGGAGCCGTTCCTCGCGGCCCTGGGCTACCGTGACGACGCCCGCGTCAGCGAGGGCAAGTATCAGGACCCGGTGGCCAATTCCCTCTACATCGACATTGGCGCCGGCTCGACCGACGTCTGCCTGGTGCAGGGCCACTACCCGACGGCGGACGACCAGCTGAGCGAGCCCTTTGCCGGCGACGCGGTCGACCAGATCATCCTGGACGGCATCCTCGCCGCCTATCCGGACTGCGGCCTCACCCCGGCCCGCGTCCGCGACATCAAGGAGCAGCACTCGTTTGTCCTCGCGAAGGACGCGGCGACCCCGGCCGTGGCCACCGTGATGGTCGGCGGCAAGGTCAAGAAGCTCGACGTCACCGACCAGGTGGGCGCCGGCTGCGAAGCGCTGCTGCAGAAGGTCTTCGAGATGACCCGCGAGCTGATCGCCCGCGCCGACGCGGACAGCGTCTCCGAACTCCTGCAGAACATCATTGTCACCGGCGGCGGCAGCCTGATCAAGGGCTTCGGCGTCGCGCTGCAGACCAAGCTGCTCGAGGAAGGCTTCGAGAACCCGCGGGTCCGCGTCCTCGGTGAGAACTACAAGGACTATGTCGCCCGCGGCGCCCTCAAGGCCGCCCGCCAGGCGAAGGATCGTCACTGGCAGAACCTGCTCGGCTAACCCGCGCTTAAACCCTTTGGGTTGTGTTCCGGCCTGCGGCGTTCTTCGCCGCGGGCCGGCTTGCTTTCCGCCTCAGGCGCTGGCCAGGGTGTTGGCGGTGTTCAGGTGCTCCGCGCCGGTGTACTTCTCGGATTGCTCGTCGGCATGGTAGCTCGAGCGCACCATGGCGCCGCTCTCCACGACGCCGAAGCCGAGGCCCAGGCCAAACTGCTTCCAGTGCGTGAACTCCGCGGGCTCCACCCATCGCTCCACCGGCAGGTGCTGCGGGGTGGGCTGGAGGTACTGGCCAATGGTCAGGATGTTGATGCCATCGCCGGCCAGGTCGCGGAGGGTCTGCTCGATCTCCTCGGTCCGCTCGCCCAGTCCAAGCATGATGCCGGTCTTGGCGACGAAGCCGCGGCTCTTCACGTGGCGGAGGACGCTGCGCGAGCGGTCGTAGCGCGCCTGGACGCGGACGGGCTTCTGCAGCCGCTCAACCGTCTCGACGTTGTGATTGAAAATGTCGGGCTTGGCGCCGAGCACCGTGTCGACGTCCTCCAGCTTGCCCTTGAAGTCCGGCACCAGAACCTCGATCGCGGTGTGCGGATTGCGGTAGCGGACGGCGCGGATCGTGGCGGCCCAGACGCTGGCGCCGCCATCGGCCAGCTCGTCGCGCGCGACGCTGGTCAGGACGCAGTGCTTTAGGCCCATCCGGGCGACCGCGTCGGCCACGCGGGCCGGCTCGCCGAGGTCGAGCTCGGTCGGGCGTCCGGTCTGCACCGCGCAGAAATTGCAGGAGCGGGTGCAGATGTTGCCCAGGATCATGAGGGTCGCGGTGCCCCGCGACCAGCATTCGCCGAGATTGGGGCACTGCGCGCTCTGGCAGACCGTATGGAGCTTGTGCTCGTCGACCAGCTTCCGGACGGCGGAGTAGACCGGCCCGCCGGGGAGCTTGGCGCGAAGCCATTCGGGTTTGCGAGGAGACATCGGGAAGGGATATGGCCGCAAAAAGACGCGTTTGGCGCAAGATCAACCGCCGCGCAGGAACTTCTCCCATTCGGCCCAGAACTCAACCGCGAGCACCTGGCGGACCTCGGCCAGATCGACGGCCCGGCCGAGTTCCGCCCGCATCGAGGTGACGGAACCGTCGGCCGCGCCGATCCCGCAGGGGACGATGCCGCCAAAATGAGCCAGGTCCGGATCCACGTTCAGGGCGAACCCATGGTAGGCGATCCAGCGCCGCACGGCGACGCCGATGGCGGCGATCTTGCGGTGGCCCAGCCAGATGCCGGTCTTGCCGGGCCGGCGCGAGGCGGCCAGGCCCAGGCTGCCCAAGCCATTGATCATCACCTGCTCGAGGAGGCGGAGGTAGGCGTGGAGATCGGGGCGGGGGACGAGGCTCACGATCGGGTAGCCCACGACCTGGCCCGGCCCGTGGTAGGTGATGTCGCCCCCCCGGTTGGTCTTCATCACGTCCACGCCGGCCTGGCGCAACTGGGCGGGATTCCAGACCAGGTTCGTTTCCGCGCCGCGGCGGAGCCCGACGGTGAAGACCGGATCGTGCTCGGTAAAGACCAGCGTGTCGCCGATCTCGCCGGCGATCCGCCGCGCCACCTGCTCATCCTGGCGGCGCTGCGCCTCCCGATAGGGGGTGCGGCCCCAGTCGACGGTGGAGGCGGCCAGAACGGCGGGAGAAGACATCGGAAGACATTAAGTGATAGCACCTAATCGCCAAAGTTAAAGCGGTGGTTCCAATTTCCGTTTGCCCCGAAACCTTCCCCGGGCCACACTCAACGGTTCCATGTCTGAAATCCCCCCCGAGATGAGTCACGACCAGCCGGCAGTGCGTCGGCAGAAGCTGGCCGATCTGCGCGCGGCGGGCACGGATCCGTTCCGGGCCAATGTCGCGCCGACCCATTTTTCGGCCGAGGCCCTCAAGGCCTACGTCGAGGGGCAGGAAAACGTGGTGGGGGTGGCGGTGGCAGGCCGGCTGGTCGTCATCCGCGACATGGGCAAGAGCCAGTTCGTCAAGATCCAGGACCAGGAGGGGACGATCCAGCTCTACGTGAAGAAGGACGTGATCGGCGACGAGGCCTATGCGGCTTTCAAGAAGCTCGACCTGGGCGACATCATCGGTGCCGTGGGCACCCTGTTCAAGACCAAGAGCGGCGAGATCACGGTCCGCGCCGACCGTTTCACGCTGGTGGCCAAGGCGCTGCGTCCGCTGCCGGAAAAATGGCATGGGCTGACCGATCCGGAGCAGGTGTACCGCCAGCGCTACCTGGACCTGATCGTCAATGCGGAGTCCCGGAAGCGGCTGATGCTGCGCTCGAGGATCGTGGCGGGGGTCCGCCGGTTTCTGGAGGACCGCCGCTTCATCGAGGTCGAGACCCCGGTCCTGCAGAGCGTGGCGGGCGGCGCGGCCGCCCGGCCTTTCACGACCCATCACAATGCGCTGGGGGTGGACTTCTTTCTGCGCATCTCGCTCGAGCTCTATCTCAAGCGCCTCCTGGTCGGCGGGTACGACCGGGTGTTCGAGATCGGCCGCAATTTCCGGAACGAGGGCATTTCCCGACGGCACAATCCGGAATTCACGATGCTGGAGGTCTATCAGGCCTACAGCGACCACCGGGGAATGATGGTCCTGATCAAGGACCTGATCCTCACCCTCTGCCGCGACGCCCTGGGCACGACCACGATCAGGCATGCCGCCAGCGGCCAGGACATTGATTTCGCGGGCGCGTGGCGCGAGGTGACCTACAAGGACCTGATCCGCGCCGAGACCGGCGACCCCGAGTGGTTCGCCCGGAGCAAGGCGGAGCACCTCGCCGCCGCGGAAAAACTCGGGCTCAAGGACGTCCAGGCATCCTGGGAGGACTTCGAGATCACGAACGAGATCTTCTCCAAGCGGATCGAGCCCGCCCTGATCCAGCCGACCTTCGTCCTGAACCTGCCGAAGGAACTGTGCCCCCTGGCCAAGATCAACGCGGCGGATCCCGAGACCCTCGATGTCTTCGAACTCTGCATCGGCGGAATGGAGATCGCCCCGGCCTATTCCGAGCAGAACGACCCGGACGTCCAGCGCGCCATGTTCGAGAAGCAGGCCGGCGGCGAGCAGCAGAGCATCGACCAGGACTTCCTCCTCGCGCTCGAGTATGGCATGCCCCCGGCGGGCGGGATGGGCGTCGGCATCGACCGACTCTGCATCCTGCTGACCGGCGCCGAGAGCATCCGCGACGTGATTCTCTTCCCGCTCCTGCGGCCCGCGGCGGTGACGCAGCCGGAAACCCACGCGCCGATCGATTCCTAGGCGGACATGCCTTGGTTCATCTACCTGGCGCTGAAGCAGCTGTTTCCGAGCGGGAAGCGCTTCCCGTTCTTCACGGTGATCTCGGTGTTCGGAGTCGCGCTCGGGGTCATGGTCCTGATCGTGACGACCAGCGTCATGGGCGGGTTCCACTACGGAATCGAGCAGATGATCGTGAATTCCCAGGGGCAGGTGCAGGTCAAGTCGGCGACCCAGATCGTGGACTATCCCGCCGTGGTGAGGCAGGTGGAAAAGGTCCCGGGGGTCGTCGCCGCCTCGCCCTACGCCTACAGCTCCGTCATGGTGCAGTACCAGGGCCGCCCGGTCTATCCCTTCCTGACCGGCATCGATCCCGGCAGCATCGAGAAGGTGGCGAACCTGCGGAAATACATGGTCATCGGCTCGATCGACGATCTGGACGACGATTCGGTGATCGTCGGCTCGGCGCTGGCCGAGAGCCTCGGGGTCACGGTCGGCGACACGATCGAGATCTATTCCCCCCTGATCATCCAGAAGCTGGAGCACGACGAGCTCTTCCTGCCGCGCTCGGTCCACGTGGTCGGCATCATCGAGTTTGGCCACCAGCAGCTCGATACCAGCAACGTCTACTGCACCCTGCGCCTGGCCCAGGACCTCTATGGCCTGCAATCCAACGTGCACGGGCTCTATGTCCGCCTGCAGGACGGCCTCAACGAGGATGAGGGCGCGAAGCGGATCAACGCCGTGCTCCCCGAGAACATCCGCGCCTACTCCTGGGAGGACAGCTGGAGTGACTTTCTGTGGGTGCTGGGGCTCGAGAAGAGCATGATCTTCTTCATGCTCTTCATCATCGTGATCGTGGCCGCCTTTTCCGTGACGAGCTCCCTCCTCATCTCGGTCATCCGCAAGACCCGCGAGATCGGGCTGCTCGGCGCCCTGGGCGCCAGCCCGCGCCAGGTGGCGGCCTGCTTCTGCATCCAGGGCCTGTTCATCGGCGTCCTCGGGACCGCGGTGGGCCTGGGCCTCGGCTTCGGGGCCCTCGCCATCCGCAATGACGTGGTCATGGGCATCGCGCGCGCCACCGAGCGCGCCGAAGTCCTGCAGCGCTTCTACCAGTTTAGCCAGCTGCCGGCCCATACCTCCGAGTCCGACGTCGTCCTGACGATCGTCCTGACGATCGTCGTCTCGACCCTGGCCGGCCTGCTGCCCGCCTGGCGCGCGGCGCGGCTCAAGCCGGTGGAGGCCCTGCGCAATGAATGAGCCCGCGTTGAGCGCCCACGGTGTCCGGAAGAGCTACCCGAGCGGCGATCGCCGGATCGAGGTCCTGCGCGGGATCGACCTCGCGGTCGAGGCCGGCACCAGCGTCAGCATCCGCGGGGAATCGGGCTCCGGCAAGTCGACCCTCCTGCATCTCCTGGCCGGGCTCGACGCGCCCGATGCCGGCACGCTGCACTGGGGCGGCTCGCCCGACACCGGGCCCGCGCGCCGCGCCGACTTCCTGGGCATGGTCTTCCAGTCCTTTTACCTGATCCCGGAGCTCGACGCCCACGCCAATGTCCTCATGGCGCGCCGGATCCAGGGCGGGATCGGACCGGCCGCGCGCGCGCGGGCGAAGGACCTGCTCGCCCGGGTCGGCCTGTCCGAGCGCGGCCACCATCTGCCGACCCAGCTCTCCGGCGGCGAGCGGCAGCGGGTCGCGGTGGCCCGCGCCCTCATGAACTCCCCGCGGCTCCTGCTGGCGGACGAGCCGACCGGCAACCTCGACGAGGGTTCCGGCGACGCGGTCATCGATCTCCTGCTCGGGCTCTGCCGGGAGACCGGCACGGCCCTGGTGCTGGTCACGCACAATGCCGCCTACGCCCGCAAAACCGGCCGGCAGTTCCTCCTGCGGGAGGGCCAGCTCCACGAAGTTCTCGATTCCCAGCCGCCCGTAACGGGCTAACCTTCCGCCATGGCCAAGAAGATCGCATGCGGTGTCGCCGGGGTCGGTTCACTCGGCCAGCACCACGCCCGCATCTACGCGGAGTTGAAGGGCGCCGAGCTGGCGGGCATCTACGAGGAAAGCGATGCGCGGGCCGCGGAGATCTGCGCGCGGTTCAGCTGCCGCCGCTTTGCCACCCTGGATGAGCTCGGCGAGGCCTGCGATGCCATCTCGGTCGTGGTGCCGACCGACCGGCACGCCGCCGTGGCGCTGCCGCTGCTGCGCCGGGGCTGCCATCTGCTGATCGAGAAGCCGATCTGCGCCTCCCTGGAGGAGGCCGAGCAGGTGCTGGCGGCCGCCCGGCAGCACGGCTGCCTGGTGCAGGTCGGCCACGTGGAGCATTTCAACCCGGTCATGACCTTCCTCGAGAAGGAGGCGGACCATCCGCAGTACATCACGGCCGAGCGGCTGGCGCCCTACCAGACGCGCGGGACCGAGGTCGGGGTGGTGCTCGACCTGATGATCCACGACATCGGGATCGTCCTCGCCCTCGTCAAGTCCCCCATCGCGCGGATCGACAGCGTCGGCATCAACGTGCTCTCGAAGTCCGAGGACATCGCCAACGCCCGGCTGCAGTTCGAGAATGGCTGCGTCGCGAACCTGAGCGCCAGCCGGATGAGCCTGCAAAAGTCGCGGGAAATCCGGATCTTCCAGAACGACGCCTACCTTTCGCTCGATTTCATGAACCAGAAGGGCCATCTGATCCGCAAGGGCGACATCGTCGCCTACGGGCTCAAGATGAAGATCGGCCTGATCAAGGCCGGCGACACGAGCTCGGTGCCGGTCCGGGAGATCCCCATCGAGAAGGGGGAGCCGCTGGCGCTCGAACTCGCGCATTTCGTCGAGAGCGTGGCGGAGGCCAAGCAGCCCAAGGTCGGAGCGGCCCTGGGCAAATCGGCCCTGGAAGTCGCCATCGCGATCACGGAGCAGATCCGGAACGCGAAACGATGACCGCCCCGGCCGCCCTGCCGCTCCGGTTCGCGCCGCCTGCCGGCGGGACGGTGGACCTGCTGATCATCGCGGGGGAGCACTCGGGTGACGAGCAGGCGGCGCGCATGCTCGCCCAGCTGCTCGAGCTGCGGCCCGGGCTGAAGGTCTGCGCCCTGGGTGGTCCGCGGCGGGCCGCCGCGGGGGCCCAGCTGCTCTACGACCTCACGGCCTCCTCGGTCGTCGGGTTCCTGGGGGTCCTGAAGAATCTTTCCTTCTTCGCCGCCCTGAAGGAGGAGGCGCTGCGCTGGGTGGGCGAGCACCGGCCGCGCGCGGTGTGCTTCGTCGACTATTCCGGCTTCAACCTGCGCCTGGCGGCCGCGCTGCGCGAGCGAGGCCTGAGCGCGAAGGGCGGCGGCTCCGTCCGGCTGCTCTACTACATCAGCCCCCAGATCTGGGCCTCCCGGCGCGGGCGCCGCTTCGTGATGGCGCGCGACCTGGACGCGCTCGCGGTGATCTTTCCCTTCGAGGTGGCCTGCTACGACGACACTGCGCTGGTCCGCGAATTCGTCGGGCATCCCTTTGTCGCCGCCGGCCACGTACCCCCGGTCAGTTACGATCCCGCCGGGCCCCTCCTGCTGCTGCCCGGCAGCCGCCGGGCCTCGGTCGAGCGGATCTTTCCCGCGCTCCTGGCCGCCCAGCGCGCGGCGGGCGGCCTTCCTGCGGTGGCGATCTACCCCAGCGAGGAGATCCACGCGCTCCTCCGCGCGGCCGGCCCTCCGGCCGGCGTGGAGCTGCGGCCCACCGGCGAGCCGGTGGCGGCATCCGCGGTCCTGACCGCCAGCGGGACCATGTCGCTGCACTGCGCCCTGGCGGGGATCCCCGGCGCCATCGCCTATCGCATCGACCCGCTGACCTATTGGATCGGCCGGTGGCTCGTGCAGGTGCCCTATCTCGGCATCGCCAACATCCTGCTCGGGGAGCCGATGTATCCCGAGTACATCCAGGGGGCGGCGACCGCCCCCGCGCTCGCCGCCGAACTGCGGTCCTGCCTCACGGATCCGGCGCGGATCGCGCGGACGCAGGCGCAGGCCGCGCGCCTGCGCGCCCTCCTCAGCCAGCCGGCGGGCCGGACGCCGGGCGAGTGGCTGGCGCGGCAGCTCGCCCCCGCCTGATCGGACCGGGCTTCTTCTTCGGGCGGGCGCGCAAAAGAGGTTGGCCATCGGGTGGCGAAGCCGCCTAGGTTGGGTCCCAATATGTCTTCCGGTGGGACCCCTCGCTCCGGTCGGCTGAGCTGGACTCGCTTGCTCCCGGCGATTGCTTTCGTCGCGGGCGCAGCGGCTTCGTTCGCCGCCTGGTGGCTTTTGCGCAGCGCGAGCGACCGCGCGCGCTGGGTGGAACTGCTGCCCTGGATTGCCGGCGGCCTCGGCCTGCTGCTGGCCGGACTGGCGGCCCTGCTGGTGCGGGAGCTGCTGCGGACGCGGGAGCGGGCGGTGCAGGAGGCGGAGCGGATGACGGCGGATCTGCGCCTGGTCCAGGAGCAGCTGGCCCGCGAGGAAAGCCTCTTCCGCTACATCTACGAGCATGCCCCGGTCGGCCTCTCCTGGCTCGAGGGCCAGCGGGGTGACACGCGGCTGGTGAATCCCGCGCACGAGCGGATCACCGGCGTGCCCGCGCACCGCTCCCGTGACACCGCGAACTACGTCGCGGTCAGTCATCCGGACGACCGGCCCAGGCAGCAGGAGCTGCAGGCGCGGATGTACCGCGGCGAGATCGACCAGTTTTCGATGGAGAAGCGCTATCTCCACCCGGATGGCCGCACCGTCTGGGCCGTGCTCACCATGCACGCCTACCGCGATCCGCTCACCGGCACGATGAAGGAGGTGAACACGGTGGTGGACATCACGGAGGTCAAGCGCACGCAGGAGGATGCGGCGCGGGAGCTGGCCCGGCAGGCGGCGGAGCTGCAGGCCGCGAAAGAGGCCGCCGAGCGGGCGAACCTGGCGAAGGGCCAGTTCCTGGCCATGATGAGCCACGAGATCCGGACCCCGATGAACGGCGTCATCGGGATGACCAGCCTGCTGCTGGATTCGCCGCTCGACCCCGAGCAGCGGGAATACGCCGAGACCATCCGGCACAGCGGCGAGGTGCTGCTCACCATCATCAACGACATCCTGGATTTCTCGAAGATCGAGTCCGGGCGGCTCGAGATCGAGCGGGAGGTCTTCAGCCTGCGCGACTGCATCGAGGGCGCCCTCGACCTGCTGGCGCCGCAGTTTTCCGCCAAGCAGCTCGACCTCCTCTACGAGATCGCCGATGGCGTGCCCGGCCAGGTGCTGGGCGACGTGACCCGGCTGCGGCAGATCATTGTCAACCTGCTCGGCAACGCGGTGAAGTTCACCGAGCGGGGCGAGGTCGTGCTGAGCGTGCGCGCCCAGCCGCCCAAGGAGGGGCGCACCGAGCTCGTCTTCGCCGTGCGCGACACGGGCATCGGCATCCCGCCCGAGGCCATGGGCCGACTCTTCCAGTCCTTCTCCCAGGTGGACGCCTCCACGACCCGGCGCTTCGGCGGCACGGGCCTCGGGCTGGTCATCAGCCGGCGCCTCGTGGAGATCATGGGCGGCCGCATGTGGGTCGAGAGCCAGGTCGGGGTGGGCTCAACCTTCTTCTTCACCCTGGCGGTCGAGTCGGTGCCACCCAGGCCCCGGCCGTACCTGGGCACGGGCCTGGGACACTTGGCGGGCAAGCGCCTCCTGGTGGTCGACGACAACGCGACCAGCCGCCGGATTCTCACCCGGCTGGCCGCGGGCTGGGACATGGCCGCGCGGGCCGCCTCCTCCGGCGAGGAGGCCCTCGGCTGGCTGCGGGCCAACGAGGCCTTTGATGTCGCCGTGGTCGACATGCAGATGCCGGCGATGGACGGAGGCATGCTCGCGGTGGAAATCCGCCGGCTGCGGGACGCCGCCCAGCTGCCGCTGATCATGCTCTCATCGGTTGGCCAGGGAGAACTCGTGATCGATCGCTCGCTCTTCGCCTCGCACCTGTTTAAGCCGACCAAGTCGGCGCAGCTCCTGGAGGCGCTGGTGGAGGCGCTGCAGGCGCACGGGGCGGACGATGCCCCCGGGTTCCAGCCGTCGGATCTCGTCGCGGCGCCCGTGCTGCATCCGGAGCGCGTGCTGATCGCCGAGGACAACGTGGTGAACCAGAAGGTCGCGCTCTTCATGCTGGCCAAGCTGGGCTACCGCGCGGACCTCGCCGCCAACGGGCGGGAGGCGCTCGAGGCGCTCGGCCGCCAGCCCTACGACATTGTGCTCATGGACGTGCACATGCCGGAGGTCGACGGGCTTGAGGCCACCCGGCAGATCCGCCAGGCCAACCCGGCGCACCGTCCCTGGATCATCGCCCTCACCGCCAACGCGATGTACGGCGACCGCGAGCTCTGCCTGGCCGCCGGAATGGACGACTACGTGAGCAAGCCGATCAAGCCGGAGGAGATCGGCGCGGCCATGGGGCGCGCCAAGCCGGGATTGGCCACCGCCTAGGCGGGATGCCGGGTCGGCCGGAGGGCGGGCGCCCCCGCGGGGCCGCGATCGGCCGCCAGCAGGGGCTCGACCTGGCGCCACAGACTGTCGGCCCGCTCGGTCAGAAGCGTCCGGCAGCGGGTGATTTCCGCGGCGCGGGCCACCCGGTTTTTTTCGGCAATGCCGGCGAGATCGTCGAGATCATAGCAGAAGACATTGTCGATCGCGGCCACGGCGGGATCCACGTCGCGCGGCAGGGCCAGGTCGATGAAGAACAGGGGGCGCGTCGGCCGGCGCCGCATCGCGGCCACGGCCGCCGCCCGCGAGAGCACGGTGTGCGGGGCGGCGGTCGAGCAGACCACGATGTCGAATTCCGCCAGCCGGGTCTCGCGCTGCTCGAAGGGAAGGGCGCTGCCGCCCAGCCGGGCCGCCAGGTCCATGGCGCGCTCGCCGGTGCGGCTCGAAACGGTGAGGGTTCCGGCGCCCCGGCTCTGGAAGGCGCGGGCGGTCTTTTCGCCGATCTCGCCGGCTCCAAGGACCAGGATGCGGGCCTGGGCCAGGTCGCCGAAGATGTTCTGGGCGAGGTCGACGGCCACGTTGGCGACGCTGACCTGGCCCACGGTGATCGCCGTATGGCTCCGCACGTGCTTCGCGGCCTGGAAGGCCTTTTGGAAAATCCGGTTGAGGAGGGCGCTGGTCGTGCCGCGGGCCTGGGCGGCGGCGTACGCCGCCTTCACCTGGCCGAAGATCTCGGTTTCGCCCAGCATCTGGGAATCGAGCCCGGCGGACACCTCGAAAAGGTGCTGGACCGCCTCGCGGCCATCCAGGCTCAGCCTAAATTTCTCGAAGTCGGCGGGCGCGAACTGCTGCCGGGCGCAGAAGGCCGCCTGGACCCGCCCGGCCGCGCCGGGCTCGGCCGCCACGCCATAGAACTCCACCCGGTTGCAGGTGCTGAGGACCGCGAATTCCCGCAGGTCCCCGAGTCCGGCCAGCTCGGCGCCGAGCGCGGCCTCGCCGGCGGGATCGAGCGCGAGCTTCTCCCGCACCTCCAGGGGCGCGGTGTGATGGGTCGCCCCGATCAGGAACAGGCCCAGGCCGCTCATCGAGGGGCCTCCTGGGTGGCGAGGGGCGGATGGCGGCTGGCGTTCACCGGACCGATGGAGAGGAGCGCCGCGACAAAAAGGGCGAGGCAGGTCCAGGCAAAGCGCTTGGCCCGCAGCCGCCCGCCCAGCCGCAGGCCGAGGGCCAGCGCGTAGGCGGCCCATACGGCCACCGTGACGAAGAGGGTGCCCCGGTCGACCGTGCCGGTGTCGCGCAGCCAATAGACGGTTCCCACCGCGAGCGAGGCGCTCAGGAGCGCGACGCCCACCGTGAGCAGCCGCAGGCCGATGTGGTCGATATCCACGATGGAGGGAAGCAGGGTGAACCAGCCGTCGAGGTGCTTCGATTTGAGCGAATAATGGCGCAGCAGGAAAAGCAGCGAGGTGAGGGCCAGCAGCCCGAAAACCCCGTAGCTGAAAAGGGCGATCGCGGCATGCAGCTCGATCCAGGGGTTGTGGCCGAAGATGTGGGCGTGGCGGGTCGCGTCCCAGGCCGGGACGGCGAGGGAGGCGAGGGTGAGCACGGCCGCCAGCCCCGCGGTCAGGAAGCCCAGCAGACTGGAACGGAACGTCACGCCGACCACGAGATAGAGCGTGATCGCCGACCAGGCCACGAATTGCAGGATCTCGAAGGCATTGCCCAGGGGGCAACCGCCGTCCGTCCGTCCGCGCAGGTACAGGCCGAGGAATTGCAGAACATAGGCGAGGCCGATGATGCCATACATCATGCCGCCGGACGGCCGCTCCCCGCGCAGGATCGCGGCTGTGCCGCGGAGGAAGCCGGCTAGATAGCACGCCGCAGCTAGCCACAGCCATTGGCGGTCGGTGAGGTCGGCAAACATCGGAGGGCGGAGCATAGAGCATCTCCGGGGGATGGCAAGAATGGGACGGCCGGGCTCCCGCCGCCGGGCTGGGGGGCTAGCCCTATGGGCGGAAACAGGTTAGCTCAGGGGGGCGGTCCGAGGCGGAGGGGGGCGGGTGCCGCCGGCGCGGCCGGATGCGGTGCCGGTCTTGGGCTGGGCTCCGACGGCCACCCCCCCGCCTAGCCCGCGCGCCGTGCGACCCAGAAGCGGTTCTCGTCGGAGAAATCCCGGACCGCGGCGGATTCCACCGCGATTTCGCGTCGCATCGCGTCGAAGGCGTACCGCCAGCCCGTGGCCGCGAGGTCCGCGAGGATCTCCGAGCGCACGGGCAGATGCATGAAGGTGTTCCCGGTCTCGTCCGAGAAGTACCGGTCGCCGAACTCCAGCAACCGCGGGTCCTGCGTGCCGTCCGCCCAGCGGCGCGCCTCCATAATCCAGAGCTTGCGCTCGAGGGCGGAGGATGTGCGGTCGTGGGTCGTGAAGAGCAGCGGGGCTTCCGTCCGGCAGCAGCGGTGCAGCTCGCGCAGCGCGGCGCGGCGCTGCTCGCGCCCGGGGATCTGCATCAGCCCGTTGAACAGGAACAGGGCCCCGTCGAAGCCCCCGGCGGGCGGATCGGGCCGCTCGGGTCCGGCCTCGAGGCAGGTGGCGTCGGCATGGAGGAAACGGATGGCGCCGGCGCCCCGCTCGGCGGCCAGGCTGCGGGCCTGGTCGAGCAGTTCCTCGGCAAAATCGAAGGCGGTCAGCCGGCGGTAGCCCAGCTGCCAGAGGGCCAGCGCGACGCGGCCGGCGCCGCACCCGGCCTCGAGCAGGTGCAGCTCGGTCGACGGGAAAAACTGCTGGATCAGTATCCGCTCGGAGGCCCAAAGCCCCAACGTGTGCGCGGCCCGCGCGTAATGGATGACCGTGGCGGGGTCGTTGAAGTCGGCGCGGACGGTCTCCCGCGAGATCTTCGCCGGCGCCGGTTTCATTTTCGGCTCCAGCGGCGGTCCTGCTTCAGTTCGAGCTTCTTCGGCTCGACCGTCACGCCCGCCAGGGCGGGATGCCCCTGCAGCTCCTGGAAGGTCGCCGCGGTCACCCGCCAGCCGAGGGCGGTGCTCGCCTCCGCCACCGGCGTCGCCCGGTCCGGGAACGCGAAGGCGAATTCCACCTGGCTCTCGCCCGGATGGCGGTTGATCGCCTCGCGCATCAGCCGCAGGAAATCCGGCGCCTCGGGGTGCTCCGGGCGCAGGATCCAGGTCACCTTGCGCATGAGGCCCGGCACGGCCGGCTCCAGGGCATAGCATTCCTTGACGTTGAGGCGCGCGCCGTCGGAACCGGCGATGATGTTCCCCAGGACGACCACCGGGACGTTTTCCGCCAGGTTGGGTCCATAGGCGGCAAAGGCGTCGGCAAAGAGATTCAGCGCCACCGTCGACTTCAGGGTCGCGAGATTGAAGGCGACCCAGGGGCGGTTGTCCTTCTTCGACAGCTTTTTGGCGAGTTCGCCCGGGATCCCGCAGAGGCGGAACTCCGTGCGGTCGGGCTGGAGCAGAAGTTCCGCCGCCGGGAAGGTGTCGAGGGCGTCGGTCAATCCGCCGAACGCGTGGAGGGGATGGCCGGAGACGTAGAAGCCCAGCAGCTCCTTCTCGTACTGCAGCCGGTTGGCCGCGGTCAGCCGGCGCTCGGCGGGCGCGGCGCCCTTGGCCGAGCCCGGGCTGGGCTTGGCGGCATGGGCCGTGCCGAAATCCAAAACCGCGTGCTCGTCGTGGCGACCGTTGGCCGTGACGACGGCGGCAGCGGGGCGCCGGGTATGCCGCAGGAGATCCGCAAACTCGGCCGCCAGGACGGCGCGCTCGGGCACCGCGGCGGCCCCCGCCTCCGCGCCGAGATCGAAGAGCATGGTTTCCGCGGCTGCTTCCGCCTTGGGGGCGCCCGCCGCCTCCTTGCGCAGGCCCGGATATTTGCGCTGCAGTTCGCCCAGGGCGGAAAGGGCGGCGTCGACCTGGGCAAACAGCTCCTCGCGCGGGGCCCCCGCTGAAATCAAACGCGCCCGCGGCCACGAGATTTTCGACCACGCGCTTGTTGATGGCCCGCGCGTCGGCCCGGAGCAGGAAATCGTGGAAGTGGCGGTAGGGCCCGCCGGCCTCGCGTTCGGCCAGAATCCGCTGCGCGGCCTGCTCGCCGACGCCCTTGATGCCGGCGAGGCCGAAGCGGATGGTGCCCGGCGCCGGGGTGTCGTCGCGCTTCGCCACCGGGGTGAAGTTTTCGCCGGACTCGTTCACGTCCGGCCCGAGGACGCGCAGGCCCATCGCCTCGCACTCGGCGATGAAGTGCGCCACCTTTTCGGAATTCCCCAGCTCGCTCGAGAGCATGGCCGCCATGAACTGGACGGGGTAGTTCGCCTTGAGGTAGCCCGTCTGGTAGCTGAGGACGGCATACGCGGCCGAGTGGGCCTTGTTGAAGCCATAGCCCGCGAACTTGTTCAGGATGTCGAAGACGGAGTTGGCGGTCTTCTCGTCGAGATTGTTCACCCGCTTGGCCCCCTCGACGAAGTTGATCCGCTCCCGCGCCATCGCCTCGGCGTCCTTCTTGCCCATGGCCTTGCGGAGCATGTCCGCGCCGCCGAGGGTATAGCCGGCGATGATCTTCGCCGCCTCCATGACCTGCTCCTGGTAGACCATCACGCCGTAGGTCTCGCGGCACACCTCCTCGAGGAGCGGATGCGGAAATTTGACCGTGGAGGGATCCTTCTTGCCGCGGATGTAGTCGGGGATCCATTCCATCGGTCCCGGGCGGTAGAGCGCGATCAGGGCGACGATCTCGTCAATGGTGGCGAGGCTGATCTGCCGGCAAAGGGCCTGCATGCCGCTTGATTCCAGCTGGAACACGCCGGTGGTCCGGCCGGTGTTGAGCAGGGCATAGGTCCGCGCGTCGTCGAACGGGACCGTCTCCAGGTCGAACTGCGGGTCCGCCGTCAGCCGGATGTTGTCGGTCGCGTCCGAGATGACGGTCAGGGTCTTCAGCCCGAGAAAGTCCATCTTCAGCAGGCCGAGCTTGCCCACCGCGTTCATGTCGAACTGCACGGTGACGTCGCCCTCCTGCAGCGTCAGCGGCACGAATTCGTCGAGGGGCCGGTCGGTGATCAGGATGCCCGCGGCGTGCTTGCCGGTGTTGCGCACCATGCCCTCGAGGACCAGAGCCTGGTCGAAGATCTTCCGCGCGACCGGATTTTTCTCCACCTCCTCCCGCAGCTCGGTCGATTTTTTCTGCGCGTCCGTGAGCGAGATGTTCAGCTCGTCCGGGATCATCTTCGCCAGCCGGTCGGCCTCGGCGTAGGGCAGGTTGTGGACCCGCGAGACGTCGCGGATCACCATCTTGGCCCCCAGGGTGCCATAGGTGATGATGTTCGCGACGCAGTCATTGCCGTATTTCTGGCGGACGTAGTCGATCACCCGGCTGCGGCGCCGCATGCAGAAGTCGATGTCGAAGTCGGGCGGCGAGACGCGCTCGGGATTAAGGAAGCGCTCGAAGAGCAGCTTGAAGCGCAACGGGTCGAGATTGGTGATCCCGAGAAGGTACGCGACGATGCAGCCGGCGCCCGAGCCGCGGCCGGGCCCGACGGGGATGCCCTGGTTCTTGGCCCAGGCGATGAAGTCCCAGACCACGAGGAAATAGTCGATGAACCCGGTCTTCCCGATGACCGACAATTCATAGTCGAGCCGCTCGACCAGGGTCCGCGCGAGCGCCGGATCGGCGAAGGCGGCCGGCGTCGCATAGTCGACCCCGTAGCGGCGCTTGAGGCCCGCGACGCAGAGCTCGTGCAGGTAGCCGGCGCGGTCCGTCGTGACCTCCGGCGGCAGGGGATATTTCGGATAGCGCTCGCTCCCCTTGGGGAAGGGGATCGCCAGTTCGCACATCTCGGCCACCGCCTGGGTGTTGACGACCGATTCCGGGAGCTCGGCGAAGACCTGGGCCATCTCGTCGCGCGACTTCAGGTAGAATTGCGAGCCGTCGAAGCGCATCCGCTTCTCATCCTCGATCTTGGCGCCGGTCTGGATGCAGAGCATCGCGTCGTGCGGGCCGGCGTCGCAGTTGTGCACGTAGTGGACGTCGTTCGAGCAGATGACCTTCAGCTGGAATTCCTCGGCCAGCTTGAGCAGCCCCGGGATGATCTTCCGCTGTTCCGGAATCCCGTGGTCCTGGATCTCGACGAAGTAGTTCTCGCGGCCGAAGATGTCGACGAAGCGGCCCATCGCCTCGCGCGCCTCGGGCAGGCGGTCATGCAGCAGATGCTGGGGCACGAGCGACGCCAGGCAGCCGGTGAATCCAATCAGGCCCTTGGCGTGCTTCGCCAGGGTCGGAAAATCCGTCCGGGGCTTGTAGTAAAAGCCCCGGAGGTGGGCGTCCGAGACCAGCTTCAGCAGATTCTGATACCCCTCGAGATTGCGGGCGATCATGCCCAGGTGAAAGATGCTCTTGCCCTCGTCTGAGCGGCCGTGGCGCTCGAGCCGGGAGCCTTCCACCAGGTAGAGCTCGCAGCCGATCAGCGGCTTCAGCCCCTTGGCCTTCGCGGCCCCGTAGAACTCGATCGCCCCATAGAGGTTGCCGTGGTCCGTCAGCGCCAGGGCCTTCATGCCCAGCTGCGCCGCCCGGTCCATCAGCCGGTCGATGCGGCAGGCCCCATCCAGCAGGCTATAGTCGCTGTGGACGTGCAGATGGACGAAATTTTGGTCGGGGGCAGGCAAGGGCGGGCGCGTTTATTGCCAAGGGCCCCGCGCCGGTTGGCAATAGCCAATCAGCCGGCCGGCGGGCGGAGGAGCCACGGCGGAGGCTAGGGAAGCGGGGTGCCGGTCGGAAGCAACCGGGAGCCGCCAAATTCCCATTGACGCGGGCGATTCCGGAGGGCCTAATCCACCCTTCATTTTTCACTAACGTCTGCCGCCCTATGTCCATCGAACTCAAGATCCGTAAGAACGAGCCCATCGACCGCGCGCTTCGCCGCATGAAGAAGAAGCTCGATCGCGAGAACATCATCAAAGGCACGCGCGCCAAGCGCTACTTTGAGAAGCCGTGCGAGAAGCGCCGCCGCAAGGATAAGGTCATGGCCTTCACCGCCATGCTGCGCCGCCGCTACGAAAGCTGAGCGCCCCAGATCGTCCATTTTCCGAACGCGGCCCGAATAATTCGAGCCGCGTTTTTTTATAACCAATTGTTTTTCAGGCTTTAGCGTCTATGAAACCGACGTTGGCGCTGTCCACGGCCTGGTGTTCCCACCGGCATACCGACGGATTTGCCATGGTGGAGGAAATGGCGGCCCTGGGTTTCACCCATATCGAGCTGAGCCATGGGATACGCATCACATTGGTGCCCGGTATCTTAAAGGCGGTTGAGGAGGGGCTGATCCAGATCAGTTCGGTCCACAATTTCTGCCCGCTGCCGGCCGGCGTCACCCAGGCGGCGCCCAACCTCTACGAGCCCTCGGCGGTGGATTCGACCGAACGGGAGCAGTGGTACCTGCAGACCAAGCGGACCATCGACTTTGGCGCGCAGGTAAAGGCCCGCGTGGTGGTCTGCCACCTGGGGAGCACCTTTTTCCTCTGGTTTAATCCGGTTCGCCGCCTCCAGGCCTACCTGCAGGCGAACCCGGGCGCCGCCCGGAAGGGGGACAAGAAATACGACGCGCTGCTCCAGAAGGCGGTGGCCAAGCTGCGGCGGCGGATGGGCCGCTCCTGGCAGAACACCCGGGATAGCGTGAACAAGGTCTTGGGCTACGCGGCCGAGAAGAAAATCATGCTCGGGTTTGAGAACCGCGAAAAGTTCGAGGAGCTCCCCGTTGATGCCGACTTTCCGGAATTCCTGGCGGGGTTGCCCGCGGGCGCGCCGGCGGGCTATTGGCACGATACCGGCCATGCCGAGATCAAGCAGGACCTGGGCCTCCTGGATCAGCGCAAGCAGCTGACCGACAACGCCGGCCGGCTCCTCGGCTTCCACCTGCACGACGTCAACGCCGCGGGCAGCGACCACCAGCCCATCGGCTCGGGTCGGGTCGACTTCGCGATGATCAGCGAATTCTGGCGGCCCTACCACCTGCTGATCCTCGAACTCGGCCCGCGGACCACGGCCGACGACCTCCGCCTTTCCAAGGAACGGCTCGAGGAGCTGATGCGCCAGCGCGGGCTTATCTAGTCGCGCGCCGGCCGCCGCAGGATTTCCCCGATCCAGCGCCGATGGGGGCCGGAGAGCACCAACTGGTCCAATTCGCCCAGCGGGGCCCAGATCAGATCCGGAGGGAGGCGGCGCGGCGGGGCCGCCCGGTGGATGGATTCAACGATCTGAAACCGCGTGATCGCCCGTTTCTTCCGGGCCAGGAGCGGGCCTTGCGCGATGGCGGCGGGGACGAGCCCCGCCTGCTCGGCGGTGGGCAGCTCGTGCTGCCCGGCGAGCCGGCGAGCGCCGGCCTGCGCCCGGTGCAGCAGCAGGGCGCCCTTCGACTCGCACCAGATGCGCACCACGGTCTGTTTCTCAATCGGGCGGGTGGCCAGGCGCGGATACGCCTCGGGCTTTCCCGCCCGGCCGGCTGCGCAGAAGCGGAAGACCGGGCAGCGGTCGCAGAGGGGATTCTGGCGGACGCAGACGGTGGCGCCGAGCTCCATCATCGCCTGGTTGTGGTCGCCCGCGCCGCGAGCCGGCACGAGTTGCTGGGCGAGGGGCGCGAAGGCCTTGGCCGCGGTGGCGCTGTCCCGGAATTCCCGGTGGTCGGCCGTCAGCCGGGCGAGGATCCGGACGACGTTCCCATCCACGCAGGCGGCCGGCAGCCCGAACCCGATGCTGGTCACGGCGGCGGCGGTATAGGGACCGACGCCCGGCAGGGCCAGCCAGCCGGCCGTCGTGCGCGGAATTTCCGGGAGGGCGACCAGGACCTGCGCCAGCCGCCGCAGATTGCGCGCGCGCGAATAGTATCCGAGTCCCTCCCAAAGCTTGAGGACCACTGCTTCGGGCGCCGCCGCCAGGGCCCCGAAATCCGGCAGGGCCTGGTGCCAGCGGGCGAAGTAGGGGAGAACGGTCTTCACCTGCGTCTGCTGGAGCATGAATTCGCTGACCACGGTCTTGTAGAGCGAGGGCGCGGTCCGCCAGGGGAGCACCCGCGCCTCGCGCCGGTACCACGCCGCCAGCGCCTCCTGGAATGGGGTCCGGCGCGCGAGGAGGTCTTCAGCGGAATGCGGCATCCCCTCCATGGCCGCGAAGACGCGCGGGCGGCGCAAGGTATTTGCGGCTCCGGCTCCCCGGCATGGATAAAATTGCCTTTTTTCGGCCATTTTGCGGTTCTGCTCGGCTTGCCGATCCCGAAGAAAACCGCCGAAGAGGATAAGCCGAAGAAGCTTTCCTCCTACACTGTGAAATTGGACGACGCCCAGATGCAGAAGCTGCAGGGGATACTCCAGGAGCGGGGTTGGACGCCCTTCGAGGTCGCGTATGCGCGCTATGCCTTCAAGGCCGACCACCTGAAGACCAATCTGACGGCCTATATCAGCGGCAAGGTGGTCGTGGCGGGAAAAGGCACCGAGGAGTTCGTGCGCGACACCCTCGAGCCCGAGATCACGCTGGCGCCGAAGCTCGGCTACGACGAGGTGCTCCATCCCGACTGGTTCGAGTCCCACGCGGGCTTGGACGAAAGCGGCAAGGGCGACTTCTTTGGCCCGGTCGTGGCCGCCACGGTGATCGCCGGCAAGCCGGCGATCGAGCAGTGGATCGCGGCGGGCGTGAAGGACTCGAAGAAGATCGCCGAGCCCCAGATCATGAAGTTCGACCGGATGATCCGCGACACGCCGGGTGTCGCGGTCCGGACCTGCCTTTGCGGGATGACCAAGTACAACGAGCTCATGGCGAAGAAGGGGGCCAGCCTGAACCGGCTCCTGGGCTGGCTGCACGCCACGGCGGTCTCGCAGGCCCTGGCCCAGATCCCGGTGCCGTGGGGCCTCCTCGACCAGTTCAGCGAGCAGCCCCTGGTCCAGCGCGAACTGGCCAAGAAGGGCCAGAAGAACTTCGAGCTGCGGATGCGGACCAAGGCCGAGGAGGACCCCGTGGTGGCCGCGGCTTCCGTGGTGGCCCGGGCCGAGTATGTCCGGCAGATGCACGAGTTGTCGCTCCGCTTCGGCGCCAAGCTCCAGAAGGGTGCGGGCCCGCTGGTGAAGGACCAGGCCCGCGAGATCATCGCCAAGTTCGGGGTCCGGGCGCTGGGGGACTTCGCCAAGCTCCATTTCCGGACCGCCTACGAGGTCGTCTCGGCCGCCGGGCTGCTGGCGGAGCTGCCGCTCCCCGAGCCCAAGGCCCGGATCGAGTGGGGCGGCTGAGGGGCGCCAAGCGATGCCCAAGCGCCGCCAGCTCCGCGCCTTCGACCTCCGCCAGATCGAGGGGGTTGCCAGCCTGATCGGCGTCGACGAGGCGGGGCGGGGCGCCCTGGCCGGCCCGGTCGTGGCCGCCGCCGTCCTCGTCACCCGTGAATTCCTGGAGGGTCGCTGGGCCCTGACCAAGTCGGGCCGGGTCAACGACTCGAAGCAGATCGCGGCGCCGGAGCGAGAGCAGCTCTGGATCGAATTCGAGGCGCTGGCCAACCAGGGCCAGATCCACGCCCACTTCGGCTTGGCCGGCGTGGAGGAGATCGAGCAGTTCAACATCCTGGGGGCCACCAAGCTGGCGATGCGGCGGGCGCTGGAGGGGATTTATGCGCCGGAGGATTTCGAGCGGAAGACCGAGCCGGACCTTTTTTCCGCCCTCGAGGCCCGTCGGGATTTCAAGCCGACTGTCTCCTGCCGCATCCTGGTGGACGGCCTGGCGCTGCGCCGGTTCCCCTATCCGCACACCCATCTGGTGAACGGGGACGCGCGGTCGCTGTGCATCGCGATGGCCTCGGTGGTGGCCAAGGTCCAGCGCGACCGGCTGATGCAGGAGCTCGACGCGCGGGTGCCCGGCTACGGCTTCGCCCAGCACAAGGGTTACGCGACCGAGGAGCATCGCGCCGCGATCCTGCGGCTCGGCCGCAGCCCCCACCACCGGGACCTCTTCCTGCGCAAACTGCTCGCCGGCCGGCTGGATCCCGCTCAGATGGAATTGCTCGCGGAAACCGCGGAAATCGAAGAGAGCACCTGATTGGCCATGGCCGGCAAGAAACCCCATTCCCTTGATCGCGTCCTCGGCCGCATTGGCACGCTGGACTCCGTCAACCTGGCCAACCTGGTGCAGCGGCTGGCGCGGGAGCGCGGGCTCTTCGAGGACATCTTCCACGCGCTGCAGGAGGGGATTCTCGTCCTCGAGGCGGACGGCACGGTCGAATACGCCAACGGGTCGGCGCTGCGCCTCCTGGGCCTGGGTGAAAGCGAGATCGCCGGGCAGATTCTCTGGCGTCTGGTGCCGGGCCTGCGGCTCACCGTCGAGACCCTGCGGGCGGAGGCCACGGAGGTCCTGACCCGGGAATTCGAGCTGAGCTATCCGGAGCCGCGCTCGATCCGGCTCTACCTCGTGCCCTTCCCGGGCGAGGAACCGGGCGGGGAGCGACGCTATGCCGCGATCCTGACCGACATCACCCTGGACAAGCGCACGACCGAGCGCCGGATTGAGGACGAGCGCACTTCGTCGATCCTGCTCCTCGCGGCGGGCGTGGCCCATGAACTCGGCAACCCCCTCAATTCGCTCACCATCCATCTCCAGCTGCTGGAGCGGAAGCTGAAGAAGCTGAAGGCGGGCGCCGCCGCCAAGGAATTCTCGGAGTCGCTCGCCGTCTGCCAGGACGAAGTCCGCCGGCTCGACGGCATCATCAGCCACTTCCTCGAGGCGATCCGGCCGCGCGCGCCCGACCTCGCGGAAACGGACCTGGCGGAGGTGCTGGCGGAGGTGCTGCGCTTCCAGGCCAACGAGTTCGCCGATCGGGGCGTCACGGTGGAATCGGCCGCCTCGGCGTCGCTGCCGCCCATCCTGGCGGACCGCAACCAGCTGAAGCAGGTCTTCTTCAACCTGACGAAGAACGCCCTGGAGGCGATGCAGGCCGGCGGAGTCCTGCGGATCCGCTCCCGCGCGGACGATGACTCCGTCTACCTGCTCTTTGGCGACACCGGCTCAGGCATCCGCCAGGAGGACCTGCTGCGGATCTTCGAGCCCTACCACACCACCAAGCCGGGCGGACACGGCCTGGGGCTGATGATCGTCCAGCGGATCATGCGCGAGCACGGAGGCCACGTGGGCATCGAGAGCAAGGAGGGCGTGGGCACGCTGGTGACCCTGCAGTTTCCCCGGAAGGATCGCCGGGTCCGGATGCTGCCCAGCTAGCTGCCGGGGGCCGGGGAGCCCGGGGGCATCACCACGCTCTTGACGGCGATGGCGTGGGATTCGGTCTTCCCGTTCATCTTCAGGGTGATCTTGACCGGAATGTCGTCGGAGGTGACGCCCAGCTGCGAGATCATCGGGTCGGGCTCGCCCGACTGGCCGGGCGCCAGGCTCAGGATTTCCGGCCGCACCGCGAAATTCCCGAGGTCGGAGTTGGACTCCATGATGTCGACCTGGACGGCCGTGGCGCCCTTGTTCTCCAGCTTCAGCCGGACGGTGACCGGCGGCAGCGGGCTGCCGAGGGCGCCGCGGGCGCGCACATAGGCGGTGACCTCGTCCGAGTCCATCCGCTCCTCGCCCCCGAAGGCGCCCTTCTTGGGTGTGCGGGCGCCATGGCCGACGCCGCGGCTGATGGTCACGGTGGCCGCGATCTGCCCGTCGAAAAAGAGGGAGTCGCCCTTCATCGCCACGGGTCGCTCGCCGCCGGCCACCGCCTCGTCAAACGCATCCGCCTTTGGGCGCGAGCCGCAGCCGGTTTCGCCGACCGCGAGGGCGGCCAGGAGCAGGGCGGCGGCGGTGAGGCCGAGGAACGAACGGATCCGGGGAGCGGGGATGAGCATGGAAGAGGGGACCTTGGAGGGTTGAGCGGAAAGAGGCGAGCCCGGTGGGACGCGTTTTTCAACGAAATGTTGCTTGAAAGTGAGAGATCGGCCAATGGGGAATTGCGCATCTTTCCGGTTGGACCTACGTCTATGCCGGTTACGCAATGCCTCACGCATGGATTCAACTGAACCGACCGAGCTGGTCGAACTCGTCCGCCGGGCCCAAAAAGGGAACGAGGCGGCTCAGCGTGAACTCATTGTCAGCTATCAGCATCGGATCGCCGGGTTCGTCTATGCCATCACCAACCGGAGCGATTCGGTGGAGGATCTCGCCCAGCAAATCTTCATCAAGATGGTCCGCGCCCTGGAACGCCTCCAGGCGCCGGCCCAGTTCGAATCCTGGCTCTTTCGCCTCGCCCGCAACACCTGCATCGACCACCTCCGCCGCCAGAAGCTGCGCCGGATCTTCATGCCGTTCGCGCCCGAGCATGAGGACGTCCCGGAGCCGCCCGGCGCGGTCGACACCGAGGAGCTCGATGCCCTCCGTCACGCCCTCGGCCAGCTGCGGCCGCAGGACCGCGCGCTCCTGGCCCTGGTCCAGGAAGGCCGCAGCCATGCTGAGATCGCCGATGCCCTTTCCATCACCGTAGCCGCAGTTAAGGCCCGCCTCCACCGGGCACGAGAGCAGCTACGCCAATACTACCAACCACACCATGAATCCTGACCTAGAAACCCGCCACTGGCGCGACCGGCAAGCCCACGCGGCTTCGCGCCTCTCTCCCGGCTTCGCCGACCGCGTCCTGCGCATGGCGCGCGTGAGCGTCGAAGCCGCCCCCTCTGTCCTCGGTCAGTTCCTCCTCGGGGCCGCCACCGCCGCGGCCTGCGCCGTCGTTGTCATCGTCGTCCATTCCCGCGTCACCCAGGTCCAGGACCAGCGCACGCTCGCCGATTGGCAGGAGATTGCCTCCTCGTCGGCGGATGATTTGAGTCAGGCCCAATGAGACAGTTCCTCGCCATAGCTTCCCTGTCGGTCCTGGCCTTTGCGGCCGGCTATGGCGTGCGTATCTGGGTCGACCACACCCAGCCCCTGCCGCGCCCGCCCGAGCAGTTCGGCGGCGAGTTCTCGGCCGCCAAGCCCGCGGGCGCGACGGCGATTCCCGTGGCTCACGAGCGCGTCCTGAACCGGGCCGAGCTGGCGGCGCAGATCGAGCAGCTCAAGCCGCAGATGGACAACTACCATGCGCGGATGAACGAGATCAACGCGGACTTCGAGCGGAACCTCTCGGCCATCCTGACGCCCGAGCAGAATGCCACCCACCAGGCCCACCTCGCGGCGGCGGCGGCCCGGGCGCCCCGTCCCGAAGACACCTCGCTTCTGACCGACGAGCAGATCAACGGGCTGCTGCAGCGCCCGCTGATGAACATGTTTCGCAACGTGGCTTTGCAGCTGAAGGCGGATGCCCTGAACAAGGAGATCAAACTCACGCCCGACCAGCAGGCCAAGGTTCTGGACCTGCTCCGCCTGCGGCGGGAAAAATTCCTCGCCCTCGTCGACAGCGTGCCCCCGCCGAGCCTCTATCTGGTTAATCTCGCGCCCGCCGTGCAGCGCCTGGCGGCCCCCAAGGGCGCGCCCCCGGCCGCTGCGGCGCCCTAGGCTTTTCCCCCATGGCCCGCCCGGGAGGGACCCGGGCTTGACCCCCCGCGGCCCCGCCGCGTGAATGAGGCCGATGGTCCCCAGCGTCCTCATCGTCGACGACGAGAAACACACCCGCGAGGGCCTCCAGCAGGCGCTGGCGGAGAACTACGACGTGAGCGTGGCGGCGAGCGCCGACGAGGCGTTCAACCTGATGGATTCGCAGCCGTTTGACGTCATCGTGACGGATCTGCGGATGCCCGGCAAATCGGGCCTCAAGGTGATCGACAAGGCCCTGGGCCTGCCGCAGAAGCCCGCCGTCCTGATGATGACGGCCTACGGCAACATCGAGACGGCGGTCGAGGCCATGAAGCGCGGGGCGGTCGATTTCCTGACCAAGCCGGTCAACATCGAGCGCCTCGAGGTCCTGATCCAGCGGGCGCTCAAGACGCGGACCCTGGAGGTCGAGGTCACGCACCTGCATGAGCGGCTCGACGAGAAGTTCAGCTTTGCCGGCATCGTCGGCCATTCGCCGGCGCTGCAGAGCATCGTCGACCAGGTGAAGCTGGTGGCCCCCTCCAAGGCCACGATTCTGATCGAGGGCGAATCGGGCACCGGCAAGGAGCTGATCGCCCAGGCGATCCACCAGGCCAGCCCGCGGGCCCGGGGGCCCTTCATCGCGGTCCACTGCGCCGCCCTGTCGGAAAACTTGCTCGAGAGCGAAATCTTCGGCCACGAGAAGGGGGCCTTCACCGGCGCGGCCGAGCGGCGCATCGGCCGGTTCGAGTCGGCTGACGGCGGAACCCTGTTTCTGGACGTGATCAGTGACATCTCCCCCACGACCCAGGTGAAGCTGCTGCGCTTCCTGGAGACCAAGTCGATCGAGCGGGTGGGGGGATCCAAGCCGATCGATCTCGACGTCCGGCTGGTGGCCGCGACCAACCGGACCCTGTCGGAGATGGTCAAGGAGGGGCGTTTCCGCGAGGACCTCTTTTTCCGGCTCAATGTCGTGCGGCTGATCCTCCCGCCGCTGCGCCAGCGCCCGGACGACGTGCCGCTGCTCCTCGCGCACTACCTGAAGATCTTTGCCGAGGAGAACGGCACGCCGGCCCCGACGATCGAGTCCGGCGCCCTGCGGACCCTCCAGGGCTATGCCTGGCCGGGCAATGTGCGGGAGCTACGGAACTTCTGCGAGAACGCGGTGGTGACCCGCCGCGGCGGCAGCCTGACGGAATACGACCTGGATCCCAAGTTCCGGGCCGGCCCCGGGCCGGTTTCGGCCTCCGGCGCCCCGGCGCCGCCCGTGAACCAGCTCTCGGTCGAGGAAAATGAGAAGCGGCTCCTGCGCGAGTCCCTGATCAAGGCCCGTGGCAACCGGACCCGGGCCGCGGAATTCATGGGGATCAGCCGGCGGACCCTGCACCGCAAGCTCGGGCAGTGGCCGGAACTGGACGTCACGGACAAGTAAAATTGCAGTTGACCCGGGGGAGCCGGGGTTTAGCACTAACTCTCCCTTTTTTGCGGGCGTAGCTCAGTTGGTAGAGCACTACCTTGCCAAGGTAGACGTCGAGAGTTCGAGTCTCTTCGCCCGCTCCATTTCGGAGAAGCCGCTGGAATCATTTCCAGCGGCTTTTTCCTGCCCAGCCACGACGGAATCGGCGCCGGGCGCCGCGGCCCGAGTCGGCCTTGACCTGCTCGCCGGTTCGCCCCTTGTGAACCGACCGCATGAACCTGACTCCCCCGCTTTTCGACCCGCCGCCCGGCTACGCGCGGGTAAAGGTTGTGGGGAGCTTCGCGGAACTGGTGTCGACCCCCTTTGGCGCGGGTGTGAACGCCCTGTGCTGGCCGCGCGCCCTGACGGGCGACTTCACCGCGGTGGTGGCGCAGCTGGCGGCCCGGGAGGACATCACCACCCTGGATGACGCCACCCTCCGGGCGCTGCCCCTGGAGGCCGCCGGACGCGCGGCGGTTGCCATCCTGATCGCCGACCAGGAGCGGCTGCGGGCCCACGGGCTCGCCCCGGTCCTAGACTGCATCCGATGCTATCCCCGCGACGAGGAGCCGGGCGTGGTGCCGACCGATGTCTATTCCTTCCACGCCGACAGCGCCACGGTGGAGACCGACACATATTTGTGCAGCTACACGGAGGCCGCCTCGGAGGGGCTGCGCAATGAGGAGGCGCGGCGGTGGGTCGACCTGCCCGAGATCCGCGCCCAGCTGTTGCAGGCCCATGGCGGCCCGGATGACGCCTCTTTTCTCGAGTACCTGCACGACCAGTGCTACGACCTGCACTATGCCCCGGTGCCGGGTGCCCGGCCCTTTGGCTTCGGCCTGGGCAACCTCTGGCGCATCGCGGTGGACTATCCGGGCAGCCCGGTTCCCCCGTGTGTGCACCGGGCGCCGGAAACCATCCCGGGCCGTCCGCCCCGCCTGTTGCTGATCAGCTGAAAAGCACCCTGGACCGTCCTCGGCGTCCGCCGGCGTTTTCTCTAGTCTTGGCTCCCGAACCCCCTTCATCTATGGAAGTTAGCGACGCTGCATGAAAGCCTCCGACTTCTTCCACCTTCCGCCCTCGCTGGCGCCCTTCGCGGCGCACTTCCCGGCGGACGTGGCGCCCTGGGAATGGCTGAAGCGGATCGGTTCGGCCCTCTCTTCCTGGCGTTTCGACGGGCCGCCGCCGGCGGTGCCGCCCGGCGTCGCCCTCACCGGAAAAGTCTACCTTCACCCGTCGGTCAAGCTGCCGCCCTACGCGGTCATCACCGGGCCGGCCTGGGTCGGGCCGGACTGCGAGATCCGGGCGGGCGCCCAGATCCGCGGCCACGTCATCGCCGGCGCCGGCTGCGTCCTCGGCAACGCCAGCGAGTACAAGAATTGCCTCCTCCTGGACCAGGTCGAGACCGCCCACTACAACTACGTGGGGGACTCCATCCTGGGCACCAAGGCCCACCTTGGGGCCGGCGCCATCTGCTCCAACCTCCGCCTGGATCGCGGGGACATCGTGGTGCGGGGCCCGGACGCCAATTACGAGACGGGCCTGCGCAAGTTCGGCGCCATCATCGGCGACGGAGCCGAGGTCGGCTGCAACGCCGTCCTCAATCCGGGCACGATCCTCGGCCGGCGCTCGCTCGTCATGCCCACCCTTTCCTTCAGCGGGTGCCTGCCCGCCGACACCATCGCAAAGGCGCGCCAGACGGTGTCGCTGATCGCCCGCCGCCCATGAGCTCCCGCACCCTGACCGGAATCCAGCCGACCGGCACCCTGCACCTCGGCAACTTCTTCGGGGCCATGCGGCCCGCGATCGAGGCCCAGGGGGCGGGCAACAGCTTCTACTTCATCGCGGACTACCATTCGATGACCGCGCTCTTTGACGCGGCGGAGCGCCGGCGGAACACCCTCGGCGTGGCCCTGGACTGGCTGGCCTGCGGGCTGGATCCGGCGCGGAGCGTGTTCTGGCGGCAGAGCGACGTGCCGGAGGTGACGGAGCTGGCCTGGATCCTCGGCACGGTGACCCCGAAGGGCCTCCTGGATCGCGCCACCAGCTTCAAGGACAAGGTGGCCAAGGAAATCGCGCCCAACTTCGGGCTCTACGCCTACCCGGTCCTCATGGCCGCGGATATCCTCCTCTTCGACACGAACGTCGTGCCGGTCGGCCGCGACCAGAAGCAGCACCTGGAGATGGCCCGGGATATCGCCATCAAGTTCAACCTCACCTACGGCGAGACGCTGGTCGTGCCCGAGCCGCAGATCCACGAGGGCAGCGCTGTCGTGCCGGGCCTGGACGGCCAGAAGATGAGCAAGAGCTACGGCAACACGATCGAGCTCTTCGGCGACGAGAGGGCCCTGCGCAAGAAGATCATGGGGATCGTGATGGACAGCCGGACTCCCGCCGAGCCGAAGCCGGATGCCGACCAGAATCTCGCCATCCAGCTGCTCAAACTGGTGGCGCCGGCCGAGGTGGCGACCGACTATGAGAGCCGGCTCCGCGCGGGCGGGCTCGGCTATGGCGACCTGAAGAAGGCGCTCTTCGAGCACTATTGGAACACCTTTGCCGCCGCCCGGGTGCGCCGCGCCGAACTGGCCGCGGACCTGGGGCAGGTGGAACGCATCCTCCAGGAGGGAGCGGAACGGGCGCGGGCGGTGGCCGATGCCGTGCTCCAGCGCGCGCGCAAGGCCTGCGGCCTGGCCTAAATGACCGTGACGGGGGGCGGCTCGAGCTGCGCGATGGCCGCCATGATCCGCTCGGCCGCCCGCGCGTAGCGCTCCTTGCCGGCCGAGGGATCATCGTAGTCGGCCGGCTGCAGGGCCTTGCCGTACGTCACGGCGACCGGCGAGCCCAGCCGGACCTTGTCGCTGCGCCCCATCGCCTCGGATGAGCCGAAGATGCGGGCGGGAATGACCGGCACGCGCGCCCGGCAGGCCAGCAGCCCCACGCCGGGCTTCGGGCGCTGCAGCCGGCCATCGGGGGAACGCGTCCCCTCCGGGAAAAGGATGATCACCTTCTCCTGCTTCAGGGCCTGGAGCACCCGCTTGATCGCGGTCACGTCCGTGCCGCCGTCCCGGTCCACCGGAATGCACCCCACCGCGTCGAGCCACCAGGAGGCGAAGCCGGGCTTCCAGAGGGTCTTGCGGGCGAAGAAGCAGACCTGCCGGGGCAGATGCAGCCCGACGATCGGCGGATCGAGGTGGCTGGCATGGTTGGCCGCCACGATGTAGCCGCCACGCGGCGGCAAGTTCTCGATGCCGGCGGTGTCCCCGCGGAAGAAGGCGTCGGAGATCATCTCGATGACCGCGTGGCAGAAGCCGTACACCGGCTCCATCTCGAGATGGGGATAGCCGCGGCTCATGGGGCGGCCAGCAGCGCCGCGATCGGCGCCGCGATCCGTTCGACGACCTGGTGGAGGGTGAGGAGCGTGGTGTCGAGGGAGAAGGCGCCGACGGGACAGGTGAGGGGGGCGGTCTTGCGGGAGGAGTCGATGCGGTCGCGCTCGGCGACCGTGTCCTGCTGGCCCTCGCGGGCGCGGCGCTTGGCGCGCTCGGCCGGATCGGCGAAGAGGAAAAACCGGAAGGTCGCGTCGGGGAAGATGACCGAGCCGATGTCGCGGCCCTCCATGACCAGGCCGGCGAAGCCGTGCGCGCGGGCGGCGTCGGCCTGGCCGCGCTGGTAGGCCAGCAGCGAATCCCGCACCTCGGGGATCGCGGCGAAGTGCGACACGGCGTCATTGACCGCCGCGCTGCGGATCTCGTTGCCGGGCGGCTGGCCGTCGATCTCCATCCGCGCCGACTTGCCCTCGATGCGGGTGGTCAGGCGCAGGGCGGGCAGCGCCGCCTGCACCGCCGTGAGATCCGTGGGGGCCACCTGGCGCCCCAAAAGGGCCGCGGTGACGGCGCGGTAATAGGAGCCGGTGTCGGCGTGCAGGAGGTTGAAGCGCTCGCTGAGGGCGCGCGCGGCGGAGGATTTGCCGGCCGCGGCGCCGCCGTCGATGGCCACGATGATGAAGGGGGCGGGGGCCATCAGGCTTCGAGGGACTTTTGGCGGAGGGATTCGAGCACGTCGAAAAAGTGGGGAAAGGTCTTGGCGCAGCAGCCCGGATTGCGGACCGCCAGCCAGGGCTGGCCGGTCCCGTGGAGATCGTGGCAGCCGAGGATGCCGAAGCTCATGGCGAAGCGATGGTCGCCGTAGGTCTCGATCTCGATCGGCTGGGCCCGGCGGGGCAGCGGGCGGGGGTGGATTTCGAGCGAGTCCTCGGTTTCGAGGACCTCCTGGCCCAGCTTGCGCAGCTCCTTCGCCATGTTGCCGACCCGGTCGGTCTCCTGCCTGCGGGTGTGTGCGATGCCGGTGATCTTGGTCGGCCCCCGCAGGAGGGGCGCCAGGGCGGCGAGAGTGAGGAAGGTGTCCGAGAACTCGCTGAAATCCTCCTGCACGGCCTGGCGGTCGGCTCCCGGCTTCATCCGGCTGCGCACGGCCCTGGGGTGGTCGAGGAAGGACTCCTCCAGGCCGGCCTTCTTCAGGACCTCCATGAACTGGGTGTCGCCCTGCAGCCCCTGGCCCGGGCCGCGAAGGTGCGGAAGGGTGAGCTCGCCGCCGGTGACCAAGGGAAGCGCGAGGAAGTAGCTGGCGGCAGTGGCATCGGGCTCGATCGCGTAGGTCCCGGGCGAGCGGTAGGACGCCCGCGGAATGGCGAAGGTGAGCGGGGCCGGACCTTGGTCGGCCCCAGCCACCCCGAAGTCCCGCATCTGGCGGGCGGTCATGATGACGAAGGGCTGCCGCAGGCCTTCCGCCACGGCGGCGGTGACGGGGGCGTCGGCCAGGGGGGCCACCATCATGAGGGCGGAAAGGATCTGGCTGCTTTCGCTGGCGTCGACCGTTACGCGTCCGCCCCGGAGGCCGGCGGCGCGGATCTCGACCGGGAGAAAGCCCTCCTCGCCGAGGCAACGGACGTCCGCGCCCAGGGCGCGCAGGGCGTCGATCAGGCCCCTCATGGGGCGTCGCCGCATCTGCGGGACCCCATCCAGCCGGTAGATGCCGCGGTGGGCCGCGGCGCAGAGGGCGGTGAGGAAGCGGGCGGCCGTTCCGGCGAGGCCCACAAAAAGGTCGGCCTCCGGCGCCGGGATCTCGCCGCCGCGGCCCTCGACATAGATCTGCTTCTGCTTCTTGTCCTCTTGGACCGCGAACCCGAGGCGGCGCAGCGCCTCGGCCATGAGCTTGGTGTCCTCGCTGAACAGGGCGCCGGTCAGCGTGGTGGCGCCGGGGCACAGGGCCGCGAGCAGGAGGGCGCGGTTGGTGATGCTCTTCGAGCCCGGCAGCTCGACCTCGCCGCGCACCGGGCGCGTAAAGGGGAGAAGGGGGAGGGGATCCGCAAGCGGCATGGAGAAAACCAGCGTCGTGCAGTCGGCCGCGCGCGCCAAGCAAAACGTTATGACGACGGGGGCGCTAGGTTCGATCTTTTCATCGCTTCCCAGCGGACGAAACCAAACTGCTCGTAGAGCCCGTGCGCGTCCCGCGTGCCGAGCAGGGCGACCGACTCCTGCATGCTGGGGTGGGCCGCAACGGCAGCCATCAACCGCTTGCCCAGCCCCCTCTGGCGAAAACCGGCGTCGACCACGACGTCGCAAACCCAGCAAAAGGTGGCATGGTCGGTCACGATCCGGGCAAAGCCCACCTGGCGCTTGGTTGCGACCTCGTAGACGCCGAAACAGACCGAATGGCGGATCGAGGCCTCGACCACGGCCCGGGTGCGCTGACTGGCCCAGTAGGTCTGGTTCAGGGTGCGGTGGATGAAATCAATCTGCAGGAGGGCGGGATCGGTGCTGACCAGGAAACCGACCTTTTCCTCCTGGAAGACCATGTTCAGCGGAAGCCGTCCCGGAATTGCTTCCCGCGCGCCAGGACCGAGGTCACGGCGTCCCAGTCCTGCCGCGCGAGCGCCTGCTCGAAGCTCGCGAGCTCGCCCTGGAAATTCTGCAGGCTGGCCAGGATCTCCGTCCGGTTCTGCTGCAGGATGGTCCGCCAGAGCTCGGGATCGCTGCCGGCGATGCGCGTCGTGTCGCGCAGGCCATTGCCGGCGTAGTCCCGCCAGGCGGGATCCTTGGCCGCGAGAAAGGCGCCGAGGCTGGACGCGAGCACCTGCGGCAGGTGGCTGATGTGGGCGACGATCCGGTCGTGGTCGGCCGGGGTCACGTTTACGACCTTGGCGCCCAGGCTCCGCCAGAAATCGGCCACGGTCTTGATCGCCCGCGGATCGGTTTCCGGCAGCGGCGTCACAAAGCAGGTGCGGCCCTCAAAAAGGGTCGCGCTGCCGTGCTCCCAGCCCGTCCTTTCCGAGCCGGCCATGGGATGCGCGCCGACAAAGTGACCCCGGCCACGGAGGGCGGCATGGCCGTCGCGGGCAATGTCGCTCTTGACGCTGCCCACGTCCGTCAAGACCGCCCCGTGGGGGAGATGCCCCGCCACCTGGCGGGCCAAGGCCGCAATGGCGTCAACGGGGGACGCGATCACCACGAGCTGGGCCTCCGCGGCGGCGGCCTCGGGAGATTCGGCAATGACGTCGCCCAGCTTGGCGTCGAGCAAGGCCTGCCGGACCTCGGGGCGGCGAGCCCAGATCACGATGCGCTTGGCCGAACCCTTCGCGCGGGCGGCGAGGGCCACCGAGCCCCCCAGGAGGCCAGGGGCAAGGATCGTGAGTTGGTCAATCGGCATGGGGGGGGGCTCCGCTGGCAACAGACCAAAACGTGCCGGCGGTGGCCAGTCTTTACGGGGCCGAGGCCTGCTCAGCCGCCCAGCTTCACGATCAGGTCGTATTCCGCCGCGGTCACGGGCATGACTGACAGGCGTCCCTGGCGGATGAGCGGGACCTGGGCGAGGGCCGGTGTGGTCTTGATCTCGGCCAGGGTCACCGGCCGGGCGAGTTTCCTGCCGGCCTTCAGTTCCACCGCGACCCAGCCGGGTTCGTCCGCCGTCGCGTCCGGAAAAGCGGCCTTGGTGACCTCGGCCGTGCCGACGACTTCCTTGGGTCCCCCGCTGGCATAAAAGAGGACGCGGTCTCCCACGCTCATGGCCTTCAGGTGGTTGCGGGCCGCGTAGTTGCGCACGCCCTCCCACGCCGTCTTCTTGTCGCGCACGAAGTCCTCCCAGGCGTAGGACTCGGGTTCTTGCTTTACCAGCCAGTGTTGGTGTTTCATGCCGGTCGATATGGAACCCACCGAAGCCGAAAAGGCGAAGGCCTTCCGCGCCCAGCTGATCCTTTACCTGGTCATGGCGCTCTTTGTGGCCGCCCCCTTCATTTTCTACTGGCTGAAGCGGAAGTGAAATTCGTGTGGACTTGGGGGCGGGGGATTTCCAAGATTTTCCCTTCACTCGGGCCGGTAGCTCAGTTGATAGAGCGCCTCGTTCGCAACGAGGAGGTCGTCGGTTTAATCCCGATCCGGTCCACCATCTGATAATCGAGGCGCGGCAGGAAGCCCTGGATGCTGGGCGCGGAACCATTTTCGTTAAGATTCCGCGCTGGACAGGCATCGCGTTGCCGGTTCCCGTCCGCGGCCGGCTTTGGGCGGAGGGTTCATGATCGGCCACCGCCCGGGGGCGTCAGGCCAGGTAATCTTTCGACACGGCGGCCTGCCGGGTCTTTGATGCTGGGCGATGACGAAGCAAGGCAAGCGCGGCCAGTCGGAAGGATCGCCGCCTCGGACGCCGGAACCGGACTCCGGGGCGCGGGAGAAATTTCGGCGCATCGCCGCCCAGTTCGCGGCCGCACCCGGGGTCGAACTCGGCGCCGGCCGGGGATTCGGTTCGGGCGCCCTCAAGGTCAATGGCAAGCTCTTCGCCCTGATCTCCTCCGGGGGACAGTTCGTGGCGAAACTGCCGAAGCAGCGGGTGGCCGAATTGGTGGGGCTCGGCGCGGGAAAATGCTTCGAGCCCAGGCCCGGCAGACTGATGAAGGAATGGATCGCCCTGGAGGGCAATCATCGGCGGTGGGCCGATCTTGCCGCCGAAGCCCACCGTCATGTGGGACGGATCGCGGGATGACGGCGTCGAGGACTGGCCCCCTAAAGCGCCCCCGTCAGGGCGGGCCGATCAGACGCTGCACTTCCACCCCGATCTCGCTCAGCGAGGTGGTCTTGGGCAGGTAGCAAGAGACCTTGTGGCTTAGGATCTCCTCGATCACCCGCGCATCGAAGAGCACGCCGGTGAGCAGCATCATGGGGACGTCGGGCAGATCGGATTTCATCCGCGCGATCATGTCGAGGCCGTCGGAATCCTCCAGCTGCAGGTCGGATATCACCAGGTGCGGCGGGTCCCGCAGCACGGCCTTGCGGGCCTCGGCCGGCGTGGAGGTGGCGGTCACGCGATAACCCTGGCCCGTCAGGAACTGCGTCAAAAGGGTGCGGATCGCCAGCTCGTCGTCGACGATTAGAATATGCTTCTTCATAAAGGTGTTTTTCGGTCCGGGATTCCAGGCAGCGCAACCACGTGGAAGATCGCCACTCCGCCGATCACCTTGTTTTGGTCCCGCAGCGGAAAGAGCGACAGGCGCCCGGGGATTTTCCGACCGAGCTTGTCGGCGATCACCGCCGGCTGGTCACGGAGGTCGTATCCGTCGGTCAGCGCGCGGGCCATGGGATCCGCCAGGGCGGGACCCGTGTCTCCCGGGGGATCCGCGAGCTGGGCCACGCTGGCCAGGGGCTGGTTCACGAGTTCGAGCGCCTCCCGCCCGGTCAGCTGGATCACCGCGGGATTTATCCGCGAGATGTTCAGCGCCTTGGTGAGCACGAAGGCCAGGTCGGCGACCGCATTGATGATGACCTGGTTGTAGCGGACCTGATGCTCGAGAGCCTGGTTGGCCCAGTCGCGCTCAAGCAGATCGGTCGAAAGCTGCCGGTTGGCCGCCGCCAGGTCCGCCGTCCGCTCTGTCACCTTGGCCTCGAGCTGGGCGTTGGCCGTCTCCAAGACCTGGGCCGCCGCGCGGCGGGCCCGGATGTCGTCGGCGATTACCCAGGCGCAGCCGGCCAGCAGCAGCAGATCGATGGCCACTCCCGCCCAGACGGTCCAACGGATCGTCCGGGCCTGCCGAAACGACTCCCGGTCCCGGGTTTCCAGCAGGGCGGTTTCCTCTTCATTCAGCTTGTCGGTCGCGCGGCGAACCTCGCCCATGACCGCGGTGCCCCCGTCCGGCCCCAGGAGCGAGCGCACGGCGGCGGTGTTGTTCCGGTCCAGGATCTCCCGGTCCAGATCGGCGCGGCCGATGGCCACGGTTTCAAGGTGGAGTAGCCGTCCTGCTCCATCGTCTTGATGAGACGGAATGACCCCGAGCCGCGGTGAACCCTGATGTGCTGTTCGGGAAATGTCGGCGTCCTCCCGGTGGCCGCCGAGAGGCTGGTCAAAAAGCAGGCCAGATCGGCCTCATCGGCGGACCCGAGCGTGTAGTGGCCCGTGACGCAGTAACGCTGCCCGGGATAGAGGGTGGGAGCGGTGCCGGAAACCTGATCGATGACAATGAGATCCCCGGGAAGAAATGTGGCCGTCCCGACCTCGAAAGGGACGGAGTAGGGAAAGTTGGTCGCGGCGGAGGGATCCGCTCGGCCGCGAAGATGATGCACCGCCCATGTGGCCGAAAGGGCGAGGACCAAAGCCGCGCCGAGCGCGATCGCGCCCTTCCGCCTTGGAATCCGCGCGGGCACCCGGGCGGGTAGGGAGGCACCCAGCACGCCCAGGCGGGCGAGCACGCGGTGAACATCGTCCTTCGTGACGACATGAATCCCGCCCGCGCTGAGCTCCTCTTCGACGTGGCGCCGGAGGTCGGCCGCCACTTCATCAGGATCGGCGCCGCTGGCCATCAACTGGCCGCGGGTGGATTGGTTGTGCTGGGAGAGCGCGGCGTCAGCGGAGTGGGTCCAGGTGATCATGGGATGAGGGGCGTCTTCTGATTTCACGGCAGGCGGACAAAAGATCCGAAATATAGCCATTCATCGGGCCGACGCTGGCCCGCCCCGTGGGCGTCAGGGCATAGTATTTTCTCATCGGTCCTTCCACGGACTGTTCCAGACGTGTGGTTACCAGGCCCTGGGCCCGTAGCCGCGAAAGAAGGGGATAGATCGTTCCCTCGGTCACGCCGAGGCCCGGCAGGGCCCCCAGGGTCTTAACGAGCTCGTACCCATAGCGCTCCTGCCGCTCGAGTGCGTTCAGGATGCAGAGTTCAAGCACTCCCTTGCGCGCCTGCACGGTCCAGTTGTCGAAAGGGTCTTCCGCGCTTTCGGCCATCAGTACCTTGTTATGCAAGGTACCAGACGGGTCAAGTCATTTGCTACTTGAAGACGCCTTCTGGAAACAGCCGTTCTTCGAGAATTGGGCCGAGCCGGCCTATTTTCTCAGGTTGAGAACGAGAAAGAAAGTAGCCGTCACGATCAACCCCGCCCCGCTTAGGCCCAGGGCCGCGATCTGGGTGAAGAGGCGGGCTTCCAGTTCGGCCAATTGCGCCTTGAGCGATTCGTTTGTCACTAACCTCGAAGGGCCGGTCTCCTCCTCGATCGCCTCCGCGATGGCACGGGCGTCTTCGGCCGCGAATCGCTTTTCCAGGATCTGCAGGGTGCTGGCATGCATCGGTGGTAGGGTGAAGGCCGGGTTGAGGGGGTCATTTGCCTTTGCCGGCGTTGATCACAAGGATAGCAACCGCGCCATGGCCTTCCTAGGACCGCCGGGCGAACCGCGAAATCATTTCCTGCAGGAGGATGAACAGGAAGAGGAGCGCCCCGATGATGATCCGGGTCCACCAGGTGTTCAGGTCTCCCTGGAAGGTGATGAGCGTCTGGATCAGTCCCAGGATGAGGACGCCGACCAGCGTCCCGGGGATAAAGCCGACTCCGCCGCGCAGGATGGTGCCGCCGATCACCGCCGCCGCGATGGCATCGAGCTCGAGGCCCACGAACGACGCGGGATTGCCCGACTGCATGTAGAAGGTCGCCACGCATCCCCCGAGTGCGGAGAGAAATCCGGCCAGCGCGTAAACCCCCACCTTCGTCCGCGCGACCGGCAGCCCCATCAGCCGGGCCGAAGCTTCGTTCGAGCCCAGCGCATAGACATTGCGCCCGAAGGGCGTCCAGCGGGCGAGCGCGGTGGCGCCGGCCACCACCGCCACCAGACAGACGGCGGTGAACGGGATCGAAAGCCGCGACGACACGCGGATGGCCAGCGTCTGCGCAATGAAGCCGTCGTAGAAGGGATGGGTGATCGCGATCGATTCCGCATGGACCATGAACCCAAGCCCCCGCGCGAGGAACATGCCGCCGAGCGTCACCAGAAAAGGGGGAAGGTCGAATGCCTGGATCAGCAGCCCCATCAGCCCGCCGAACAGGGCGCCCAACAGCAGCGCGATCGCCAGCGCGGCCGGCGGCGCGACCCCTTGGGCCACGAGCCGCGCGACCAGGATGCCGGTGAAGGCGACGACCGAACCCACCGACAGGTCGATTCCGCCCGAGAGGATCACGAAGGTCGTGCCCACGGCCGCGATGCCGAGAAAGGCGTTGTCGCCGAAGAGGTTGATCAGCACCCGCAGCGAGCCGAAATGGGGAAACAGGGCACAGCCGCCGCCGTAGAGGAGCAGCAGCACCGCCAGCGAGGCGGCGACCGGGATCTGCTGCTGCGGCAGACGCGCCTTCACGCGGCCCCCGGTGATTTGCGCCGGGTCAGCCGGGCGCGGAACTGCGGCGACTGCAGGAGGCAGGCGGCGAGGATGACCAGCGCCTTCGGCACGGTCGCCACGTCGGCACTGACATTGAGGGCGTACAGGGTGGTGGTGAGCGTCTGCATGAGCAGGGCCCCGACGAGGGCCCCGGCGAGGTAGAAGCGCCCGCCCGCCAGCGAGGTCCCGCCGACCACCGCCGCGATGATGGCATCCAGCTCGAGGTAGAGCCCGGCATGGTTGGCATCCGCGCTATGGATGTTGCCGGCGGCGATCAGCCCGGCGACCCCGGCGCACACGCCGGAGAAAACGTACACGAAAAACTTCACCGTCCGCGCCGGCAATCCGGTGTAGCGGCTGGCGGTCTCGCTCTCGCCGATCGCCTCGATGAAGAGTCCGAGGGCCGTCCGGCGCGTGAGCAGGGCGGTCAGGCCAAACGCCAGCAGGACCACGGTCAGCGTGAAGGGCAGGCCGAGGAACCAGCCATTGCCCAGGTACCCGAGGACGGGATCGGCGAAGGTGATGATCTGGCCGCCGGTGATCAGCTGGGCGATGCCCCGGCCGGCCACCATCAGGATGAGAGTGGCGACGATCGGCGGGATCCGCAGGACAGCGACGAGGAGCCCGTTCCAGGCGCCCGCGAGGGCGGCAGCCACGAGCGCCGCCAGAATGGCCAGGCCAGGGGAAAGATGCGCCGCCACCAGGGCCTGGGCCGCGACCGCGCCGGCGATCGCCATCGTGGCGCCGACGGACAGGTCGACGCCGCCCGTTGCGATCACCAGCGTCAGGCCGAGGCCGAGGAGCATGATTTTGGCGCCCTCGTTGAGGATGTCGATCCGCGTGCCGTAGAGGTGGCCGCCGCGCACCTCGAGGGCAAAGAAACCCGGCGTGAAGAGCTCGTTGAACAGCAGCAGCAGGCCCAGCGCCAGCAGCGGCCAGAAGACCGTCCGCCCGCGCGCGGCCCAGAGGCCGGCGGCGAAGAGCAACCAGAACACCAGATGGATCCAGCTACCCATGGGGGGGAGGGGCGCCGCCCTCGTCGGCGATGGCCCGCATCACGGTGGATTCCTCGACCTCGCCTCCTGCCAGTTCCGCGACCTTGGCATGGTCGCGGAGCACGATGATCCGCTGGCTGTTGCGGACCAGTTCGGAGATCTCGGAACTGATGAAGATCAGGGCAAGGCCCTGGGCGCGCAGTTCGGCCAGCAGCCGCTCCAGGTCGGCCTGCGCGCCGACGTCGATCCCGCGGGTCGGCTCGTCCAGGATCAGGAGCCGGGGCTCGGTCGCGAGCCAGCGCGCGAGCAGCACCTTCTGCTGGTTGCCGCCGCTCAGGTGCTTGATCGCCTGTTCGGGCCCGCTCGCCTTGATACCCAGGGCCTGGATGAAGCGCGCGGTCAGCTGGTCCTGCTCGGCCCGCGGCACCCGGCGCCAGAGGCCGCGGCGGACCTGGAGGGCAACAATCAGGTTTTCGCGGACGCTGAGGTTGGGCAGGAGGGCCTGCGTCTTGCGGTCTTCGGGAGTGAAGCCGAAGCGGAGCCGGAGCGAGGCTCCGGGCGAGCGGATCTTGGTCAGGTGGCCGGCGACCTTCATTTCGCCGCAATCGGGGCGGTCGATGCCGAAGAGGAGGCGCGCCAGCTCCGTGCGGCCCGAACCGAGCAGCCCGGCCAGGCCCAGGACTTCGCCCGCGTGCACGTGGAGATCGAGCGGACGCAGGACATTCTTTCGCCCGAAATCGCGGACCGCGAGGAGAGGCGCCCCCGGCGGCGGGAGGCTGGCGGCGGCCCGGCCGGCCGCCGGCAGCTCGTCGCAGGGCCGGCCGAGCATGTGCGAGACCAGCTCGAGCCGCGGGAGGTCGGCCGCCGCGAATTCACCGACCAGTCGGCCGTTGCGGAGCACCGTGATCCGGTCGGAGATGGCGTAGACCTGATCGAGGAAATGGGTGACGAGGACGATCGCCATGCCGTCGGCGCGGAGCCGGCGGATCACCGCGAAGAGCTCGCCGACCTCGCGCTCGTCGAGGCTCGAGGTCGGCTCGTCGAGGATCAGCACCCGGGCGGACACGTCGAGGGCGCGCGCCACGGCGACCAGCTGCTGCACGGCGATCGAGCAGGTGGAAAGGGGCTGGTCGACGTCGAGGGTCAGGCCGAGCCGCGCCAGGGCCCGGCGGGCCCGGTCCCGGACCGCGCGCCAGTGGATGCATCCCCAGCGGAGCGGCTGGCGGCCGAGGCCGATGTTCTCGGCGACCGAGAGGTCCGGGATGAGGTTCACCTCCTGGTACACCGTCGCGATGCCGGCCGCCTCGGCGTCCCCGGTGCACCGCGGGGCGATCGGCTCCCCCCCGACCCGGACCGTGCCCTCGTCCCGCGCGTAGGCGCCGGTCAGGACCTTGATCAGCGTGCTTTTGCCGGCGCCGTTTTCGCCCATCAGGGCGTGGACCTCGCCGGCCCGGGCGTTAAAATCAACTCCGTCAAGCGCGGTGACCCCGGCGAAACGCTTGGTGATGCCGCGAGCCTCGAGGACAGGCAGGCTCATCGCAGACCGGCTCAGTACTGGCGGTTCGGCAGCGCCGCCGCCGCCTGCGACTGGTCGTAGACGCCTTCCGCCACGGGGACGCGGTGGGGGACGGGCTGGCCGGCGGCCACGGCCGCGGCCAGATCGAAGAGCTGCGGCCCAATCAGCGGATTGCACTCCACGGAGCAGTTGAGCTTGCCGGCGGCCATCGCCACGAAGGCGTCACGGACCCCGTCAATCGAGACGATGATGATGTCCTGCCCGGGCTTGAGCCCGGCCTCCTCGATCGCCTGGATGGCGCCGAGCGCCATGTCGTCGTTGTGGGCGAACAGCGCGGTCACCTGGCGGCCCTGCGGCGACTTGAGGAAGGCCTCCATGACCTCCTTGCCCTTGGCCCGGGTAAAGTCGCCGCTCTGCGAAAGGACGATCTTCATTTCGGGATGGGCGCCGAGGATTTCCTCGAAGCCCTTCTTGCGGTCGATGGCCGGAGCCGACCCGGGAGTGCCGACCAATTCGGCGATGACGGCCTTCCCGCCGGTCTTCTGCGCGAGCCAGCGACCCGCCCGGCGGCCCTCCTCGACAAAGTCCGAGCCGATGAAGGTGGCGAAAAGGCCGGGATCGGAGACGGCGACCGCTCGGTCGGTCAGGACGACCGGAATCCCCGCCTGCTTGATTTCCCGGAGGACCGGCTCCCAGCCGGTCTCGACGACCGGGGAGAAGGCGATCACATCGACCCCCTGCGCGACGAAGGAGCGGAGCGCCTTGATCTGGTTCTCCTGCTTCTGCTGGGCATCGGAGAAGCGCAGGGTCACCTGCCGCTTGGCCGCCTCCGCCTTGATTGAGCTGGTGTTGGCCGTCCGCCAGCCGCTTTCCGCGCCGACTTGGGAAAAGCCGACGGTGAGGGCGAGGGCGGGGTGGGCGAGCGCGAGGCCAAGGGCCAGGGCGGACCGGCAGGCGGGGGAGGGGGACAACTTCATAGGGGGCGGGAAGATGCAGACGGATCGGCCGGGCCGAGCCGAGGAAATTGTCACGGAAACAGGGGGTCGCGATTTTCGGGCCGGCCGCGCGTGTAGTTGTGGTTCCGGATCGGCTCCAGGGCGGCCAGCACCTCGGCCATGAGGCCGGCATCGATCGGCTCCGCCGCGAAGGCGACATTCTTGCGCATGTTCTCGGGGCTGGCGGACCCGATCACCGTCGTCGCGATCTCCGGCTGGGCCACGGCGAACTGGATGGCCAGCTTGACGATGTCCCCGCCGCGCGCGCGGCAGAGTTCGGCCGCCTTCCGGCAGCCGGCGACAATGGCCGGCGGGGCCGGATGCCAGGACGGCGCCGGCCGCTCGGACAGGAGGCCCATGCCGGTGGGCGCGGCGCTGATCACGCCGACCCCGTGCTGCCGGAGATACGGCAGGAGGGTCGTCAGCGACGTGTCGTTCAGCTCGTAGTGGCAGAACGAGAGGATCACGTCGACGGTGCCGGCGGGAACCCGGTCGATCACGGCGGGAAATATCTTCAGCGGCAGGCCGGTGAGCCCGATGGCGCCGATCCGGCCCCGCTGGCGCAGCTCAACCATGGCCGGCAGGGTTTCGCTCACGATTTGGTCGAGGCTCACAAACTCGATGTCGTGGCACTGCAGGATGTCGACATAGTCGACCCCCAGCCGGGCGCAGCTCTCGTCGAGGCTTCGGACGATCCGCGCGGCCGAGAAATCAAAGACGCCGGCGTCGTACTGCCCCACCTTGGTGCTCAGGAAATACCGGTCGCGGGGCACCCCCTTCAGCGCCCGGCCCAGGATCGTCTCCGACTTGGTCACGCCATAGAAGGGGGAGGTGTCGATCAGGTTGATGCCAAGCTCGAGAGCGGTATGGACCGCGCGAATACCCTCCCCCTCGTCGATGGCGCGAAAGGCCCCGCCCAGCGACGAGGCGCCAAAGCTGAGGGCGGAGACCTGGAGTCCCGTGCGACCGAGAGGGCGGTAGATCATGGGGGGCAAGCGTTCGGGGGCGGGGGACGCGAGGCAATGCTTGGCCGGCGAAAAATTCAAGCCGGCTCTGCCCGACCGTTGGGCGCGGACGGCGCTGGACTGTCTGACGGTCGGATGCTTCACTTCGCGCCGCAGTCGGGCGCAAGTACGCTCCCCTCCTGCTGTTCCGGCCCCCTTTCCGGACGTCCCCATGAATACTCCCCGCATCCTCCTGGCGGCCCTGGCGCTGTCCGCCGCCGCCCTGCGCCCCGCGCTCGCCCTCGACCGGCCCGACGTCACCTTCAAGGTCTTCCAGTTTCCCCCGGACCAGATTCCGCGCATCGACGGCGACGCCGGCGACTGGGCGATGGTGCCCGACTCCTACGCCGTCGACGCGAGCAAGCTGATCGAGGACGGGGGCCAGCACGGGCACCCCGATCCCAAGACCTTTTCCCTCAAGGTGAAGGTGGGCTGGGTCAAGGGCCTGAACCGGCTGTTCTTCCTGTATCAGGCGGACAAGGGCCACTGGGACTTTGCGTCGACCGGCCTTCCGGGTGACATCTTCGAGGTGGTGGTGGATGGCGACGCCTCCGGCGGACCCCTCGTTTCCCGGGGCCGGGGCGACTCCAAGCCGACCGCGTCGGGCGCCAATGCCAATCCGGCCGTCGATCCGCGGATCAGCGTGGACCAGGCTCATTGGACCATTCACGGGGTCCAGGCCCAGAACTATCACATTTTCACGCCCGCTGCGGGGAAGGACTGGTGCATCTCCTGGGGCGCCCCGACCTGGGTGAAGGAGCTGCCCTACGCCAATGCGGCCACGCGTTATAACTTCCGCGCGGGTGAGGCGGGCAAATTGACCCTCGAATTCTGGATCACGCCCTTCGACTACGCGGGCCCCGAGGGCCCGCAGCGCGCGGTCGAGTCCGTCCTGAGCGAGAACAAGATCATCGGCCTGTCCTGGGCGGTCATCGATTTCGGCGACACGCCCGGTGATCGGCACCATTTCTGGAACCTGTCCCGGCACCACACGATGTACGGCGACGCCTCGCAGCTCTGCGCCTTCCGGCTGATGCCGCTCGAGCCGCAGTTCCTTCCCGCCATCGGCGCCCAATGGTCCTGGAAGGTCGTGGACATGGACCGCCGGCTCGTCGCCTTCAAGGATCTCTCGGTGGGCCAGGTCACGTCCTGGAAGTGGGACTTCGGCGACGGCACGAGCTCGACGGAGCAATACCCGCTGCACGCCTACAAGCGGCCGGGCAACTTTGTCGTCATTCTCGACGTCGACGGCCCGGCCGGCCACGCCCGCCGTGCGAAGGTCTGGGACATCGCCCTCAAGTGAACCCCTTTTTCCCCATGAGCCCCTCCCGAATCCTCTGCGCAGCGCTCGCCCTGGCGGCCATCGGCCTCCGGCCGGCGGCGGCCTTTGACCAGCCCGACGTCACCTTCAAGGTCTTCCAATTCCCGCCGGATCAGATCCCGCGCGTCGATGGCGATGCGAGCGACTGGGCGATGGTGCCCGACTCCTATGTCGTCGATGGCAGCCGGCTGCGCGACGTGGAGGGTGCCCACCTGCCGCCCGACCCCAAGGATTGCGTGGTCAAGGTGAAGGTGGGCTGGGTCAAGGGGCTGAACCGCCTCTATTTTCTCTATGAGGCCACGAAGCCCAAGTGGGATTTCGCGAGCCCGGGGCTGCGGCAGGACACCTTCGAAATCGTGGTGGACGGCGACGCCTCGGGCGGGCCGATGATCGACAAGGGCCACGCCGAATTCTGGACCCCCGAGCACGTGGGCGCGTCCCGGGCGCTGCCCGACAGCCGGATCAGCGTCGCCGAGGCCCATTGGGCCATCCAGGGCGTCCACGCCCAGAACTACCACATCTTCACCCCGGCCCTGGACAAGGACTGGTGCATGGCCTGGGACGCGGCCACGTGGATCAAGGAGTTCCCCTATGCCAACGCCGCGACCCGCTATGACTTCCATCCGGGGCAGGGTGGGAAGCTGACCCTCGAATTCTGGGTCACGCCCTTCGACTACGCGGGCCCCGAGGGCCCGCAGCGGGCGGTCGAGTCCGTCCTGAGCGAGAACAAGATCATCGGCCTGTCCTGGGCCCTGATGGAATACGGCAACGCGACCAACAACCATCATCTGCATTTCTGGAATCTTTCCCGGCACTACACGATGTACGGCGACGCCTCGGAACTCTGCGCCTTCCGGCTGATGCCGCTCGAGCCGCAGTTCCTTCCCGCCGTCGGCGCCCAATGGTCCTGGAAGGTCGTGGACATGGACCGCCGGCTGGTCGCCTTCAAGGACCTCTCGGTGGGCCCGGTCACATCCTGGAAGTGGGACTTCGGCGACGGCACGACCTCGACGGAGCAGAACCCGATCCATGCGTACAAGGAGCCGGCCAACCTGGTCGTCGTGCTCACCGTCGCCGGTCCGGCCGGCACGGCGCGCCGCTCGAAGGTCTGGGACGTCCAATTAAAATGATCAAATCCACCCCCGGCCTCGCGGCCGCGCTCACCCTCGCGCTCTGCGCCCCCTTGGTCTGGGCCGACTCCAATTCGGCCCCCCATCTGGAGCGCCGGGGCGCCGCCACGCAGCTCGTGGTCGACGGCCATCCCTTCCTGGTGCTGGGCGGCGAGCTGGCCAACACCGCCTCGTCCAGCGCGGAGTACATGGCGCCGGTCTGGCCGCGCCTCGCCCGGATGAACCTCAACACCGTGCTGGTCGGCGTCTCCTGGGCCCTGACCGAGCCGGCCGAGGGACGGTACGATTTCACCCTGGTGGACCAGGCCCTCGCCTCCGCCCGCCAGAACCGCCTGCACGTGATCCTGATCTGGTTCGGCAGCTGGAAGAACGGCATCTCGAGCTTCGTGCCGGACTGGGTGAAGGAGAACCAGGCGCGGTTTCCCCGCGTCCGGCTCCGGAGCGGAAAATCCATCGAGGTGCTGTCGACCCTCAGTGCCGTCAATCGCGACGCGGACCTGCGCGCCTATGCGGCGTTCATGCGTCACCTGCGCGCGGTCGACGGCGAGCAGCACACGACCCTCATGATCCAGCTCGAAAACGAGGTCGGGATCCTCGGGGATGCGCGGGACCGCTCCCCGGCCGCCGAGGCGGCCTTCGCGGGTCCCGTGCCCGACGCCCTGATGGGCTACCTGGCCCGCCATGGCGATCACCTGCGGCCGGCGCTGAGCCAGGTCTGGGAGGCCGCGGGCGGCAAGCCCGCGGGCACCTGGCAGGAGGTCTTTGGCGCGGAGACGGCGGACAAGAAAACGGGGCTGGTCACCGACGAGATCTTCATGGCCTGGAACTACGCCCGCTACATGGACCAGATCGCGGCGGCGGGGAAGGCCGTCTATCCCATTCCGGTCTTCACCAACACCTGGATCATCCAGCCCGAGGACAAGGGCGCGGGCGACTATCCCAGCGGCGGCCCGGAACCGCACGTGCTCGACATTTGGCGCGCCGGGGCGCCCCACATCGACATCAACGCCCCCGACATCTACCTGCCCAACTTTGCCGAGTGGGTGGCGCGGTTCAACCAGAACGGCAACCCGCTCTTCGTCCCCGAGTCCCGGGGCGACGCCGGCGGGGTGGCGAACGCCTTCTATGCCATCGGCCGGCACCAGGGCATTGGCTATTCTCCGTTCGGAATCGATAACCCGGGGCGCCTGGTCGCGCTCCGCCCGGACGCGGGCGAGGCCGGTCCCGGCGATGTCACCGCGCAGCCGCTGCCCCGGGGCTACGCGCTCCTGCGGGACATGACGCCGGCGATCCTCGACGCCCAGGCTCGCGGGGCGATTTCCGCGGTGGCGCTCACGGCCGCCGGCCGGCAGAGCGAGGAGATCGCCCTGGGCGACTTCAATATCAAGGTCGACCTGCGCCGGAATCTCCGCAATCCCAGCCAGGTCCCGCCCTTCGGCTATGCCCTGGTGGTCGGGCTCGGCCCCTCCGAGTTCGTGGTGGCGGGCTTTGATGTGCAGGTGACCTTTGCGCCGAACACGCCGGGCGCCCCGATCGCCGGCCTCGCGCGGGTGGAGTCGGGCCGCTACGCGGACGGCCGGTGGGTACCGACCCGCGTGCTCAACGGCGACGACATTCTCCTGAACTATCACCTCGACGAGGCCGCCGCGGCGAACCAGTCCGGCAGCGGCCTCAAATTCATGGGCGACGCGCCGACCCTCCAGCGCGTGAAGCTCTATCGTTACCGCTAACCGTCCCTGGCACCCCTCGTCCCCCGCGGGTCCTTGCCCATGAAGCCGCGTTCCTTCGGCTGTATCCTGCTGCTCCTCGGCGCGGCCGCCGCGGCCGCCGCCGCCGATCCCGGACCCCGCGAGCGGGTTTCACTCGACCTCGGCTGGCGCTTCGCCGCCGGCGATCCCGCGGGCACGTCCGGCGCGCTGGCCTATCCGGCGACCAAGGCCTGGTTCGCCGCCACCGGCAATGAATTCCTGAACGCCGCCGCCCCGAAGCCGCCGCGGCCGGAGGGCAACCTGGGCGGCGACGTGGCCTACACCCAGCCCGCCTTCGACGACACTGCCTGGCGCGCGCTCGACCTGCCCCACGACTGGGGGGTCGAGGGTCCTTTCAAGGTCGAGTACGACAGCGCCACCGGCCGGCTGCCCTGGTGGGGCGTGGGCTGGTACCGGAAGCATTTTGCCGTCACCGCGGCGGACCAGGGGAAGCGGATCTACCTGGATATCGATGGCGCCATGGCCTACCCCCTGGTCTGGCTCAACGGCCGCTTCGTTGGCGGCTGGCCCTATGGCTATGCCTCCTTCCAGCTGGACTTGACGCCCTACCTCAGGCCGGGCGGGGACAACGTCCTGGCCATCCGGCTCGACAACCCTCCGCTGTCCTCCCGCTGGTATCCGGGCGGCGGCATCTATCGGAATGTCTGGCTGGAGAAGATGGAGCCCGTGCACGTGGCCCACTGGGGCACCTTTGTGACCACCCCGTCGGTGACCGCCGCCGCCGCCGCGGTCGACATCCAGGTGATGCTCAAGAACCCGCTCGCGAACGCCGTCGACGCGCAGGTGTCGACCGCCATCTACGAATACAGCTTCCCCGGCCGCCGCGTCGGCGAGCCGGTGGCGGTCTCGGCCGGGCCCAAGGTCCATCTGGCGGCGGGCCGCCAGGGCTTGAGCGAGCAGGTTCTCACCGTGCCGCAGCCCAAGCTCTGGAGCCTGGCCCATCCGCAGCGTTACCTTGCGGTGACGACCGTCCGCGTGGGCGGGGACGTGGCCGACGTCTACGAGAGTCCCTTTGGCATCCGCACGATCGCCTTCACGGCTGACCACGGCTTCCTGCTCAACGGCATGCGCGTGCCGATCAACGGCGTCTGCGACCATGCCGATCTCGGGCCCCTGGGCACCGCGCTCAACGGCCGCGCGCTCGAGCGCCAGGTTGAGCTGCTGCGCGAGATGGGCTGCAACGCCATCCGCACGAGCCATAATCCTCCCGCGCCCGAGCTCCTCGACCTCTGCGACCGGCTGGGGATGCTGGTCATGGACGAATCGTTCGACTGCTGGGCGAGCGGCAAGCGCCCGAACGACTACCACCTGCTGTTTCCCGACTGGCATGAGAAGGACCTCCGGGCCCTGGTCCGGCGCGACCGCAACCATCCCTCGGTCATCCTCTGGAGCATCGGCAACGAGATCGGGGAGCAGCGGCAGCCGGAAGGCTGGCGGCTCGCCCAGCATCTCGCCGGCATCGTGCGCGAGGAGGACCGGACGCGGCCCATCACGGCGGCGTACAACGAGACGGAGTCTCGCGCCAACGGCTTCCAGACCGCCGTCGATGTCTTCGGCTACAACTACAAGCCGGGCGAATACGCGCGGTTCCGCGCCGAGCACCCGCTCCAGCCGCTCTTCGGCAGCGAGACCGCCTCCACCATCAGCTCGCGGGACGAATACGCCTTTCCGCTGGTCGCCGACAAGTCACGGGGCCACGTGGCCGGCCACCAGATGAGCTCGTACGATCTCTTCGCCCCGCGCTGGGCCACGACGCCCGATGCGGAATTCACGGGCCAGGCCGAAAACCCGTCCGTCGCGGGCGAGTTCGTCTGGACGGGCTGGGACTACCTGGGCGAGCCGACACCCTACGGCAAGGCCGACGACACCGCTCGGAGCTCGTATTTCGGGATCATCGACCTCGACGGGTTCCGCAAGGACCGCTTCTACCTCTACCAGGCGCGGTGGCGGCCCGATTTCCCCATGGCGCACCTGCTGCCCCACTGGACCTGGCCGGAGCGGGTGGGGCAGGTCACGCCGGTGCATGTCTACACCTCGGGCGACGAGGCGGAGCTTTTTCTGAATGGCCGGTCGCTGGGCCGGAAGCGGAAGGCGCCGGATCAATTCCGGCTCCGGTGGGATGACGTCCTCTATCAGCCGGGTGAATTGAAGGTAGTCGCCTATAAGGACGGCCGGCCGTGGGCCCAGGAAATCGAGCGCACGGCCGGCCCGGCGGCCCGGCTCAGGCTGCGGACGGACCGGACGCCGCTCATGGCCGACGGCCAGGACCTGGCCTTCATCTCGGCGGACATTCTCGACGCCGCGGGCGTGCTCGCGCCCCGCGCTAAGAATCATCTCACCTTCGCGGTCACCGGCCCGGCCGAGGTCGTCGCCGTGGACGACGGCGATCCAACCAGCCTCGAGCCCTTCCAGGCCCGGGAGCACGACGCCTTCAACGGCCGGGCGCTGGCCATCGTGCGGACGAAGCCGGGCCAGACCGGCGCGATCACGGTGCGGGTCGCCTCCCCGGGCCTGGCGCCAGCCGAGGTTTCCCTGCGCAGCATCGCCCCCGCCGATCCCGCTGCCGGCACGGCCGACCCGCAGTCCCCGCTGAATTTATGATCCCATCCACCAAGTCCTTCCTGTTCGGCGGCCTGCTGGCGGCCGCCTTCCTCCCGGTGCACGCGGCCGACGCGACGCACTGGAAATTCTCGTTCGGACCCGGACCGGCCCCCGCCGGCAGCGTGGCGGTGGACCCCCATGAGGTCTATTCCGCCGCGAAGGGCTATGGCTTTGAACCCGGCTCGACCCCGCTGGCGGTGGCCCGCCCGCCGGGGTCCGGCTTCGTCACCGGCAGCCAGCCGTTCTACTTCTCGGTGGCGCTGCCGGAAGGAGAGTACCAGGTGACGGTGGCGTTGGGCGACCCCACCGCCCCCGCCCTCACCACGGTCAAGGCCGAGCTTCGCCGCCTCGAACTGCTGCACGTGCGGACCGCCGCGGGCGAACTCGCCACGCGGACCTTCACCGTGGCGCTGCGCCGGCCGGAATTTCCGGGGGGCAAGGTCCGGCTGAAACCGCGGGAAAAGTCGACGGAGGTCTGGGATTGGGACGACAAGCTCACGCTGGAATTCTGCGACCAGCGACCCTGCGTGGCCTCGGTCGAGATCGTGCCGGTGACGGACCGGCCGACCCTGTACCTGGTCGGTGACTCCACCATGACCGACCAGCCCCGTGAACCCCACAACAGCTGGGGCCAGATGATCACGAGCTTCTTCGGACCGGACATCGTCGTCTCCAGTCACGCCGAATCCGGGGAATCCGCGCGCGACTTCATTTCGGAAAACCGCTGGGCGAAGCTGATGAGCCTCATCAAGCCCGGCGACTTCGTGATCATCCAGTTCGGCCACAACGACCAGCACGACCGCGGGCCGAATCCCGGGGCCTACGCCTCCTACAGCACCTTCCTCCACCGCTACGTGGCGGAAACCCGGGCGCATGGCGCCACGCTGGTCCTGGTGACCCCGATGAACCGGCTGGCGTTCGACGGGGACACGGTCACGAACACCCTGGGCGATTTTCCGGATGCGATGCGCAAGGTGGCGAAGGACGATGGGGTGGCCCTGGTCGACCTGAACGCCATGAGCAAGGTGCTGTACGAGGCGCTGGGGCCCAAGGGGGCGCCGGCGATCTTTGCCCCGACCCCGCGCGGCCCGGATACGACCCACCAGGGGGACTATGGCAGCTATGAACTGTCGAAGTGCGTCGTCCGCGGCATCCGCCTGGGCGTGCCCGAATTGGCCAAGTACCTGGCGCCGGATGCGCCGCAGTTCGACCCCGCCCATCCCGATCCCGTCGCCGCCTTCGATGTGCCGAAGGAGAAGCTGACCACGACGGAACGGCCCTACGGCAATTGAGCGGGCGCCGGCCGCCGCCGATTCAGGCCCGCGTGGCTTGAGTCGGATGGCCGGGCCGGATTGGCTCGCTCCGTGAAGTCCCCCGCTGATCGCGCGCTGCCGGCCTGGGCCGGCTGGCTGGCCGCGGCCGTTCTGGCCGCCGCGATCTGGTTTGCGTACCGGGGGGCGCTCGGGGCGCCGTTTGTCTTCGACGACACGATGGCGATCGAGCGCAACAGCTCGATCCGCCGGCTCTGGCCCCTGACCGCGATCACGTCGCCGCCCTTTGACACCTCGGTCAGCGGCCGGCCGGTCCTTAATTTCTCGCTGGCGGTCAACTATGCGATCGGCGGGCTGGACGTCCGGAGCTATCACCTCGGCAACCTCCTGATTCATTTCCTGGCGGCCCTTACGCTCTACGGCTTGCTGCGCCGGACGCTGGGTCGCACCGGCGCACCGGGTGATCCCCGAACGGGGATAGATGCGGCGCTTCTGGCCGGAGCGGTGGCCCTCCTGTGGGCGCTCCATCCGCTCCAGACCGAGTCGGTCACCTACCTCATCCAGCGGGCCGAGTCGCTGATGGCGCTGTGCTACCTGCTGACCCTCTATGGCTTCGTGCGGGGCGTGGAGCGCGTCGAGGGCGGCCGCGGGGGCGGCGCCTGGTGGACCGTCTCGTGGCTGGCCTGCCTCGCCGGCATGGGCACGAAGGAAGTCACGGTCTCCGCACCGCTTTTCGTGCTCCTGTACGACCGGACCTTCGTCACCGGTAGTTTTCGCGACGCCTGGCGCCGCCGGCGAGTCTACTACCTCGGCTTGGCCGCGACCCTGGGTCTGGTGGCCTGGCTGGCTCTTGGGACCAAGAGCCGCAATGGCACCGCCGGGTTTGGAATCGGCGTCCGCTGGTGGGACTACTTCATCACGCAATTCCCCGCGCTTTGGCGCTACCTCCGGCTGACCTTCTGGCCGCAGGGGCAGGTCTTTGACTATGGGGCGCTCTGGGTCGCGCACGCCTGGTCGGTGTGGCCGGAGGCGCTGCTGGCCGGCGGCCTGCTTGCCCTGTCGGCCATCGCCTTCTTCCATCGCGGCGCCCGGGACCCGATCGGGCTGCGCGCCGCGGGCTTCGCGGGCCTCTGGTTCTTCGCCATCCTCGCTCCCACCTCGATCGTGCCGGGGAACCGTCAGACGATCGCGGAGCATCGCATGTACCTGGCGCTGGCGCCCCTCCTGGCGTTGCTCGGGGTGGGGGTGGCGGCCCTGCTGGCGCGGGTGTTCGCTGATGACGAACGGCGCCGCAAGGTGATCATTGTCGGGACGGGGGCCCTGGCGCTGATCCTCGGCGTCGTGACGGCGCGCCGGAACGAGATCTTCGGGGATGGGGTGGCCATCTGGAGCGACACGGTGGCCCACAATCCGGGGAATGTCTTTGCCCGCAGCAATCTAGGCAACGTGCTGCTGGCCAGCGGCCAACGGGATGCCGCGGTGGCCCAGTACCGGGAGGCCCTCCGGCGAAAGCCGGATTTCGCCGAAGGGCACAACAACTACGGCACGGCCCTGGCGGCGGCGGGAAAAAACCAGGAGGCCGAGGCGGAGTACCGGAAGGCCATCGCGCTCAAGCCGGAGTTTTACGCCGATGCGCACAATAACCTCGGGGTGGCGCTCGCGCGCGACGACGACGTGAAGGGTGCGGTGGTGGAATTTGAGGCCATCCTGCAGCGGCTGCCGGAATACCACGAAGTGCGGTTCAACTACGGCAACGCCCTGGCGCGGCTGGGCCGGCTGCCCGAGGCGCTGCACGAGTATCGCGAGGCCCAGCGCGAGGGATTCGATATCCCGGAGCTGCACAACAATCTCGGCAACGCGCTGCTCGGGCTCAACCGGCCCGCCGAGGCGATGGCGGAGTTCGGGCGGGCGGTCCGGCAGCGCCCCAACTATGCGGAGGCGTACAACAACCTGGGAAGCGCGCTCTTCCGGTCCGGCCGGCCGCTGGAATCGGTCCGGGAGTACCAGCAGGCGGTGTGGCTGCGGCCCCGTTTCACGGAGGCCCGGCTCAACCTCGCCAACGCCCTCGCCACCCTCGACCGGCTCGAGGAAGCCGAGACCCAGTACCGCGAGGTGATCGCGATGCAGCCGGACAGCGTCGACGCGCGCAACAATCTCGGCATCGTCCTGGCCCGGGACAACCAGTTCGTGGAGGCGGTGGTCCAGTACGAGCAGGCGCTGCTCGTCACCTTCAATGCGCCGGAGGTGCACAACAACCTCGGCTCGGCCCTCCTGCACCTGCAGCGGCGCGCGGAGGCCCGCAAGGAGTTCGCAATCGCCGTCCAGCTCAGGCCGGACTACGCGAATGCGCGCGAGAACCTCGCGCGCCTGGATGCGCAGCCGGCCGGTGCCCTGATGCTGGCCCCCTAAAAGGCGGCGGCGAAGGCGTCGAACGCCGGCGCGGGCGAACGGCGCCGCTTCACCTTCTGCCAGCGGGCGCGCCGCCGGAGCATCCGGTCGAGCTTGTCGACCAGGAGCGAAACCGCCTTGTGGCATTCGTCGGACTCAACGACGGCGTTGAGATCGGGCCCATGGATGAGAATGTGCCCCTTGGCCTTGAACCGCGTGGCGACCGCCTCTTTTGGATCACATTCGAGCTCCACGCGCATCCGGATTATCTTCTCCTCATGGCGGAAAAGTCGGTCCGCCTTTTCCTGGACGTAGGTTTTCAGCGACGGGGTCAGTTCGAAATGAATGCCGGAGACGATGAGCTCGCGATGATGGGAACGATTCATGTGGTGATGACTGCCTGCAGGTTTTGCCGCAATTGGGGCCGGCGTCGCGTCGGCCCTAAATTTTTGAGACTCCTCTGGGGCGTCCTCGCGCCCTGTGGTGAGGAGGTAAGCCGCCGGGGCGGCCCGATCTTCCAACTCGGGAAAATCTTTCATCAAACCGTAAGAAAAGGCTGGTCCTCTAAGACTGCTTTGCAACTTAACTCGGCGCAAAAGGCCCGAGCTTTACCCCTAACTTCGCAGCCTAAAGCGTGCCAGCGCCCGCGGGTTTTCCGCAGGTGAGTTCGAGCGCGGTCTCGAGCGCCGCCCGGTGCGCGGCCACCCGCTGGGCCAGCGGAAAGGAGGAGGGCGATTCGATGGTGTAGCCCAGATTCGCGTGGTGGGCCCGCAGATAGATCGCCTCGGGCCATTGCGGGCGGTCCCACGGTTCGCCCACCGGCCGGATGATGCCCCGCAGGGCCAGCCGGCCGTCGATCATGCCGCTGGGGTCGATGGGGCACACGCGGGCCACGGCCGCGAGCATGGCCTCCGCCAGGCTCGGCCGTTCCTGCGGGTTCAGCTCGTAAAGGTAGTAGCCCTTCGATTCCCAGTCCTCGTGGACGCAGAGCGTGAGGTTGAAATTAGGCTGCCGGCGCAGCCAGGAAATGTGGGCCGCGATCTCGGCCGACTGGGTTTCGCGGTAGTCGCGGTTGAGGTCCAGCCCCGCCGCGTTCTCGCGCGCCCGCCGGCGGAAGCCGGCGGGATTGAGGAGGGGGCAGATGAACCAATGGGCGCGCTCGTCGAAGATCCCGGCCTCGAGCATCTCCAGGAGGGCCAGGGGCGGAGCCGGCTCGTCCCCGTGGATGCCGGCGGAGAGGTAGATGCGGGGCCGGGGACCGGGCGTTCGCCGGGTGATGGCGATCAGGGGACAGCCCGCCGCCGCGCCAAAGGTCTCGACGTCGGCGCCGGCCGCCCGGGCGGCGGCCACGAGCCGGGCCACGACGGCGGCAGCATCGATTTCCGGCGGGCGGGAGTCTTTGACAGCGGGAGCGGAATCCACCGGACTAGCCTAGTATCGTCGTCGGCTCCCTGTCAGGCCGATATCCTCCCTTCATCCCATGTCCCAGGTCCGCGTTCGTTTCGCCCCCAGTCCGACGGGGTTCTTCCACATCGGCAGCGCCCGCACGGCGCTCTTCAACTGGCTTTATGCCCGGCATACCGGCGGCGTCTTCGTCCTCCGGATCGAGGACACCGACCAGGCCCGCAACAGCGAGGCCTTCCTGGACGTGATCTATAACAGCCTGAGCTGGCTGGGCCTCAATTGGGACGAGGGTCCGCGGGTCGGAGGCGCGCATGGGCCCTACCGCCAGAGCGAGCGGGGCGACATCTACCGGGCCTATCTTGAGAAGTTGATGGCCTCCGGCCGCGCCTACGAGAAGGAGGGGGCGGTCTTCTTCCGGATCTCGGGCGAGCCGCAGGTCATCGAGGACGGCATCCGCGGACGGGTGGAGCGGACGGAGGAGAAGGATTTTGTCATCGTGCGGTCGGGCGGCAGCCCGGTGTTTCATTTTGTGAACGTGGTCGACGACATCGCCATGGGCATCACCCACGTGATCCGCGGCGAGGACCACCTCTCGAACACGAGCAAGCACACGGAACTCTTCAAGGCCTTCGGCGCCCCGCTGCCCGTCTATGCGCATATCCCGCTGATCCTGAAGCAGAACGGCCCGGGCAAGATGTCCAAACGCGACCAGGGAGCCCTGATCGAGGAGTACCAGCGCCGGGGCATCCTGCCCGAGGCCCTGGTCAACTTCCTCTGCCTCCTCGGCTGGAACCCCGGCGACAACCGGGAGAAGATGCCCCTGGCCGAGATCGTGCGGCTCTTTGACCTGCCGGGGGTCAACCAGAGCAACGCCCGCTTCGACGAGAAAAAGCTGGCCCACATGAACTGGACCTACCTGGTCGAACTGCCGCCCGACGCCTATGTCGAGCAGGCCCGCGCCTATTTTGCCCGGCTGGCCGCCGGCCCGGCGGCCGAAGGCGCCGCCCGCATCGACCCGCTCGCGGCCGACCCCGCCTATTTCCGGGAAATCATGCTGCTCGGCCAGCCCAAGGTGAAGGCGATCGAGGAACTGCCCGCCTACACCGCGTATTTTTTCACGGAGGACTTCGGCATCGACCCGAAGGTGCGGGAAAAGGTCATGGCCAAGGGCGACCCGGTCGCCCGTCTGCGCGAATTGATCGCGACCCTCGCCACGGCTGATTTCTCGAGCGACGCCACGCTGGAGGCGGCGGTGCAGGCCCTGGCGGCGCGCCAGGGCCTCGGCCTGGGCGATTACGTCCACGTTGGCCGGCTGGCCGTCTCCGGGACGAACGTGGGCCCAAGTTTCTTCAGCCTGCTCCGCGTCCTGGGTCCCGACCGGGTCCGCCCGCGGCTGGACCGATTCCTGGCTACAGCCGCTGGCGGATCGATCTGAGCAGGTCCGCGTACTCGCGGACCGTGGGGAACTGCGGGAACTGCGTGCTGATGGCGTCGGGCGCGCGGAAGAAGAAGCCGTGGTCGGCCTGGGCGAGCATGGTCGTGTCGTTGAAGGAGTCGCCCGCGGCAATGACGGCGTAGCGCAGGCCTTGCAGGGCCTTCACGGCCTCGCGCTTCTGGTCCGGCTGGCGGAGGCGGTAGCCGGTGATCCGGTCCTGCTCGACGGTCAGCTGGTGGCAGAGAAGGGTGGGCCAGCCCAGCTGCCGCATAAGCGGCGCGGCGAACTGCTCGAATGTGTCGGAAAGGATGATGACCTGGGTCTCCGCCCGGAGGGTCGCCAGGAACTCCGCGGCCCCGGGCAGGGGCGCCAGGCCCCGGATCACGTCCTGGATCTTCGAGAGGGTGATGCCCTCGCGGTCCAGGATCTCCAGGCGGTAGCGCATCAGCTTGTCATAGTCCGGCTCTTCCCGGGTGGTCCGGCGCAGGGCCGCGAGGCCGGTGCGCTCCGCGACGGCGATCCAGATCTCGGGGACGAGGACACCTTCCAGGTCGAGGGTGACAATGCTTGGCTTCAAGGCGGGAATTGAACCAGACGGGCGCTTTTGCTGGCAAGCCTCAGGCCTTCGCCGTCCACGCGTCCTTGAGGGTCAGCGTGCGGTTGAAGACGGGCTGGCCCGGGCGGGCGTCGGCGGCATCGAGCGTGAAGTAGCCGAGCCGCTCGAACTGGTAGCTTTGGCCCGGCTGGGCGTCGCGCAGCGAGGCCTCCAGCCTGGCGGTCACCGTCTCCAGCGAATGGGGATTGATGTGCGTCTTGAAGGCGCCCTCGGCATCCGGTTCGGCGACCGTGAAGAGGCGGTCATAGAGGCGGGCGGGCGCCTCGATGCAGGCAGTGGCGCTGACCCAATGGATCGTGCCCTTGATCTTCCGGTCGGCGTTGGGCCCTCCCTTGCGGGAGTCGAGGTCGGCGGTGCAGCGCAGCTCCACGATCGCCCCGGCGGCGTCCTTCACCACCTCGTCGCACTTGATGATGCAGGCGTACTTAAGCCGCACCTCGCCGCCCGGCCGGAGCCGAAAATACTTGTTGGGCGGGACCTCCATGAAGTCATCGCTCTCGATGAAGATCTCGCGGGTGAAGGCCAGCGGGCGCACGCCGGCGGCGGCATCGGCCGGATGGTTGACCGCCTCGACCGAGAGCGTCTCGCCGGCCGGAATGTTGGTCAGGACCAGCTTGATCGGCCGCAGGACCGCCAGCCGGCGCAGCGCGGCGCCGTTCAGCTCCTCGCGGATCGCGTGCTCGAAGAGCGCGACGTCCGTGACGCTGTCATAGCGGGTGACGCCGATGCTGGCGGCGAAGCGGCGCAGGGCGCTGGCGGGCACGCCGCGGCGGCGCAGCCCCGAAAGGGTGGGCAGCCGGGGATCGTCCCAGCCGGCCACGATGCCCTCCTGGACCAGCTGCAGCAGCTTGCGCTTGCTGACGACGGTGTAGCCGAGGTTCAGCTTCGCGAACTCGTACTGGTGCGGAAGCGGCCTGGGCAGATTAAGCTGCTCGAGGATCCAGTCGTAGAGCGGGCGGTGCACCTCGAACTCGAGGGTGCAGATGCTGTGGGTGATGCCCTCGAGGTAGTCGCTCAGGCAATGCGCGTAGTCGTAAAGGGGATAGATGCACCAGGTGGCGCCGGTCTGGTGGTGCTCGACGTGCCGGATGCGGTAGAGCAGGGGGTCGCGCAGCCACATGTTCGGCGCGGCCATGTCGATCTTGGCGCGGAGCGTGCGCGCCCCATCGGGGAATTCCCCCGCCTTCATCCGCTGAAAGAGGTCGAGGTTCTCGGCCACCGGCCGGTTCCGGAACGGGCTGTCCTGGCCGGGGCGGTCGGGGGCGCCGCGGTATTTCTCGGTCTCCTCGGGGCTCAGGTCGCAGACATAGGCTTTGCCTTTCTTGATCAGTTCGACCGCGAAGTCGTAGAGCGGCCCGAAGTAGTCGCTGGCGTGATAGGGTTCGGTCGTCGCGGGCTTGAGGCCGAGGACCTGGTCCGCCCAGCCGTCGATGAGCCAGGTGACGTCGGCGATGATCGAGGCGACGTACTCGACGTCCTCCTTGACCGGGTTGGTGTCGTCGAGCCGCAGGTTGCAGCGTCCGGCGTTTTCGCGGGCGATCCCGAAATTGAGACAGATCGACTTGGCGTGGCCGATGTGAAGATAGCCGTTAGGCTCCGGCGGGAATCGCGTAACGATTTGCGGATAGCGTTTTTCCGCAACATCACGGGCGACAATGTCGCGGATAAAGTCGCTCGGTGCCGGCGCTGCGCCCTCCTCGGTTCCAACGGTCATATCGGCCCAACTTGCGGCAAGTCCGGCGTCTCGACAATCCCTGAATCGGAGACCGCCGGACATGGAACAAACCAGGGGCCCACGTGACCGTGGGGAAGGTCCGGCGGCTGCGCCTCAAACCCAAATAACTCCCACCATGCCACAAGGAAGCAAAGCCAGCTATTCGCCCAAGCAGAAACGCGAGGCGGCTCACATCGAGACCAGCTACGAGAAGAAGGGCATCAGCCCCAAGACCGCCGCCGCCCGCGCCTGGGCGACGGTCAACAAGCAGGACGGCGGCGCCAAGGGAAAGTCGGCCGCCAAGCGGAAGTAGGCGCTTTCGCCTTCCCCCCGCGCGCGCCCGGCCTTTGGCTTCGGCCATGCCCGGGCTGCCGACCATCGTTCACCTCGACGCCGACGCGTTTTTCGTGTCGTGCGAACAGGCGCTGCGGCCGGAGCTCCGCGGTCGGAAATGCGCCGTCGGGGGCCGGGAGCGGGGCATCATATCCTCCGCCAGCTATGAGGCGAGGGCGGTCGGCGTGTACACGCCGATGCCGACCTCGCGCGCGCTCAGGGTCTGCCCGGACCTGATCATGATCCCGCACACCTCCGGCCTCTACGGCAAGGTGTCGAAGCAAATGTTCGACCTCTGCGAGACGGTGACGCCGGTCGTGCAGCGCAATTCGATCGATGAGGGTTACCTCGACCTCGCGCCCTGCGGACTGACGACGGTTGGCCAGATCGAGGCCACCGTCCGCGCCCTGCAGCAGCGGATATGGCATGAGCTGGAGATACCGACCTCCTGGGGCATCGCGTCAAACAAGCTGGTCGCGCAGATCGCCTCGAAACTGCGCAAGCCGCGCGGCTTCGAGATCGTCCTGCCGGGGGCCGAAGCGGCCTTCCTGGCGCCGCTCTCCTTGGGCAAGCTGCCCGGGGTGGGCCCCAAGACCGAGGCCATGCTGGCGGAAGAGGGCCTCAGAGTCGTCCGTGACCTCTTCGTCCGCTCCCCCCGGGAGCTGGAAGCGGTCCTCGGTTCGGACTGGGAGGGCATGCTCGCCCGCGCCCGGGGCGAGGACGACCGGCCCGTGGAGACCGGGGAAGAGGATGCGAAGAGCTACTCCCAGCAGCAGACCTTCGGGGAGGACGTTTCCGACTTCGGGACGATCGAGCGCGTGGCCAAGGGCATGATCGACGAGCTGATGGCGAAGATCCGCTCCGACGGGAAGCGCGTGCGCACGCTCACGATCAAGGTGCGCTATCCCGATTTCAGCCAGGAGTCGCATGGCCGCACCCTCGACACCGCCACGGACCTCGAGGCGCCATTTTATCCCCTGGTCGAGCCGCTCCTGCGGGCGGCCTGGCGCAAGCGGCGCCCCCTCCGCCTGGTCAGCGCCCGGCTCTCGGGCGTCGAGGGGGCTGGCGCCCAGCTCGAGATGTTCGCCCAGAACGACGAAAAGCGCCGCCGGCTGGCCGGCGTCCTGGACCGGCTAAACCAGGGCCGCGACTCCGTCGTGCAGCACGGGCATCAGCTGTCTTGACGGGAGCCGGTTGAACCGGCTTTGATGGCCCTCCGTTTTTTGCAGATGTAGCACAATGGATAGTGTTGTGGCCTCCGAAGCCATCGATCCGGGTTCGACTCCCGGCATCTGCACCAATCTCGTCGCGACCGCGACGGCAAACGGGTCTCTAATCGACTCGAGTCAGAGCGACAATGTTGGTCGAGGCTTAGCGTGAGGACCAGGTCTGGAGAATTTCGAGATGGCGGCTGGCTCCCTCGCCGTCCCGCGCGCGGAGTTCTTGCGGTTAGGAAAATTAGGCCGCCGATTGGGCTTCATTGTCGCGTTGCCAAAGCCGGCGATTCGTCGCAATGTCGATGCGTGCAAGAATCGCCGTCATCGTCCGTATCATTCGACACTCTGCGCGCAGTCTTGCGTGCCGTGTGCGCGGAGCTTCCGATCGCGCGCATGGAGGTATTTGGTTCGGTCGCGCGAGGAGAAGCCCGTTCGAACAGCGACGTTGATCTTATGGTTGAATATCTGCCGGGTGCAAATGCCGGCCTGGTTGAGATGGGTGCTTTGAAAGAAGACTTGGAAGACCGCCTTGGTTGCCACGTGGACCTGCTCAGCCGACGTGCCGTCGAACGAAGCCGCAATCCCTACCGCCGACGGGCCATTCTCGCAAATCCCGTCACCCTCTATGCCCGATGAGAAGCAAGCGGGATTGCTGCGCGACATGCTGGACTCGTCTCGCCAGATCCGGGCGTACATCGCTGGAATGACTGAGGAGTCCTTCGTGGCCAACATGGAGAAGCAGGACGCCGTGCTGCGACGCATTGAGATCGTTGGCGAGGCTGCCAGCCGCGTATCTCCGGAGACACAGGCTCTTTTCCCGAAAATACCGTTTCGCGGTATGAGAGGGATGCGGAACATTATCGCCCACGATTATGGAGAGGTTGATCTCGATCAGGTGTGGAAGACGGCGACCATGGATATTCCGGTCCTGATTGACGCTCTGGAACAGTACTTCGCTTAGCCCGATCGGCATTTGATATTGAGCCTTTGGACCCCGGAGGCCCATGCCCAGAAATTCCTGTCCGATTCCTGTCAACATTCATGCCACTTGGTGCAAAATCCTGCCGTGCCCTGCCAAGTTGACCGACTCTCCCATCCGATCGAAATTCCAGATGGGTCTGATTCAGAGTTAATTATAAAACCTAGTTGTGCCGGTTTCGACTCCCGGCATCTGCACCAATCTCAACCCAGACGAAGCACCCCCATCGGCGGTCTCATTGCTCGGCTGGACGCGGCGCCCCCTCGCTCGCACGATCGAACGTTTCCGCCAATTTTGCCGTGAGCAGCTGCGCGGTGTATGGTCGGAACGTTTCCAGGTCGAGGGTGGGCGGGTGCTTCCAGCTGTGGTTTAGAAACCAACGCTGCTCCAGCTCGTCGGCCAGGGAGGGAATGTCGGCGACCGTCCGAAAGGTGAAAAAGCTCGTTATGCCCAATTTCTTCGCGAAGGCGATCACCGGGCTGTTCTCGTGGAAGATGAAGAGGAACGGCCGACGGGCGAGCAGGTAGGGGAAAAACTTGGATGCGCTGTAGGTGGGATCGTTCGAGCCGATGCCGAGAAGGGCGTCGGCGTTTTTGAGATAATACAAGGCATCGAAATAGGGCACCCGGTAGCGGTGCTCGCTGACAAATTCCGTCACGTTTTCCTCCCGCGCGATCGGGAGGGCCCAGTCCCGGCCCAGGGGCGGCGGGGCATAGTCGGTGCCAATGAAGTGGAATCGCACTTTCGCGGCCTCCTCCGGGTTGCGTGTCTTGTAGGCCTTGAAGGCCCGGAACAGGGAGGTGAGCGCGATACGCATGTCGGGTCCGCAGCGTCCGGCATAGACATAGTGGAGATTCCCATCGCCGAAGGCGATGAGCGGCCGGACCGGCCGGTGGTCGCCCAAGACGGCAAAATCGGTTTCAGCGACGCCAAAAGGCAGGAGCAGGATGTTCTCGGGCTGGAACCACGGGTACTGCCTTTTCAGCATGGCGCCATAGGCGGCCGAGACGGTGACGACTCCGGAGGCATGGCGGAGCACGTCGGGTTCGATCCGGCGGGCTGTCCATTGGCTGAGCGCAAACTTGGCGTATCCTCCCGGGGGCCGCACTTTGTTCTCGTGATAGTAGGGACTGATCCAGGGATCCTGATAGTCCAGCACGTAGGGAACCCCGAATTGCCTCCGCCACCGGGGACCCAGGCGGAAGAATCCAAATTGGGTCGTGCTGAAAAATACCAGGTCGAAGGACTCGGACTGGAGGAGCCGGTCTCCGGCGGCGGCCAACGCCCGGCCGCACCGCAGCCAGAGATTGCCAAAACCCGCCAGCCTGGTCCACCGCGCCTTGAGACCTCCGGCCCGCACCACCCGGATCGAGGCGGGAATCGTCTTCAGCAGCAGCTCATCGATCACGGCCCCTTCGACCCAGTCTGGACCGACCGCCAGGACCGTCGCCTCCCACCCATGGAGCTCCAGATAGGGCAGCACGGTGCGCGTCCGCTGCATGTCCGGGGCGTTCACCGGGGGAAAATGAGGTGATACGATGAGAACCTTTTTCATCGCCTTGGAAGGAGCCCGCCGGGTCCGCGCTGACGGCGCCCCGGCAATTTCCCGCAGACCGGCTGGCTCGCCGCGCGCGCGCTCATCGCGAAACACCCGGGGCCGGGCCGCCGGCGGTCCATCCGCAGCGGGACAGGAGGCGGGGCATGGTTGTGCCCTGCACCAGGATCGAAAAGACCACGACGATATAGGTGACCTCGAACAGCAGCTCCTTGCCCGGAAAATCCGTGAGCGACAGCAGCAGGGCCACCGAAATTCCCCCGCGCAGGCCGCCCCAGGTGAGCATCGCCGCCAAGCCCGGGCGCGCGTTCGACAATGGAACCACGGCCATCGGCGCGACGATGGAAACCAGACGGGCGAGCAGGACGACGGGCACGATCATAAGCCCGGCCCAAAGCATTCCCGGTCGCCACGGGATGGCCAGCGCCTGCAGCCCCAAAAGCAGGAAGAGGACCGCATTGAGAATCTCATCGGTCATGCTCCAGAAGGCATCGAGGTAGAGGCGGGTATTCGGACTCATCGCCCATTTCCGCCCGGGGTTGCCGACGATGATGCCGGCGACGACCACCGCGAGGGGGCCGGAAGTCTGGCAGGCAAAAGAGAGGCCATAGACAAACATGACCAGCGCGAACGTGATCAGAAGCTCCAGCGGATGATAATCGATGCTTTTCAATGCACGGTAGCCCAAGTACCCGATGACCGCGCCGAGCATCAAGCCGCCACCCACCTGCCGGATGAAGAACAAGGCGAGATGGGCAAAATCGGGAACGATGCGGGCCTCCTGGGGCGAACCGATTCCCGCGAGTCCGGCGCATCCGACAAAGACCACCACCCCAACCCCGTCATTGAACAGGGATTCGCCGGCCATCAGCGCCGTCATGTCGCGTGGCGCCCGCAGATCTCTCAGCAAGCCCAGGACGGCGACGGGATCGGTCGGCGAGATGAGCGCCCCAAAGACCAGGCAGACCATCAGGGGCAGGGGCTGGTGGATCATTCCCAGGACCAGGCTTAATCCCAGGCCGATGAGCACGGTCGAGATCAACACACCCGCCGTCGAAAGGACAGCCACGCCCCAGCCGTTGGCCCGCATGTCGCCAAAATCCACGTGCAGCGCGCCGGCAAAAAGAAGGAAGCAGAGCATCCCATGCATCAGCGCCGCGTGAAAATCGACCCCATGGAGCAGCGACGTCGCTGCCTCCCGCACCCCGGCGGAAGGAACCAGCACGTCCAGCAAAAGCGCCGCGCCCGAGGCCAGGAGCGCCAGGGTCAGCACTCCGATCGTTGCCGGGAGTCGCAGCCAGCGGTAGTTGATATAGCCAAAGACCGCAGCGAGGGTGACGAGGGCGGCGGCCAGATCGAACAGCTTCATGGGCAGGGAGGTGCGGCCAAGGGTATGAAGGGAATCCGAGAAGGCCATGGCGATCTCCGCTCACACGGCGAGGCATCCTGGGGGTTCAGACCAACCAAGCACCCGGCCTTAGCGCGAAAATTCCTGCCAGGTTCCTGTCAACCGAGGCGCAATTCAGCGCAAATCCACCCTGTCAGGCTGAGGCGGCCCTCAATTGACGGACCGCGGGGCAGGAGGGTGAAGTGCGCCCTGGCCCGCGAGAACGGGTTGATTCAGTTCGAGGCCTTGGCCACCTCGACGGCGAAGGCGTAGGTCGAGCCGAACATGTTCGAGCGGAAGACGACGTACTTCATGTCGGGGGTAAAGGTGGGATTGGGCTCGAGGCGGTAATTCTGCTTGGCCATGTTGACCAGCTTCTCCGAGCGGAAATAGCCGGTGTGGATCAGGGTCGTGCCCTCGGCGTGCTGGGAATGGTCGTCCTTCAGCCGCACGGGATGGAAGAGATAGATCCACTGGGCGCCCGGAGCCTGGCTGCCGTCGCCGCAGAAGAGCGAGCCGTCGGGCGAGCGGCTGAAATGGATGCTCTGCTCGCTGTGCTGGTAGTGATACCAGATGCGCTCCCCGCTCTTTACGTTGTAGCCCGAGATGAAGCCCACCTCCGGCGCCAGCCGCTGGTCGTACCAGATGTTGCCCTGGGCGTCCCACCACTGGTGGCCCGTGCCCTCCATCTCCAGGATGCGGTCGTTGTCGAACTGATGGTTGTCGCTGCCGTCGGTGCGGATCAGCCACTGCTTCTGCACCAGCCACCACATGCCTTGGTGGGCATACATGAGCAGGTGGGGATCGGTGGGGGAGAATTGCAGGTGGCTGAGCCACTCCGTGCTATGGAGGATCTCGTGGGTCTGCCCCGTGGCCAGGTCGAGGGTGAACATGACCATCGGGTAGTGGGCGGCCAGGCGGCGGCGCATCATCTGCACCTTGTCCACCGGCTCCTCGAGGGCGTAATGGCCCTTCCGGGCCGCCGTGGCCGGGGCGTTGTGATTGTAGTCCGAGCCGTTGCCGACGATGTAGCTGCCGACGCCGAGGGTTTCGTCGGCGTTGATCGACTCGATGCCCCCGCGCTTTGGCAGGGTGCAGATCTTGCGGGTGTCGCCCGTATTGAGGTCGACGCCCCAGAGTTCCTTGATGTTGGGATCGCTCGTGCCGCGGTTGTAGTAGGCGGTCGGGGTCTTATGTCCCACCACCACCGCCCCGACGCCCCCGCTCAGCGGCCCGTGGACCAGGATCCGGGCCTCATGCGTGGCCAGATCCAGGACGCCGATGCCTTGGTCGGAAGTGGTGTAGACCATCTTTTTGCCATCGGGCGAGTAGGAGTTGATGTTGAAATACAGGCTGGCCGAGCCCGGCTCGTCCGTCAGCCGGATGACCCGGTGCCCCGTGTCGGCATCGATCCACGATTTGGGCGGGTGGGGGACATTGGCCTGCACGGGGGCCATCCCCTGCTCCGTCGCCTCGTTGAGGTCCGGAAACATGGAGGAGGCGTCGCTGGTCTCCTCGCCTGCGATCCAGGAATCCGCGCGCAGGGGCGCGGGCCCGATCAGTGCCAGAAGCAGGCCCGCGGCGCCCGCCAGGGCCGGCGCCAGGGATTTCGGAGCGGGGATGAGAGGGGATTTCATGCCATGAGGCAGGACGGTCCAAATGGATTTTGGGTGCGGATTTCCGGCGGCCTCTCCAGGGAGGCCCCCAAACGGCAGTCTAGGAAAGTTCGGGTGAGAAACGTCGCCTATGAATCATCATTCCAATGAGTTGCAGCAATAGGTTTCCGCCCAATTTTCCATAAACAATTTTGCCTTTAGACCAGGACCGCAGGGGTTCCGGTGACCGGCGCCGAACGAAAGGGAGTCAGCCTCGGGCCTAGCCCAACTGCAGAATCTGATTCACCCCACGCTGCAGCTCCCGGAAGCGCTCGGCCTTCTCCGGCCGCTTGAAGTCTTCATCGTAGCCCGGGATCATTTCCTTCATCCGCGCCAGGCCGGCCTCGCTGGCGAGCAGGTGTGGGAAGCACATCTTCACGACCTCGAGGACGATGTTGACCGAGACCGAGGCGCCGGGTGAGGCGCCGAGGAGGGCCGAGATGGAGCGGTCGGAATTGGTGATGACCTCCGTGCCGTAGTGCACGATGCCGGCCTCGCCGTCGGTCTTCTTGATCGCCTGCACGCGAATGCCGGCGTCAATCAGCTTCCAATCCTCGGCCTTCGCGCCCGGGTAGAAGATGTGCAGGACCTCCATGCGGTCCTTCATGCTCTGGGTGCCTTGCTGCACGAGGTAGCGGACGAGCGGCAGGTTGTGGATGGCGATCTTGATCATCGTCGCCAGGTTGTCGGGCTTGATCGAGCCCGGGAGATCGGTCCAGCTGCCCTTCTTGTGCAGGAACTTGGTGGTCCAGGCGGCGAAGGGCCCGAAGAGCAGGGTCTTCTTGCCGTCGAGGACGCGGGTGTCGAGGTGCGGGACCGCCATGGTCGGGGCGGCGGCGAGGGCCTGGCCATAGACCTTGGCTTGGTGCTGCTTCACGATCTCCGGGTTGTCGCAGACGAGCCACTGGCCGCCGATCGGGAAACCCCCGAGGCCCTTGCTCTCCGCGATGCCGGATTTCTGGAGGAGGTGCAGGCTGCCGCCGCCGGCGCCGACGAAGACGAACTTGGCCCGGTTCTTCCGGATCTCGCCGGTGGCGAGGTCCCGCGCGCTGACCTCCCAGCCGGCGCCGTCCTTCACGAGGTCCACGACCCGGTGGTTCGAGGCGATGCCGCAGCCGGGCTGCTTTTCGAGCCAGCCCAGGAGTTTCCGCGAAATGACGCCGAAGTTCACATCGGTCCCGCTGTCCATCTTGGTCGCGGCCACGGGAAACACGGTGCGGTCCTTCATCAGGAGGGGCGCCCACCGGCCGATGGTGGCGCCGTCGGTCGTATACTCCATGCCCTGGAAGAAGTGGTGCGCGGCCATGCCGGCATGGCGGGCCCGGAGAAAATCGACCTCCTCCTCGCCATGCACGAAGCTGATGTGCGCGACGGGGTTGATGAAGTCCTTCGGCTGGTCGATCATCCCGGCGGCGACGGCGTAGCTCCAGAACTGCTTGGACTGCTCGAACTGCTCGAATATCGCGATGACCCTGGCGACATCGACGGATCCGTCCGCCTCGCGCTTGGGCGTGTAGCTGAGCTCGCAGATGCCGGCGTGGCCGGTCCCAGCGTTGTTCCAGCCGTGGGAACTCTCTTGCGCCAGGTCCTCGGTCACCTCGTAGACCTGCAGCGAAAGCGACGGCTCAAGCCGCTTCAGCATGGCGCCCAGATTGGCGGACATGACGCCGCTGCCAATCAGGATGACATCGGGGTTTTCGACGTGGGAGGAATGCTTCATGGAAGGAGAGGCGGACGCAGGCAGAACAGGGAAAAGCCATGATTGGCGGCCTCCCTGCAGGCTTCAAGGTCATAGCGGCCGGCCAGGCCGGCCGCCCTCGCATTCCCGCCGGCGGGCGAGCGCGGGGCGCCAAATCGCAGCCCCTCTCCAACTCCCGCCCGCGCACTCCCGGGCGGCTTGGCCGCCTAGCTGTGATAGATCACAAAGGGGTGCCCGCCGACGGCCCCGAGCAGGTTCAGCAGCCAAATCAGGCCGAGGACGCCCACAATGACCCGCAGGATCAGGCCCAGCGGCTCAGGCGCGGCCATCTTGCCGATGATCCAGAACGCGACCGCCAGGATGAGGGCCAGGATCACGACATTGATGACCAGGCCGGTGGTGTCGGAAGTCACGACGACGTCGCCGAGGATTGAAGCGGGGAGGAGGTTCATCCCGCGACAGACAGCAGCCACGGCGCAGAGTGCCGGGTCACCCGTTTTTGCCCCGGCGCGGGGCCGGCATCAGAACCGGCTCCCATCCGCGCGCGTGCCGCAAAGCGCGACGTCGAGCCCAAGCTCCTCGGCCAGGGCGGCCTTGGCATAGAGCGCCAGGTCCGCGCCGGCGGCATCGCGGGCGTAGGCCACCTGGATGTGGTTCGCCTTGTGGCGGGCCATCATCTGGTCCCGGGTCACGCCATAGGTGACCGCGTGCATGATGGGCCACTGCGGGGTCGTTTCCCGCCAGCGGCGTTCCGTTTCGGCCGCGGGCAACGCGACGGCCCGCGCCCGGCCCAGATCCATCTTGAGCCTACCGCCCTGCACAAAAATGCGGCTCCAGACGATTTCGCCCGGCTTGGCGATCCCGCGCACCGTGCCGCCGCCGAGGCGGAAATACATCGGCGGCTGGCGGAACGAGTCCGTGCCCCGGAATCCGCCGATATGGTGCTCCGGCGGCGCGCTGCCCGATATCAGCAGCACCCAGACGTACTGGTCGGTGCTGCCGCTCCGATCCCAGTCACCCCAACGCAGGTCGTGGAGGGTGTTCTCCACCGGCTGGCGAAGCGCGGTGTGAACGCGCTGCGTGAGGACGCCGTCGAGGCCGGCGCATTCGTCGACCTCGTTGAAGTGGGGGATCGGCCGGCCCGCGCGGATCACGCGGCCCGCGCGGTTCCGGACCGGCGGCCGATCGGAATTGTTCAGAAGGCCCTCCGCCAGGTCCGAAGCGGGCAGCAGGTCCTTGAGGCCCTGTTGATACTGGATGCCGATGGCCTCGCACCCGAATTCATCGGCCAGGCGAACGGCGGCGATGTAGGTCTTGCATTGGGCGAGAATCTGCCGGGTGGTGAGGTCGGCCTGCTCGTCCGGCCCCGTGTGGAAGCGCATGCCTTTGTTTCGCAGCCAGCGGTAAACGGCCCGCGCCTCGCGGTCGCCCACTTGGGTGACGGCATAGTAAAGCGCCGATTGCGACAGGCGTTCCTTGTGGACCCCGAGCGGAAACAGCAGCTCGTCGGGGATGATCGCATTGTACATGCCCATGCAGCCCTCGTCGAAGACGCCCAGGATCGACTTGTTGAGCCGGAGGTCGGCGGCGATCGCCTGCGCGACGCGCCGCGCGCGCGCGGGAATCCGCGCCCGGGCGAGCGGCCGGACCTGGGCGGCACCATGGCGCACGCGGCCGGTCTTCAGCCAGCTCGCGAGCCGGCTCAGGAAGTATTCATCGCCAAAGTCCTCGCTCCACAGGGTGCTGTACTTGACCCCGGCTTTGGCGAGGGAGCCGTTGAGGTTGAGCATGCCGACCAGGCCCGGCCAGCGGCCGCTCCAGTTTGCCACCGTCAGGATGGGCCCCCGGTGGCTGATCAATCCGGCCAGCACGTGGTGGGAGTATTGCCACACGGCCTCGGCCACGATGAGGGGAAGATCAGGATCGAGGCCGGCGAAAATGGCCATCCCCTCCCGCTGGGATGAGATGAAGCCATGCCTTTCCTTCGGCTTGTACGGGTGGCCCCGGAGCGGGCGGTAGCCCAAGCGGACGATCTGGGCGCCGAGCGTCCGCTCCAGGGCCCGCTGCGCGGGCCAGCAAACTTCGTTGGCGGAGGCCCGCAGGTCTCCGCTGGCGACGACCAGGACGGTTTGGGACGGGTATTTTTTCGCCATGCGCGCGGCGATCCGGGAAACGGGCCGCTGTCGATCAATCGAACCGTCTGGCCGGAAAAGGCCAGCCCGATAACATCGCGCCCGACCCGGCTCAGGCCCGCTTCGGCGCCCGCCAGGCGCGGAAGCCCTCGACCGCGATCGGGAGCAGCGAGATCACGATGATCGCGACGATCACCAGGCTGAAGTTCTTCTGCACCACCGCGGTGCCGCCGAAGAAATATCCCAGGTAGGTCAGGAGCGCGATCCAGGCGCAGCCGCCGATCAGGTTGAAGGCGAAGAAGCGCCCATAGGGCATCCGGCCGACGCCGGCCACGAACGGGATGAAGGTCCGGATGATCGGCATGAAGCGCGACAGGATCACCGAGCGGCCGCCGAACTTCTCAAAGAAGGCATGCGCCTGGTCGAGATGCTTGCGCCGAAGCAACCAGGAATCGTCCTGGCGGAAGACCTTGGGGCCCAGCGCCGCGCCCACCGCATAATTGAGCAGGTTGCCGGTCACCGCCGCCACCGCCAGCAGGGCGACGAGGAGATGGACGTTGAGGACGCTGCCGACGCACAGGGCGCCCGCGGCAAAGAGGAGGGAGTCGCCCGGGAGGAAAGGCGTCACCACAAAGCCGGTCTCGGCGAAGATGATGACGAAGAGGATGGCGTACGTCCAGATGCCGTAGTGGGCGATCACGACCTGCAGATGCCGGTCGATGTGCAGGACGAGGTCGATCAGGTGCTTCGCGAGGACGGTCAGGGTCATGGGGTAAAAAAAGGCAGGCAGCGGGGAGCTGCCTGCCTTAAAGAGGGTTCTCCCGGCCGATCAAATGTCCGGCTTCGTCTTGCGGAGGCCGACGATGCGGTCGCCCGCTTTCCATTGGCCGCGCTTTTTCAGCAGGTCAACGCGTTCGAACCGCTTGAGGACGTTGCGCTTACGAACGATACCGTTGGCGCCTTGGAGGCTTTTATGCTGCGACATGGGAGATAAATGATTGAGATTCGAGGGCTTAAAGGGACGGATTCGTAGAGCTCGCCCGGGCCCAAGACAAGTACTTTTCCGAAACCCGTTCGGCGGCGACCACGATCCACTCGGGCGTCTCGTACGGATGATGGGACAGGACAAAGGCTTCCAGCGCCAGGAGCTGCTCGGGCAGGAACTTGAAACAGAGCCGAAATTCCTGAGTCCGCTCGACCTGGTCCTGCCAGCGGTAGTGGGAAACGACTGGCCCGTCGATCTGGACGCAGGCGGCCAGCTGGCGCTCGACCACCTGGTCGGCGAGGCGTTCGGCATCCGGGCGTTGCGCCACCGTGGTCCAGGCGAGGAGCATGGGGACAGCCAATCGGGTCCCACCCGGACGACAAGCTCCGCCTGCCTTTCCCCTTGACCGGACGGGCTCCCGCGGGTCATTCTGACCCTTTTCCACGTTAGATCCCTTCCGACCATGCGCGACGACTACATCAAACAGGCCCTCTTGAAAATCCAGGATCCGAACATCCTGATCAATGTCGTGTCCCGCCGGGTCAAGCAGCTGCGCCGCGGCAACCGCGCGCTGGTGGAGTCGCTTGAGAAGCTGACGACCGAGGATATCGCCCTGCGCGAGATCATCGAGGACAAGATCAGCTACGACGCGGGCGACGACGTCGTCCCGGCCTAACCTGGGCCGGTTGATTTTTACTTTCGGAGCGGGCGGAAGGGGGTTACCTTTCCGGTAAGGAACGCATGCCCCCGCCGAAAAAAGACGCCTCGCGGCACACCGAGATCCGCAATTCGAAGGCGCTGCGCGACTACTTTGTCGACGAGCGCTTCGAGGCGGGCATCCAGCTGCTCGGCACCGAGGTCAAGTCCGTCCGCGGCGGCCAGGCCCAGATCAGCGACTCCTTTGGCCGGCTGGAGCGGGGCGAACTCTGGCTGCACAACGCGCACATCGACCCCTACGCCTTCGGCAACACCCAGAACCATGATCCGCGCCGGCCGCGGAAGCTGCTGCTCCACACCCACCAGATCCGGAAGATCGCGATGGCGCTCAAGGCGGGCGGGCGGGCGCTGGTGCCCCTGCGGATGTATTTCAAGGAGGCCCTGATCAAGGTCGAGGTGGCCCTCTGCACCGGCAAGAAGAACTACGACAAGCGGGACGACGTGAAGAAGAAGACGCAGCTGCGCGAGGTGACGAAAGTCGTGAAGTCCCGCCGCAGCTGACGCCGGCGCCGTGCTCCACCTCGTCCTCTTCCAGCCCGAGATACCCCATGACGTGATCCCGCCGATTCGAGCCACTTGAAGAGTTGGTCTGGTCCAATAGAAAGGACCCAGACCATGAAAGGTAAACGCTACAGCACAGAGGAGAAAGTCCGCATCCTGCGGGACGCGGACGGAGGCAAGAGCATCGTG
>CAIWXW010000108.1 GCA_903916755.1 uncultured Opitutaceae bacterium | reverse complement strand
TCGGCGCCGAACTTCGCGGCGGCCTCCTCCTGGCCGTAGTCCATCCGGTAAACCTTGGGCCATTCGGGCCAGGGGTTGTCCCCGGCGCGGTCCATCGGCGGCTTCGGCAGAATCTCGATCTGGACCAGGCTCTTGCAGCCGTGGCGCATCGACGTGCCCACGCAGTCGGTGCCGGTGTCGCCGCCGCCGATCACGACGACATCCCGGCCGCCGGCGAAGATCGGGCTGTCCCCGCCGCCGCTGAGGACGGCCTTGGTGTTGGCGGTGAGAAACTCCATGGCGTAATGCACGCCCTTGAGGCTGCGGCCCTCGATCGGCAGGTCGCGCGGCTGGGTGGCGCCGGTGCAGATGACGGTGGCGTCGTATTCCTTGCGGAAGATCTGGGGCTCGACGTTGTCGCCGACGTTCGCGTTGCAGATGAACTTGATCCCCTCCTGCTCCATGACCTTGAGCCGGCGGAGCACGACCTCCTTCTTGTCCAGCTTCATGTTGGGGATGCCATACATCAGCAGGCCGCCCGGACGGTCGGCGCGCTCGAAGACGGTGACGGTGTGGCCGGCGCGGTTGAGCTGCGCGGCGGCGGACAGGCCGGCGGGACCGGAGCCGATCACCGCGACCTTCTTGCCGGTGCGGAGCTTGGGCGCCTCCGGCACGACCCAGCCCTCTTCCCAGCCGCGATCGATGATGGCGGCCTCGATGTTCTTGATCGTGACCGGCGGGGAGCTGATCCCGAGGACGCAGGCGCCCTCGCACGGCGCGGGACACACGCGGCCGGTGAACTCCGGGAAGTTGTTCGTCTTGTGCAGCCGGTCGAGCGCGTCCTTCCACAGGCCGCGGTAGACCAGGTCGTTCCATTCCGGGATCAGGTTGTTGATGGGGCAGCCGCTCGCCATCCCGCTGACCAGCTTGCCGGAATGGCAGAAGGGGACGCCGCAATCCATGCAGCGGGCACCCTGCTGGCGGAGCTTCTTCTCCTCCATGTGGTGGTGAAACTCGCCCCAGTCGCCGGCGCGCTCGAGGGGAGGACGGTCCACGGGCAGTTCCCGCAGGTATTCGATGAATCCGGTTGGTTTGCCCATCTGGTGAAGTGGAAGCGGGGACGGAAGCCGGCGGCTAGTTGCCGCCGACGCGGGAGAGATCGCGGGCGTTTTCCTCGAAGCCGGCCATGACAGCCTCGTCGCCGGTCAGGCCCTGGCTCTTGGCGCGGTCGATGCAGGCGAGCATGCGCTTGTAGTCCTTCGGCATGATCTTGACGAAGTGCGGCACCATCTTCTCCCAGATCTCGAGCACCTGCCGGGCGCGCGCGCTCTGGGTGTAGTGGAAGTGCCGCTCGACCATGGCGCGGACCGTCGCGATCTCCTCCGCGTCCTCGAGCTTCTCGATGCCCACCATCTCGCGGTTCACCCGCGTGGGGAAGTCGCCCTGCTCGTCCAGGACATGGGCGATGCCGCCGGACATGCCGGCCGCGAAGTTGCGCCCGGCCGGTCCCAGGATCACGACACGGCCGCCCGTCATGTACTCGCAGCCGTGGTCGCCCACGGACTCGACCACGGCGTTCACGCCGCTGTTGCGCACGCAGAAACGCTCTCCGGCCATGCCGCGGATGTAGGCTTCGCCGCTGGTCGCCCCGTAGAAGGCGACGTTGCCGTTGATGATGTTCTCCTCGGGCACGAAGGTGGATCCAGGCGGCGGATACAGGATCAGCTTTCCGCCCGAGAGCCCCTTGCCGACATAGTCGTTCGCGTCGCCCTCGATGGTGAACGTCATCCCCGGCGGCAGGAAGGCGCCGAAGCTCTGGCCGGCCGAGCCCTTGAACTTGATCTGGACGGTGTCCTCCGGCAGGCCCCGGGCGCCCCACTTCTTGGTGATTTCGCCGCCGGTGATCGTGCCGACCACGCGATGGACGTTGCGGATCGGGAGCTCGGCCGAGACCTTCTCGCCGCGCTCGATCGCGGGCGCGCAGATCCGGAGGAGCGCGGTGAGGTCGATCGACTTGTCGAGGCCGTGGTCCTGGGTGGTCGAGCAGAAGCGCCCGACCTCGGCGCCGACATCGGGCGCGTAGAGGATGCTGCTGAAGTCGAGCCCCTTGGCCTTCCAGTGCGTGACCGCCTGGCGGGCCTCGAGCCGGTCGACCCGGCCAACCATCTCCTCGATCGTGCGGAAGCCCAGCTGGGCCATGTGCTCGCGGACGTCCTCCGCGATGAACTTCATGAAATTGATCACATGCTCCGGCTTGCCGGTGAACCGCGCCCGCAGCCGCGGGTCCTGCGTGGCGACCCCCACCGGACAGGTGTTGAGATGGCAGACCCGCATCATGATGCAGCCGGTGGCCACCAGCGGCGCGGTGGCGAAGCCGAACTCCTCGGCGCCCAGGAGGGCCGCGATCATGACGTCGCGGCCGGTCTTCAGCTGGCCGTCGGTTTCCACGACGATGCGGCTGCGGAGATTATTGAGGACGAGCGTCTGGTGGGTCTCGGCCAGGCCGAGCTCCCAGGGCAAGCCGGCGTGCGTGATGGAGGTCTGGGGCGAGGAGCCCGTGCCGCCGTCATAGCCGCTGACCAGGACGACGTCCGCGTGCGCCTTGGCGACGCCGGCGGCAATCGTGCCCACGCCGACCTCGGCCACGAGCTTGACGCTGATCCGCGCGAAGCGGTTGCCGTTCTTCAGGTCATGGATCAGCTCGGCCAGATCCTCGATCGAGTAGATGTCGTGATGGGGGGGCGGCGAAATCAGGCCCACGCCCGCGGTGGTCAGGCGGGTCTTCGCCACCCAGGGATAGACCTTGGTGCCGGGCAGCTGGCCGCCCTCGCCGGGCTTGGCCCCCTGCGCCATCTTGATCTGGAGCTCGCGGGCGTTGACCAGGTATTCGCTGGTGACGCCGAAGCGGCCCGAGGCCACCTGCTTGATCGCGGAATTCTTGGAGTCGCCGTTGGCCTCCGGCGTGTAGCGCGCCGGGTCCTCGCCGCCCTCGCCCGTGTTGCTCTTGCCGCCGATGCGGTTCATGGCGATCGCGAGCGTCTCGTGCGCCTCCTGGCTGATCGAGCCGTAGGACATGGCGCCGGTCTTGAACCGCTTCACGATGGCGTCGACGGATTCCACCTCCTCCAGCGGGATCGGGGTGCCGGCCTTGAAATCCAGCAGGCCGCGCAGGGTGCAGAGGCTGGAGGACTGCTCGTTCACCAGCTTGGCGTATTCCTTGAAGACGGCGAAGCTGCCCGTGCGGACCGACTTCTGGAGGCGGTGGATCGATTCCGGGGTGAAAAGGTGGTTTTCGCCGTCGTTGCGCCACTGATACTGGCCGCCCACCGGCAGCACGTGCCCGTTGACCTGCCGGTCCGGGAACGCGAGATGGTGCCGCATCAGGACTTCCTGGGCGATCACGTTGAGGCCGATGCCGCCCACGCGCGAGGCCGTCCAGGTGAAGTAGTGGTCGATGACGTCCTGCTTGAGGCCGAGCGCCTCGAAGACCTGCGCGCCGCGATAGCTCTGGATGGCGGAGATGCCCATCTTGGACGCGACCTTGATCACACCCTTGGCCGCCGCCTTGACGAAGTTCTTGCACGCCGCCTTGTGCTCGATGTTCAGGAGCACCCCCTCCCGGATCATGTCGTCGATCGTCTCGAAGGCGACGTAGGGGTTGATCGCGCTGCAGCCGTAGCCGATCAGCAGCGAGAAGTGATGGACCTCCCGGGCCTCGCCGGTTTCCAGGATCAGGCTTGCGCGCGTGCGCAGGCCCTCGCGGATGAGATAGTGGTGCAGCCCCGCCACGGCCAGCAGGCTCGGGATGGGCGCGGACTCGCGGTTCACGCCGCGGTCGCTGATGATGAGGACGTTGACCTCCTCCTCCTCGATCAGCCGGCGCGCCAGCGCGCACAGCTCCTCCATCGCCTTGGCCAGGCCCAGTTCGCCGCGGTTGACGCGGAACAGGCTCGGGAGCACGCCGACCTTGAGGCCGGGCAGCTCCATCCGGCGGATCTTCGCCAGTTCCTCGTTGGTCAGGACCGGCCACTTCAGCTCGAGGCGCCGGCAGGCCGACGGATCGGGATGCAGGAGGTTGCCCTCGGAGCCGAGCCGGGTTTCCACGGAAGTGATGAGCTCCTCGCGGATGCAGTCGATCGGCGGGTTCGTGACCTGCGCGAAGAGCTGCTTGAAATAGTCGTAGAGGAGCCGCGGCTTGTTCGACAGCACCGCCAGTGCGGCGTCGTTGCCCATCGAGCCGATCGCCTCGACGCCGTCGCGGGCCATCGGCGTCAGGATGATGCGCTCGTCCTCGTTGGTGTAGCCGAAGGCGATCTGCCGCTGCAGCAGCGTCTGGTGGTCGGGCAGCGGGACCTCCGGAGCCGCCGGGAGATCCTCGAGGCGGACCAGATGCTCGTTGAGCCACTGCCGGTAGGGCTGGGCGGTCACGATCTTCTGCTTGATCTCCTCGTCCTCGATGATGCGGCCCTGCTCGGTGTCGACCAGGAACATGTGACCCGGCTGGAGCCGCCCCTTGCGCTCGATGTTCTCAGCGGGGATTTCCAGGACGCCGGCCTCGGACGCCATGATGACCTGGCCGTCCTTGGTGACGTAGTAGCGGGAGGGCCGGAGGCCGTTGCGATCGAGCACCGCGCCCATCTGCTTGCCGTCGGTGAAACAGATCGCCGCCGGGCCGTCCCACGGCTCCATCAGGCAGGAGTGATACTGGTAAAACGCCTTCCGGGCGTCGTCCATGCTCTCATGGTGCGACCAGGGCTCCGGAATCATCATCATGACCGCATGGGCCAGGGGCCGTCCGGCCAGGACCAGCAGTTCGAGCGTGTTGTCGAACATCGCCGAGTCGCTGCCCTGCGGGTTGATGACCGGCAGGATCTTCTGCATGTCCTCGCCAAAGAGCTGGGACTCGAAGAGGGCCTGCCGGGCGTGCATCCAGTTGATGTTGCCGCGGAGGGTGTTGATCTCGCCGTTGTGGGCGATGTAGCGGTACGGGTGCGCCCGGTCCCAACTGGGGAAGGTATTGGTGCTGAACCGCGAGTGGACGAGGGCCAGGCCCGTCTCCACGGCGGGGTTCCGCAGGTCAGTATAGTACAGCTCGACCTGTTCGGTCGTCAGCATGCCCTTGTAGACGAAAGTCTTATGGGACAGGCTGGGCACATACCAGTACTCCGCGCCATCAATCGTCGATGTGCGGATATCGGTGTAGGCGCGCTTCCGGATGACGTAGAGCTTGCGCTCGAATGCCATCTCGTCGGTCAGCGACGGATTCCGGCCAATGAAGACCTGGCGCATGAACGGCTCACTGGCCTTGGCCGTGTCGCCCAAGCTGGAATTGTCGGTGGGGACCGTCCGCCAGCCGAGGAAGATCTGGCCTTCGGACTGCACGATCTGCTCAAAACGCTGCTCGATCAACCGGCGCCGGCGCAGGTCGCGGGGCAGGAACACCAGCCCGCTGCCGTAATGACCGGGCTCGGGCAGGGTGATGCGGACCTTCCGGGCCGCCTCCTTGAAGAAAGCGTGGGGGGTCTGGATTAGCACGCCGGCGCCGTCGCCGGTGTTGATCTCGCTGCCCGCGGCGCCGCGATGGTCGAGGTTGCGCAGGATCTCTATGGCCTGCTGGAGGATGCGGTGCGATTTGCGTCCCTTGATGTCGACGACGAAGCCGACCCCGCAGGCGTCGTGCTCGAAGGAGGGATCGTAAAGCCCCTGCTTCGGCGGCGGACCGAGGGTCCGGCGCGAGCGGGGAGCGGTGCTATCCGGGCTGTGGGACATGAAGATTGGCTAAGTGCGCAAAAAAAGGGCCGGTCAAGCGGTGCGAGAGCCGGCCCTGGAAAAACGTGAAGTTTACGCAGGTCCGCCCATCAAAAGAAGCGGATCGTTTTGGTGGCCATCTTGGCGTGCTCCTCATCAGAGCAGCCCGCGTTGAGCACCGCGCTGACCGCGGCCTCATTCGGCTTCACCAAGTCATTGCTGAGCAGGTAGTTTTCGACTTCCTCGCCCGACACGTCGGCGAGCATCACCCCGTCGATTTCGACGCAGGGCGAGAGCGGCTGGCCGGACTTCCGGACCATTTCGGCGTAGTTTTCCCGGTTATTGATGATGTCAATATCAGCATATTCCAGGCCGTACTTGCTCATAATGGCCCGAACGCCGTTAGACCAACCGCAGGACGGCTTGAGATAGGCTTTGATGTTCATGCCAGGAATATAAGTGTGAGCGGAAACGGCGCAAGGTAAAGGGCGCCGATTGTGCCAATCAAGCCCTCTCTTGGATTTTTTTGCCTCGGATTTCCTTCATGAAAACCATCCTCCTCCTCATCGGCTCCAATGTGTTCATGACCTGCGCGTGGTACGGCCACCTGAAGTGGTTCTCCGGCCGCCCGCTCTTCCTGACGATCCTGATTTCCTGGGGCATCGCCTTTTTCGAGTACTGCCTGCAGGTCCCGGCCAATCGGATCGGCTTCACTTCCGGCCGGTTTGACGGCTACCAGCTCAAGATCATCCAGGAAGTCATCACCCTGGTCGTCTTCATCGGGTTCGCCGCGGTGGTCCTGAAGGAACGCCCGACCTGGAACTACGTGGTCAGCTTTGGCCTGATGGCCCTGGCGGTCTATTTCGCCATGGGTTTCCGGCCGGCCGGCGGCCCGCCGGCCGGGGGTTGACGACTTTGCTAAGGTTAGGCGGGTGTGGGCTTGCTACTGTGATAGCGGCATGAAATCTCTCCTGCTTCCCCGCCGATTTAATCCCTGATTTTCCCTCCTATGTCCAAAGCCTCCGCCCGCAATGAGATCGCATCCGAACGGCCCAAGCCCTCCGCCGACAAGGCCGGCTCGGCGGTCGGAGCGGAAGCCCGCAAAAACGTCGAGCTCGCGATGAGCGCCATCACCAAGCAGTTCGGTGACGGCTCGATCATGCGGCTGGGCGACGCGACCAAGATGAAGGTGGAGACCCTTTCCACCGGCTCGCTCGCGATCGACCTCGCCCTCGGCGTCGGCGGCCTGCCCCGCGGCCGCATCATCGAGATTTACGGCCCGGAATCCTCGGGCAAGACCACCTTCTGCCTCAGCGCCATCGCCGAGGCGCAGCGCAACGGCGGCCTGGCCGCCTTCATTGACGTCGAGCACGCGCTCGACCCCAAGTACGCGCGGGTCGTCGGGGTGAACCTCGACGACCTGCTCGTCTCCCAGCCGGACAGCGGCGAGGACGCCCTCAACATCACCGAGACGCTCATCCGCTCGAACGCGATCGACATCATCGTGATCGATTCCGTCGCCGCCCTGGTCTCGAAGCAGGAGCTCGACGGCCAGATGGGCGACGCCACCGTCGGCTCGCAGGCCCGCCTGATGAGCCAGGCCATGCGCCGCCTGACCGCGGTCGTGAGCAAGACGAAGTGCATCTGCATCTTCACGAATCAGATTCGCGAGAAGATCGGCGTCATGTTCGGCAGCCCGGAGACGACCCCCGGCGGCCGGGCCCTGAAGTTCTTCTGCAGCATCCGCCTCGACATCCGCCGCAAGGACCAGATCAAGACCCCCGAGGGCAAGGTCATTGGCAACCGCTGCAAGATCAAGGTGGTGAAGAACAAGGTCGCCCCGCCGTTCACCGAGTGCGAGTTCGACATCATGTACGACGAGGGCATCTCGCACTCCGGCTCGATTGTCGACCTGGCGCTGGAGCACCGCATCCTCGAGAAGAAGGGCGCCTGGATCGCCTATGAGGGCAATCTGGTCGGCCAGGGCCGCGACGCGGCCAAGAAGGAGATCAAGGAGAAGCCCGAGCTCGCGCTCAAGCTGACCAAGGCGATCCTGGAGAAGGTGACCGTGACCGGCGGATCCACCGTCGCGGTGACCGCGGCCTAAGCGCCGGGTCTTGCGTTCGGACCGGGGGCGGCTTGCCTGACGGGCATGGCGCGCCCCGCCGACACCATCGCCGCCCTCGCCACGCCCGCCGGCACCTCCGCCCTGGCGGTTGTCCGTGTCAGCGGACCGGATACAGCACGCCTGGCCGCCGCCGTCGGCGGCGCCACTCCCCTCCCCCGGGCCGTGCGCCGCGGCCGCTACCGCGACCGCGCGGGCGCCGCGGTGGACGAGGTGCTCTTCACCTTCTTCGCCGGCCCCCGTTCCTACACCGGCGAGGACGCGCTGGAGATATCCAGCCACGGCAGCCCCTTCATCGCGCAGCGGATCCTCGCGGACCTTTTCGCCCGCGGGTGCCGGCCGGCCGAGCCCGGCGAGTTCACCCAGCGGGCCTTCCTCAACGGGCGGATGGACCTGAGCCAGGCCGAGGCGGTGATGGACGTGATCTCGGCCCGGGGGGACCGCGCCCTCGCCGCCGCCCAGCAGCTGCTCGCCGGCGCGCTCGGGCGGCATCTGGGGCCGCTGACCGACGCGCTGCTGGCCGCGCTGGCGCGGATCGAGGCGTACATCGATTTTCCCGACGAGGACCTGCCGCCGGAGGACCGCGGCCTCGTCCGCGCGGCGATCCGGGCCCTGCAGGCGGACACGCAGCGCCTGCTGGCCACCCGGCGCTACGGCGAATTGCTGCGCGACGGCGTCAAGACCGTGATCATCGGCGAGCCGAACGTGGGCAAGAGCTCGCTCCTCAACCGGCTGGTGGGCCACGAGCGCGCGCTGGTCAGCGCCGAGCCCGGCACGACCCGCGATTTTATCGAGGAACGGATCATCGTCGGCCCCCACTGCCTGCGCCTGATCGACACGGCCGGCCTGAACGCCGCGCCTCAGGCGCTGGAGCAGCAGGGCATCGCCAAGACCCGCGAACGCCTCGCGGAGGCGGACCTGCGCCTCCTGGTGCTCGAGGCGGCGCGCCCCACCCTGCCCCGCACGCTGGCGTGGCCGGATGATTTCTCGCCCGCCAACACCTTGGTCGTGCTCAACAAGGCGGATCTCGCGCCCGCCGCGAAGCCGCCGCCCGCGCTGGCGGATTTTCCCTTCGTGGCGGTCAGCGCCCTGACCGGCGCGGGTTTGCCGGCGCTGACGGCGGCCATCTCCGATCAGGCGGATCGGCTGAGGCCGGCCGACGAGGCGGAGGGCATCTTCATCAACGCGCGCCACGCCGATGCGCTCAGCCGCGCGGCGGCGGGCCTCGCCGACGCGCAGCGGCAGCTGGAGGACGGGGGCCCGGTCGAATTGCTGGCCAGCGATCTGCGCGGCGCGCTCGCGGCCTTCGGGGAAATCGCGGGCCGGATCGACAACGAGCGCATGCTCGACCGGCTTTTCGCCGAATTCTGCATCGGCAAGTGACTCGGGCGGGGGCCCGTTCCGGCCGGCGTCCCCTTCCCGCCCGGCTTGCACTCCCGCGGCCGCGCCGCGAAGCTCGCCGTGGCGCGCCCGGCGCGCCGCCGCTTGTATTCGATTACTAGATACCATGGACTTTAACCGCACGCCCTTCGACGTCATCGTCTGCGGCGCCGGGCATGCCGGCGCCGAGGCGGCGCTGGCGGCCGCGCGGATGGGGGCCTCCACCCTGCTGCTGACCGGCAACATCGACACCATCGCCCAGATGAGCTGCAACCCGGCGATCGGCGGCCAGGCGAAGGGCCAGATGGTCCGGGAGATCGATGCCCTGGGGGGCGAGATGGCGATCAACACGGATGTGACCGGCATCCAGTTCCGGCTCCTGAACGAGTCGAAGGGGCCGGCGGTCCAGTCGCCGCGCGCGCAGTGCGACAAGAAGGCCTATCAATTTCGGCTCAAGCATACCCTCGAATTGCAGCCCCACCTCCAGATCTTTCAGGCCACGGTTACCGGGCTGATCTTTTCGGGCGGTGCCGTCATCGGCTGCGAAACCAATTTGGACCTGAAGGTTTACGGCCGAACCGTCATCGTCACCACCGGTACTTTCCTGCGGGGATTGATGCATATTGGGCAGAATAAAAACGAAGGTGGCCGTTTGGGTGATTTCAGTTCTAAAACATTATCAGCTAGCTTCTTAGATATCGGAATAGAGCTTAACCGGCTGAAAACGGGCACCCCTCCCCGACTCCTCGGACGGAGTCTCGATTTCAGCAAGATGCGGGAGCAAAAGGGAGACGCGTCCCCTACTCTGTTCGCCTTCCATGACACCCGGGATTCCGAGGACTTGTTCCACGTGGAACATACCGGCGAGCAGCGCCTCGGCTGGGCTCCAGGGACTCGCCAAATCTCCTGCTGGATGACGCACACCACTGACCAAACCGCAGCCATCGTGCGCAGCAATCTCAGCAAATCGGCGATGTATAGCGGAGAGATCTCGGGGGTCGGCCCGCGCTATTGTCCCAGCATTGAGGACAAATTCGTCCGATTTGCCGACAAGCCCCGGCACCTGCTATTCCTAGAACCAGAGGGATTATCGACGAACGAGTACTATGTGAATGGATTGTCAACAAGTCTGCCATTCGATGTGCAAGTCGATATGGTGCATAGTGTGCCGGGATTGGAGAATTGTGTGTTACTTAGGCCGGCCTACGCGGTAGAGTATGATTTTGCCCCTCCGACGCAGTTGTATCCGTCGCTTGAATCGAAAAAGGCAGAAAACCTCTTTTTCGCCGGGCAAATCAATGGAACCTCGGGCTACGAGGAAGCAGCCGCCCAGGGACTTTTGGCCGGAGTCAATGCAGTCCAAAAGGGTCGGGGAGAGCCACCCCTAATCATCGCCCGCCACGAAGCGTACATGGGAGTGCTGGTCGACGATCTCGTCACCAAGGGGACAACCGAGCCCTATCGGATGTTCACCAGCCGGGCTGAGCATCGGCTGCTCTTCAACCATGCCAGCGCTGAAATCCGGTTGCGAGATCACGCCGCCCGGCACGGCCTCATCAGCAGGTCTCGATTAATGCGGGTGGATGATAAGATCCAACGCATCAATCACTGGCTGGCGCACCTTGAATCTCATCGCGACCATGGCGTGCTTTTAGGCGACCAGGTAAGGCGGGGAGGGGAGCCGCCGGCATTTCCGGAAGCTTTCCTCAAGGAATCGATCGAAGTGCGCCAGCAAGTGTTGTATCGAGTTAATTACAAAGGATATATAGATCGCGAAGAGCGGCAGATCGAGCGCCTCGGACATATCGAAAAAGTGCGCATTCCTACCGGACTGGACTTCATGGCCGTGCGGGGGCTGCGGCGGGAAAGTGCCCTGAAGCTAGCCGCGTTCAGGCCATATACACTCGGGCAGGCCAGCAGGATCAGCGGAATCAACCCAACCGATATCAGCTTGCTTCAGATTCTCATCGAGGCGGGCAGGGGAGGGGCAGCTGCCGATGAGGGGGCAGGGCCTAACTAACCATGATCAAAGCGCCGCTGGTAAAGCCCGCCTACGTTGCCATTATCTCTCAGCGGCGGAGTGGTTTACGCGAGAAATGTGCTGAGATCCTGAGCTCGCGCCAGGCCATCATTTGGGAAGTCGGCTGCGGCCATGGACATTTCCTCACCGCTTATGCTGCGGACCATCCGGACCAACTCTGCATCGGAATCGACATCGTCGCTGATCGGATCGAGCGCGCGGAGCGCAAATGCCGGCGGGCGCGCCTGACCAATCTCCATTTTCTGCATGCCGACGCCTATGATTTCCTGGCTTCGCTGCCCGAAGAGGCCCGCTTCTCTGCCGTATATATGCTGTTCCCGGATCCCTGGCCAAAGCGGAGGCACCATAAAAACCGGCTGCTGCAGGCCAAATTCCTGCATGCCATCGCCCAAAAAGCGGGGCCGGGGACTCCCTTCCGCTTCCGGACCGATTTCGAACCCTACTTCGGTGAAGCCAGGGCGACGTTTGCCGCCCACCCCGACTGGACGCTCCAGCCGGAGGCATCATGGCCCTTCGAGCTGCCTACCATCTTCCAGCAGAAAGCTGCCCGCTATCACTCGCTCGTCGCGGAATGTAGGCGCCATTAGAGCCGTCGCGGCGTCGCCAGACGGCTCTAATTGTGACGGAGGGGGTTCATCATCCGCATTTCGGGCGTTGACGGCGGTTTAGCCCTTCTTCTACGTCTATTCTTTCCCCAGTTCATTCCCTTCACGCTTTTCCTCATGACACGGGTCAAAACCCTCACCCTTTTCCTCTCCGCCCTCGCCCTCGCCACTCCGGCCTTGGCGGCGGAAGAGCATGGCGTGGAAGCGATGGCCGCTCCGTTGTTCCACATTGGCCCGCTGCCGGTGAACAACAGCATGCTGATGACGTGGATCGTCGCCCTGGTGCTGATCGTGGTCGTGCGGCTGGTGGTGCGGAAACCGCAGCTCATCCCAACCCGCGGGCAGGCCGTCATCGAAAGCGTGCTGGAAGGCATCAGGGATGTCGTCGACCCGATCATCGGCCATCGCGCGATCAAGGCGACGTTCCCGCTGCTGATCGCCCTCTTCGTCTACATTCTCATCCAGAACTGGAGCGGCCTCGTTCCCGGCGTCGGCACCATCCTGATGCGCAGCCACCAGACCGGCGAGTGGATGGAATTGGTTCGTCCGGGCGCCGCCGACATGAACGGCACCATCGCCCTCTCGCTCTGCGCCTTTACCGCCGGGCTCATCCTGGTCCTCCGCTTTGCCGGAGTGAAGACCATCCTGGTCGATGTCTTCGGCAACAAGGCGGACAAGAACGACCTGCCGGCGCTGGTCTACTATCCGCTTTCGCTGGTGTTCATCGCCGTCGGTTTCCTGGAGCTGATCTCGATCTTCTTTGCGCGGCCCATCTCGCTCTCCTTCCGTCTCTACGGAAACATCTTCGGCGGGGAGAACCTCATGCACTCCATGTCGGCGATCTCGCGCTGGGGCCTGCCCCTGCCGTTCTACTTCATGGAATTGCTGGTCGGCCTGGTCCAGGCCTTCGTCTTCACGCTGCTGATCGCCGTCTACATCGGGCTCCTGACCAACCACGGCGACGGCCACGAGCACCCGCCCGGCGACAGCGCCCATCCCCCCTCCCACTAGTCCTTTCCCGCCGGGACCATGCCATGAGCGTGGGCGGCGGATATCCAACCACCAAATCAGTACCAACATGCATCACATCATCGCAGAAATGACCGGTTCCATTCAGGGCGCCCTCGGCTGCCTCGGCGCCGCCCTCGGCGTGGGTTTCGTCGGCACCAAGGCCGTGGAAGCCGTCGGCCGCAATCCCGGCGCGTCCGGCAAGATCCTCGTGCAGGGCATCATCGGCATGGCGTTCGCCGAAGCCGTCGCCTTCTACGCGCTGTTCCTCGGCAAGTAAGACTCGTTCTCCTTCCCGCGCCCGGGCTTCGGTCCGTGGCGCGGCCCCTTTTTTTCCGCCATGTCCTCCCTCCTTCTCACCCTGGCCGCCGCCACCCCGGCGGACGGCGAAAACGCCATCGTCAAGCTCACGAACGATTTCGGGATCAACCTGCCCAGCATCCTGGCGCAGATGGTGAGCTTCGGGATCGTCGCGTTCGTCCTCTGGAAATTCGCGTTCAAGCCGGTGCTGGCCACGCTCGACGAGCGGCAGGCCAAGATCGCCTCCGGCCTGCAGTACGCCGAGGACATGAAGGCCAAGCTCGAGGCCACCCAGCACGCCAGCGAGGCGCAGCTGCGCGAGGCCCAGGTCAAGGCCCGCGAGCTGCTCGCCGAGGCCCAGAAGGCCGCCAAGGAATTCGTCGAGAAACAGCAGCAGGAGGCCGTCGAGCGCTCCGCCGCCATGCTCACGAAGGCCCAGGAGGCCATCGAGCTCGAGAAGAAGAAGATGCTCGCCGAGGCGCGGACCGAGATCGCCCGCCTGGTCGTCATCACCACCCAGCGCGTGCTGGCCCAGGAGCTTTCCGAAGCGGAGCGCTCCAAGTTCAACGCCGCCGCCGCCCGCGAACTCGCGAGCGTCTAATCCTCCCTTTTCGACATCATGGCCGCCCACGCCAAACAAGCCCAGCAGCTCGCCCGCCAGCTCTTCCGCCTGAGCCTGGCCGACGGCGCGGTCTCGCCCGCCAAGGTCACGGGCGTGCTGGAATACGTGGAAAAGCACCGGCCGGCCAACCCGATCATGGTGCTCAAGGCCTATGAGCGGCTGATCGCGACCGAACTCGGCCGCAGCCAGGCCCTGGTCGAGCACGCCGGCGCCGTCTCCGAAGACGTGCTGCACAGCATCGCCGCCGTCCTGGGCAAGCGCTACGGCCGCACCCTCACCGCGACCACGCGCGCCAACCCCGCGCTCATCGCCGGCCTGCGCGTCCGCGTGGGCGACGATGTCTATGAATCCTCGGTGGCCGGCCAGCTGGCCAGCCTCGCCGCTTCCGTCTAAACCCTTTTCGTCCGTCCTTTCCCATCCCCCTCCCGCGCATGAGCACCGTCCTCGAACAAATCGAACAGCAGATCGCCAAGCTTTCCAGCCACGCGGTCAAAAAGAACACCGGCAACATCCGCACGATCGCCGACGGCGTCGCCAAGATCGACGGCCTGTCGGACGTGATGTACAACGAGATGGTCAGCTTCCCCGGCGGCGCGATCGGCATCGCGCTCAACCTGGAGGAGGACGAGGTCGGCTGCGTCATCCTCGGCGACGTCTCCCAGCTGAAGGAGGGCGACGAGGTCACCACCACCGGCCGCCTGCTCTCCGTGCCGGTCGGCAAGGCCCTCCTCGGCCGCGCGGTCGACGCCCTCGGCAACCCGGTCGATGGCAAGGGCCCGATCGATTCCAAGGAGACTTACCCGGTCGAGAAGATCGCGCCCGGCATCATCGTCCGCAAGTCCGTCACCCAGCCGCTTTTCACCGGCATCATGGCGATCGATTCCATGATCCCGATCGGCCGCGGCCAGCGCGAGCTGATCATCGGCGACCGCGGCACGGGCAAGACCACGATCGCGATCGACACCATCATCAACCAGGCCAAGGCCAACCAGGTCGGCCTCGCCAGCGGCGACCCGAAGTTCCGCCCGGTTTACTCCATCTACGTCGCGATCGGCCAGAAGAACTCCAACATCGTCCGCACGATCAGCGCCCTCGAGGCCGCGGGCGCACTGCAGTACACGATCATTGTCGCCGCGCCCGCCGCCGACAATCCGGCCAACCAATACCTCGCCCCGTACTCCGGCGCCGCCATGGGCGAATGGTTCATGGAAAACGGCCTGGACGCGCTGATCGTCTATGACGACCTCTCCAAGCACGCCGTGGCCTACCGCCAGATTTCCCTCATTCTGAAGCGCCCCTCCGGCCGCGAAGCCTATCCCGGCGACGTGTTCTACCTGCACAGCCGGCTGCTCGAGCGCTCCGCCCGCCTGGACGGCAAGGGCTCGCTCACCGCGCTGCCGATCATCGAGACCCTCGCCGGCGACGTCTCGGCCTACATCCCGACCAACGTGATCTCGATCACGGACGGCCAGATCTTCCTTGAGACCGACCACTTCAACCAGTGCATCCGCCCCGCGGTCTCCGTCGGTCTCTCCGTCTCGCGCGTCGGTTCCTCCGCCCAGATCAAGGTCACCAAGCAGGTCGGCGGCAAACTCAAGGGCGAGCTCGCCCAGTTCCGCGAACTCGCGGCCTTCGCCCAGTTCGGTTCCGACCTCGACGCCAAGACCAAGGGCCAGCTCGAGCGCGGTGCCCGCATCGTCGAGCTCTTCAAGCAGCCCGCGTTCAGCCCCGTGCCGATCGAGCTGCAGGTCGCGATCCTCTTCGCGATGCAGAAGAACTTCTTCGACGCCATCGACACCAAGAAGGTCGTCGCCGCCGCCGCCGCGATGAAGGAATTCTTCACCACCCGCAAGGACACCCTCCTCACGGAGATCCGCACCAAGGCCGCCCTCGACAAGGATCTCGAGGCCAAGCTCCAGGCCGCCTGCGACGAGTGGAAATCCGGCTACACAGCCTAAATCCAATTAAGGATTAAGTTTTAAGAATTATGAAGTAAGGCCCGGGCCCTCGGCGTCCGAACCATTCTGAACTCCTAACTCCTAATTCCTAACTAATCTCCATGCCTTCCACCCGCGACATCCGCCGGCGCATCAAGTCGGTCAAGAACACCCGCCAAATCACCAAGGCGATGGAGCTGGTCGCGGCGTCGAAGATGAAGAAGGCGCAGCAGGCCGCGCTTGCCGGCCGGCCCTACGCCGAGCTCATGGCCCGCATGCTCGCCGCCCTCGCCGACCGCGTGGAGGAATCCCAGCACGAGTTCCTCGTGAAGCGCGAGGTGAAGACCCGCGGCATCATCCTCATCACCTCCGACAAGGGCCTGTGCGGCCCGCTTAACTCGAACCTCTTCAAGCTGGTCACCGAAATCAAGACGCCGGCGAAGTACGCCGTCATCGGTCGCAAGGGCACGCAGTTCATCGCCCGCACGCACCGCGCCCTGCTCGCCGACTTCCCCGCCAACGACCGCACCACGTTCGCCGACATCAAGGTCGTCGCCGAGTTCATGGTGCAGCAGTACCACAAGGGCGTGGTGGACACGGTCGAGATCATCTGGCCGCGCTTCCGCAACACGCTGGTGCAGGTGCCGACGGTCATGTCCTTGCTGCCGCTCACGGACGTCAAGGCTGCCATCGCGGAATTGCACGCCGCCACCGGCACCGTCCCGGTGAAGGAAACCCCCGCCGAGAGCCAGATGCTGTTCGAACCCGATGCGAAGGTCGTGCTCGAGTCGCTGCTCCCGCTTTATCTCAACCGCCAGGTGTACCACCAGGCCCTGGAGGCCAAGGCCTCCGAGCACAGCTCCCGTATGGTCGCCATGAAGACCGCCAAGGACAACGCCACGAAGCTCCTCGGCGACCTCACCCTCGAGTACAACAAGGCCCGCCAGGCCGGCATCACGCAGGAAATCCTCGAGATCGCCGCCGCCCAGTTCAGCGCCGCTTGATTTTTACACCCCACCACACCTCAGACCTTTTCAAAATGAACACCGGTAAAATCGTCCAAGTCATCGGCCCCGTGGTCGACGTGCAGTTTGCGGAGCACACCATTCCGCCCATCTACCAGGCGCTCACGATCGAGTTCACGACCTCCGGCAAGGCCGAGGTGCTCACGCTCGAGATCCAGCAGCACCTCGGCGGCGGCGTCGCCCGCGCGATCGCGATGTCCTCCTCCGAGGGCCTCGTGCGCGGCATGACCGTCGTCGACACCGGCGCGCCCATCATGGTGCCCGTCGGCGCCGGCGTGCTCGGCCGCATCTTCGACGTCACCGGCAACCCGGTCGACGGCCGCGGCCCGGTCGCATTCGACAAGAAATACCCGATCCACCGTCCGGCCCCCCTGCTCGTCGACCAGGACACCAAGGCCCAGATCCTCGAGACCGG
>CAIWXW010000107.1 GCA_903916755.1 uncultured Opitutaceae bacterium | reverse complement strand
TATGCGAATTCCTTCCGGAAGCGATAGACGCTCTGGACCAGTCCTTGCAGCAAGCAGCAACTAAGCACAAAGGAGCCACCGTGGCTGATGAAGGGAAGCGGTATGCCCGTGATGGGCACGAGACCGATGGTCATGGCGATGTTCACGAACACATGCACGGTGAACAGCACGGTGACGCCAATGGCGAGCAGCGTGCCGAGCCGGTCTCGGGAGAGACCGGCGATGCGAATGCCGTTGAACAGAACCACTCCAAACAGGCTGAGAACCGTAATGCTTCCCAAGAAACCTTTCTCCTCGGCAATGACCGAGAAAATGAAATCGTTCGGCGCGACCGAACGGGGCAGGTAGCCGAGCTGGGCCTGCGTCCCCTGCGTCCAGCCCTTGCCGGTCAGGCCGCCGGAGCCGACCGAGATCTCCGACTGGCGCTGGTTCCAGCCGATGCCGGTCGGATCGATCTTGTCGGGATCGGCGAACGAGACGATCCGGTTGCGCTGGTAGTCGTGCAGCGGCACAAGGCTGTGGCGCTCGTACTCGCCCTGATGGCGCATGAAGGGGCTGGCCGCCCGGATGCCCGGTTCCGCAGCCTCAGCCCCGCTCACGCCTTCAATGTAATGTGTGTAACGCACCGTGTCCCAAGCAATTATCCCCACAATCAGGAGGAAGATCCCCAGGGCTCCGGCAAAAAACCGCACGGACAGCCTCGAAACGTAAAGCATGGAGAACACCATCGGGGGGATAACGATCGCCGACTTGAGGTCGGGCTGGAGGAAAATCAACAGCATGGGCACCCCTGCGGCAAGGGCCAATTTCCCCAGGACCCCGAGTGAACGGCTCACCGTTCCGATTTTGCTCCGGATGAGGATGCTAGCGGTAATCAACAAGATACCAATCTTCGCCGGCTCGGAAGGTTGGATGGAAAGAGGGCCAAGATGGATCCAGCGCTGCGACCCATATACCTCGCTGCCAATCCCCGGCACTTTCACCAGGACCAGCGGAATGAGGCAGGCGGCATAGAACCAGTGGGCGACGCTCAGCCAGAAGCGGTAGTCGATGCGTGAGACCGCCCAGTAGAGCACCGAACCCATCGCCAGCCACAGCGCCTGGGCCGCCCAGCCGTTGAGCGTGTGCCGGCCGGCCACGGAACCGCCGGTGAGCCAGCCGCCGCCGGTCACGGGCAATTGCGCTGAATAGATGAAGGCGATCCCGAACAGGCTCAGGCAGGCCAGGGCCAGCGGCGTCCACGGATCCCAGCGCGCCCCCTTCGTCGTGCGAAAAATCGCGAGGTTTTCGAGGGGCGAGGAGAGTTTCACGACGCGGCCGGGGGGCGGCTCCAGCACAGCACAACCGCGCGGCACAACAAGACTTTCCGGGGCGGTGGCGTCCGGCCCAGGCGTATTCGCGCCGAAAGCACCGCGTGGGCCGCGGGGGGACGCATCTGCGCCTAAAGGCTTGAGCTCGCCCAACCCCCAAACTTATAATTCAGCCAACCTGACCTTGATTCCCGTTAGAGCTGCCGAATTTGCCCTTTTTATAGCCGAGAGCGACACGTTTGATTGGTCGCTGGCGGTCGCATTGCTCGCGGGGATGGCCACCGGTTTCTTCATCGTCTGGATGATGACGCGGCAGACCCGCCGGATCGCCCACGAGCAGGCCAGCGAGCTGATCGAAGTCGCGCGCCGCGAGGCGGCGGTGGCGGGCGAGGAGCTCAAGCAGAAGGCGGAGGGCGAGGTCCAGGACCGCCGCGCCGAGCTGAACCGGGAATTCGACCGCCGCGAGATCGAAGCCGATGTTCGGCTCCGGGAAATCCGCGCGCATGAGGAATCGCTGGCGCTCCTCGATTACCAGCTTGAGCAGCGGCAGGAGCGGATCAACCGCGAGAACGCCGCGATCCGCCAGGCCCGCGACGCTATCCGCGCCCTCTCGAAGAGCGTCCGCAAGCGGCTCGAGGGCGTCTCCCAGATGGACGCCGAGGAAATCAAGAAGGCCCTCCGCGAGGAGGTGCTCCTCGAGGCCCAGGACGAGCTCCGCGCGCTGCGCCGCGAGACGATCGAGAAATCCGAGCAGGAACTCCACAACCAGTCCCGCCGCATCCTGATCGCCGCCATGCAGCGGATCGCGAGCAAGCCGAACAGCGACCTGACGGCGACCCTCGTGCACCTGCCCACCGAGGACATGAAGGGCCGCATCATCGGCCGCGAGGGCCGGAACATCAAAGCCTTTGAGGCGGCGACGGGCGTCACGCTCCTGATCGACGAATCGCCGCAGCTGGTCCTCCTGTCCTCCTTCGATCCCGTCCGCCGCGAGATCGCGCGGGTCGCGCTCGAGGCGCTGGTGGCGGACGGCCGGATCCATCCGGCCAGCATCGAGGAGGCGGTGAAGCGGTCGCAGGAGGAAATCGATCTTGTGACGACGCAGGCGGGCGAGGACGCGGTCACCAAGCTCAACATCAACGGCCTGAGCTCCGAGATCATCAAGCTGCTCGGCAAGCTCCGCTACCGGTTCTCCTACAATCAAAACGTGCTCGATCACTCGGTCGAGACGGCGTTCCTCGCCTCGCTGCTGGCGAGCGAGGTGGGCCTCGATCCGAACATCGCCAAGCGCGCCGGCCTGCTGCACGACCTGGGCAAGGCGGTTTCCGGCGACGCCGAGGGCAGCCATGCCGCGATCGGCGCCGATTTCATCAAGCGCCACGGCGAGACGCCGATCGTCGTCAATGCGGTGGCCGCGCATCACGAGGAAGTGAAGCCGGAGACGATCTATGCCGGCCTCGTGATTCTGGCCGATACGATTTCCGCGAGCCGCCCGGGCGCCCGCGCGGAGTCGATGACCAGCTACATCCAGCGGCTCGACCGACTGGAGAAGCTCGCGATGACGCTCGAGGGCGTCCAGCAGGCCTTTGCCATCCAGGCGGGCCGCGAAATCCGCGTGGTGGTGTCGCCGCAGCAGGTGACCGACGACCGCGCCCGGGAGATTGCCAAGGAACTGCGCCGACGGATCGAGAGCGAATTGCAGTATCCCAGCACCATCAAGATCACGGTGATCCGCGAGAGCCGATTCACCGAGACGGCGAGCTAAGGTGCCAGGCCCTTACTTTCTGGTTTGCCGGATATTATAAACGCATCGCGTCCTTCTGATTCTTCCCATGGCCAATCCCAAGCTCATCGAAACCTTTCCCAATCCCGCTCCGCAGCGCGACTACGTGATCGAGCACACCCATCACGAGTTCACCTCGGTCTGCCCGATCACCGGCCATCCCGACTTCGCGGAGATCACGGTCAGCTACGTGGCGGAAAAGAACTGCGTCGAGCTGAAGTCCCTCAAGCTCTACTTCCACGCCTTTCGCAACGAGGGCATCTTCTTCGAGGCGGTGACCAACAAGATCTGCGACGACCTGGTCGCGGCGCTGGCCCCGCGGCAGCTGAAGGTGGTTTCGAACTGGAAGGGCCGCGGCGGCATGACCTCAGTCGTCACCGCGGAGATGACGCCGCGCGCGCGCTAGACGCAAGCGGCCGCCCTAAGGATTGAGCTCCGCGATCAGCCGCGGGTGCAGGTCGATGCCGGCGGCCACGATCGAGTCCGCCTGCACGGGATCCCGGCCCTGCCAGTCGGAAATCACGCCGCCGGCGCCGCGGACCACCGGGACCAGCGCCTGGATGTCCCACGGATTCATGATCGGGTCGCACATGGCGTCGGCCCACCCGGTCGCGAGCAGCAGGTAGCCATAGCAGTCGCCCCAGGTGCGGACGAGCTTGGCGCGGCTGGCCACCGCCTCGAAGGCGGCCCCGTTGCGATAGCGGGCCGGATTGAGCGGATCACTGGTCAGGAGGGTGGCGTCCTCGATCCGCGCGCAGGGCCGGATCCGGACGGGCCGCCCGTTGAGGGTGGTGGTCCGGCCGTCGCCGATAACGAGCTGCCGCAGGACCGGCTGGTGAATGGCCCCGAGGACGGGCTGTCCCTCGTGCACCAGCGCGATCAGCGTCCCGAAAAGGGGGCAGGCCGAGGCGAACGACTTGGTGCCATCGATAGGATCGAGGACCCAGGTGAACTCGGCGTCGGGATTTTCATCGCCGAACTCCTCGCCGCGCAGGCCGTGCCGCGGAAACTTCCGGGCAATCATCGCGCGCATCAGTTCCTCGGCGCCCCGGTCGGCCAGGGTCACCGGCGTCTGGTCCGCCTTGATTTCGACCGCCAGGCCGGGCTGGGCAAAGAAGGGCCGGATGAAATCGCCGCTCTTGGCGGCGAGCTCGGTCATGAACGCGCGATAGGGCTCCAGATCCACGACGGAGAGTGAATGCGAACGGATTGGAAAGTTAAAGCGCGCAGAAGCGCCCCGGACCGACTCAGCGGACCGGCGGCTCGCCGAGCACCTGGGTCGCCCGGGCGAAATCCGCCTCATTCACCTGCAGTCGAATGCCCTCGAAACCCGGGAGCACTGCCCAGCCGGAAGACGCGCTGAGCTCGTCCGGAATGAAAGCCTCGACCCCCGAGGCCTCCAGCCGCGCCCGCGCCATGAAGGCGTCCTGCAGTTTGCCATAGGTTGCGATTGTTTTCATGATCGCCGGGCGGTCGGTAAAAGCTGATCAAACTCTCCTTCCGATGCGAATCTTAACGCTCTGCGGCAGCCTCCGCGCCCGATCCTCCAATCGGGCCGTGCTGAACGCCTTCGCGCGCCTGGTGCCGCCAGGGGTGCGGGTGGAGCATTTTGACCGCCTGGGCTCGCTGCCGCATTTCAACCCCGACACGGACTTTGAACCCCTGCCGGCCGAGGTTTCCTCCCTTCGCAGCCTTGTGGCCCACGCGGACGTGCTCGTGATCTCGACGCCGGAGTACGTCCACGGCCTGCCCGGCTCCTTCAAGAACGCCCTCGATTGGCTGGTCAGCGACCCGGCCTTCGCGGGCAAGCCGGTCGCGATCCTGCACGCCTCGCGGGGCTCGTCGTGGGCGCTGGATTCGCTGCGCGAGGTGCTGGCGACCATGTCCGCCCGGATCATCGAGGCGGCGGTCGTGCCGCTGCCGCTCGGCAGCAGCCAGATCGACGAGGAGGCCATCCTGCAGCGGGAGGACCTGCGCCGGTTGCTGGAGGGCGCGGTCGTGGCCGTCGTGGCCGATGCCGTGGGCAAAGGCTATGTGGCCTCGGCGCCGCCCAATCCCCGGTAGCCGGCCCCGATGCGTTGGACCGAGCAGCCCATCTTCTTCGTCGATTTCGAGGGCAGCCTCGGCTCGGGGGTCCTGGAGTATGGCGTGGCCACGCTGCTCGGCGGGCGCGTCACGGAAACCAGGACCCGGCTCTGCGCCGCGACCGGCCGGGTGCGCCCGGAGGACACGGCCGTGCATGGGCTGCGCGCTGAAGCCATTGCCGCTCAGCCCCCGCTCGCCGCCGACTGGGAGTATTTCGCCGGACTGCGGGAGCGGGGGCCGCTGGCGGCGCACTACGCCGGCGCCGAGAACAGCCTGCTAAAATCGGTCTGGCCCTATCCGCGGAGCTCGCCGGACTTCGCGCGCGCTGGCGCTCAGCTCGTTGATTGGGGCCCCTGGATCGATTCTGCCCGCATCTACGCGCAAATCCGACCGGGCCTCGGCTCGGGCGGCCTTGAGGATATTGTCACGGCCTGCGGCCTGCAGGCCGAACTGGACGCCCTCGCCGAAGTCCACTGTCCCCCCGGGCGCCGCGGGTACCATGCGGCCCTCTATGACGCCCTGGCGGGGGCGCTGCTGCTCGCCGTCCTGGCGCGGGACGAGCGCTATGCGGGCCTGACGGTGAGGCAGCTGCTGACCTTCAGCATCCTGGATCCCCGCCGCCGCGAGGGACTGGTGCAGGACGAGCTATTTTGACCCGAGCCGGGCCAGGAGGTCGGGCAGCGCCACGTCCGCGAGCGAGGCGACCCGCATCGTCGCCTGGGCGAAGTCGTGGTGGACGGTAGACGGGCCCGGCACCGCCACCGTGTGCATCCCGGCCCGCGTCGCGGCCAGGATCCCCGTCTGGGAATCCTCAAAGGCGATGGCCTCGTGGCCGCGCAGCCCGAAGTGGCCGAGCACGAGCCGGTAGACATCCGGCTCGGGCTTGGGGGAGGGCACGTCCTCCCGGCAGGCGAAGAACTCGAAATAGCCCCGGAGGCCCAAGCGCTGGAGATGGCCTTCCACGTGCGGATGGCGGGAGTTGGAGGCGACTCCCAGCCGCAGCCCCGCGGCCCGTCCGGCCTCCAAAAGTGTCGTCACGCCCGGCAGGATGGGCAGGAGCAGCTCGAGTTCGCGGTTCCGCTTCCGCCGCTCCGCTTCGAGGGCGGCGCGGTCGGCCCGCTTTTCGAAGGCGTGCCAGGGATCGAAGGCGTAGTCCGCATGGCCGACGCTCTCCAGGAAGCGGGCGCGGTCAAAGGGCAGCCCATGGAGCGCATGCTGGTCCTCATAAGCCCCGATGAGCGCCGACTCCGTGTCGAGAATCAGGCCGTCAAAGTCGAAGACGAGGGCCCGGATCATGCCGGCGTCGGCGTGTCGGCGGTGCCGAGGAGCGCCTCCTCCTCCGTCTCCACGATGCGGGCGATGCTGAGGAGCTTGTCGCCGGGCTCCAGGGTGACCAGCCGGACGCCCTTGGCGCCGCGGCCCGTCTCCCGGATTTCCCTCACCCGCGTCCGGATGCTCTGGCCCTTGGCGGTGAGCAGCATGACTTCGTCGTCCTCGTGGAGGCTCAGGGCGCCCGCCACGTTGACCGAGCCGTCCTCCGGCAGGTCGATCGCGATGACGCCGGTGCCGCCGCGGCTGGTGAGCCGGTATTCCTCGAAGAGGGTGCGCTTGCCGATGCCATCCTCGCGGGCGACGAGCAGGCGGGAGGCCGGGTCGCAGACCTCGATGGCCTTGACGTAGTCGCCGGGCAGCTTGAAGCGCATGCCGGTGACGCCGACGGTGTCGCGGCCCTGGTCGCGGAGGCCTTCCTCGTTGAAGCGGACGGCCTGGCCCTTGTAGCTGACCAGGATGATCTCGTTCGCGCCGTTGGTCATGACGCAGCCGACCAGGATGTCGCCCTCCTCCAGCTTGATGCCGCGCAGCCCGCCCTCGCGGACGGCGTTGCCGTAGTCGGACAGGGCCGTCTTCTTGGTCACGCCGTTGCGGGTCGCCATCACCAGGTGATGGGTGGTGTCGTCCAGATTCTTGACGCAGATCATCGCGGCGATCTTCTCGCCCTCGGCCAGGCGCAGGAAGCTCGAGACGGACTTGCCCTTGGAGGCGCGGGTGCCCTCCGGGGTGTCGTAGACCTTCTTGGCGTGGCACTGCCCCGTGTTGGTCAGGAAGAGGATATAATCGTGGGTGCTGGCGGTGAAGAGATGCTCGACGAAGTCCTCGTCGTAGGTCTCGGCGCCGATGACGCCCTTGCCGCCGCGCTTCTGCGAGCGGTAGTCGGCCACGCGGGTGCGCTTGATGAAGCCCAGGTGGGAGACGGTGATGACGCAGCCCTCGTTCGGGACCACGTCCTCCATCCGGAACTCGCCGGCGGCGGCGACGATCTCGGTCCGGCGGGGGGAGGGATACTTCTCCTTCATTTCCAGGAGCTCCTGCTTGATCAGCGCGAGCAGCTTGGCCTCGGAGGCCAGGATGGCGCGGAGCTCCTCGATGACCTTCATCAGGGCGAGGTATTCCGCCTCGATCTTGCCGCGCTCGAGCCCGGTCAGCTGGTAGAGGCGCAGTTCGAGGATCGACGTGGCCTGGGCTTCGCTGAAGGAATAGCGACCGTTGAGCAGGCGCGTGGAAGCCAGAGTATTCGTGAAGCAATGGAAAGCGTTGAAAACATGGTGAGTAATATTGCCGCTTCATCGCGAGAACACTCCCGCGAAACGGAGATGATATCTGCGGCAATGGGGCGGATGAAAAATCTTACCGTCCATCTGCGCACCTCAACCCGGGAACAGAGTCGTGCCAGTACCGTCATTGCCCGTTCAAATGAAAATGTAAC
>CAIWXW010000106.1 GCA_903916755.1 uncultured Opitutaceae bacterium | reverse complement strand
ATCGCACTCTCGGCGGCGGCGCGCTTCGGCCCGTCGCAGGTGAAGGTTGGGCAGCCGGCGGTCGGACTGCAGCAGAAGACGGGCCCCGTAGGGCAGCACCGTCTCCTCAAAATCGGGGATGCCGGCCGCCGCCGGCTCGATCGAGACCGAGGTCCGCCGCTCGGGCCGGAGATAGGCCTGCAGCACGCGCCGCAGATCGGCCGGACCCACCCCGCGCAGACGCTCAAAATAGGAGCGGCTGTAGCCCAGGTCGCCGACGACGACCTCGGCGACGCCGAGCCGCGAGGCCTGGCCGCTCATCGTCTTGCGGGTGTTGATTTCGCCAACGACGAGCTGGCGGACGGCCTGGCGGACCTCCGCGGCGGTGAAGCCGCGGCGCGCGGCGCGCTCGAGCGCGCGCGCGATCGCACTCTCGGCGGCGGCGCGCTTCGGCCCGTCGCAGGTGAAGGCGACGCAGAAGAGCCCGCTGGAGCCGGGATTCCAGCTCGAGGCGTCGATCGCGTGCACCAGGCGGGCCTTCTCCCGCACCTCGCGCCAGAGGATCGAGCTGTCGCCGTGGCCGAGCGCCATGGCCAGGAGGCCGAGGATGGGTGAGTCCGGGTGGGTCAGGCCGGGGATCGGCCAGGCCATCGTGCCGCGGGCCACCTCGACGTCCTCGCGGCGGCGGTCCTCGCGGGGCCCGAGCTGCAGCGGCTCCGGCGGGACGAACACGGGCGCGAGGCCGGTCCGGGGCGCGGCGCCAAAATGGGTCTCCACGGCCGCGCGGAGCGCGGTCGGATCGATGTCGCCCACCACCACCACCACCAGGTTCTCGGGGTTGTACCGCGACCGGTAGTAGGCCATCAGGTCGTCGCGCGTCGTCGCGGCGAAAACATCGCGGTGCCCGATGATCGGGTGGCGATAGGGATGCTCGCGGAACGAGGTCGCGAACAGCGCCTCCCAGAGCCGGGAGTCGGGATCGTCGCGGGTCATCGCGATCTCGCGCAGGATGACGTCCTTCTCCTTCGTCACCTCCTCCGCCGGCAGGGTCGAGTGCAGGACCGCATCGGCCAGGATGTCCAGCGCCACGCCCGCGTGCTCGCTCGGCAGGTCGATGTAATAGACGGTGTGGTCGAAGGTCGTGTAGGCGTTGATGTAGCCGCCGTGCGCCTGGACCGCGGCGGAGATCTCGCGGCCCGCGCGCTTGGGCGTGCCCTTGAAGAGCATGTGCTCGAGGTAGTGCGACAGGCCCGCGCCGAGGCGCGCGCCCTCGTGGATGCTGCCGGTCTTGACCCACACCTGGACCGAGGCGAGGGCGGCCGAGCGGTCCGGCTTGAGGATCAGGGTCAGGCCATTGGGGAGGATCTCCCGCAGGACGGGTTCCTGCCAGAGGGGATCGAGCAGACGCAGGTCCGCGGAGACGGAGGGAGGTTGGGCCACGGGAAAGGCTACGCCGACTCCACGGCAGCGTCCGCCCGCGGGCGGCGCGGGAGGAAGGGCTGCACGAAGGCCTCGTCAAAATCGAAGGTGCCGTCAAAATCCTCGCGGCGGTCGCTCTCCGTTTTGCTGAAGACGTTGTGCTCGATCAAATTGAAGACGATCTCGCCGAAATCCCGGCAGCGGCGGACGCCCCAGGCGTTCAGCACCGTCTTGGCCAGGGGCCCGAACTGGTCGAGGGCATAGGTCCTCAGCCCCTGCAGCAGCTCCGGGCCGGACACGTGGCGCTGTCCCTCCGGCTTGCCGGATTCGCGCCGGCGGAGCTCCTTCACCGTCTGGTCGAGGCCCAGCCGCACAAAGTCGTAGGCCCGACGATCGTACCGCCCATCCTCCTTGCAGATCAGGGCGACGATTTCGGCGAATTCGAGGTCTTGCATTCCCTCCAGTTATGGCACGGCGCGGGGCCCGAAGCAACTCCGCGCGGGCTCAGCTGGCGAGCGCGGCGCGGTAGTTGGCCTCGGCCTGGCGCCAGTTGAGCACCGCCCAGAAAGCCGCGACATAATCCGCGCGCAGGTTCTGGTGCTTGAGGTAATAGGCATGCTCCCACACGTCCAGGCCGACGAGCGGCACGGCGCCTTCGCTCAGCGGCGAATCCTGGTTCGCCGTCGCCACCAGCCCGAGCTTCCCCTGCTTGACCACGAGCCAGGCCCAGCCGCTGCCGAAGCGCTTCATCGCGGCGTCCGCGAACTGGGTCTGGAAGCCCTTGAAGGAGCCGAACTGGCGGCCGATCGCGTCACCCAGCGGCTCCGGCGGGCCGAAGGTCTGCGGGGTGAGCGGCGCGTGCGCCACATCCGCGCCGAGCAGCTTCCAGAAAAACGAATGGTTCACGTGGCCGCCGACATTGTTCCGGACGGCCATCCGGATCGACTCCGGCACCGCGCCCAGGTTCGCCAGGAGCTCCTCGGCGGTCAGCCCATGCAGCTCCGGGTGGTCCGCCAGGGCCTTGTTTGCGTTGGTGATGTAGGCCTGGTGGTGCTTCGCGTGATGGATTTCCATCGTGCGCGCGTCGATGTGGGGCTCCAGGGCGTCGACCGCGTAGCCGAGTTCCGGGAGCACGAATGGCTGGGCGGTGGCGCCGGCCCCGACGGGCGCCGACGGGACCTGCGCCCGGGCGGTCTTGGTCATGACGCCGAGACCCGCGAGTGCGGCACCCGCACCGAGGATCTTGACCGCCTCGCGGCGGGTAAGGGAGGAGCCGGAGGAGGAAGCCATGGGCCCGAGGCCGAGCCCTTCCGGGCGGAGGCGCAAGCCTCCCCCCTTCAGGCCTGGGCCAGCAGCCGCCGCAGGGCGGCGTCGACCTGCTTGGGGTCCGCCTTGCCCTTGGCCGCCTTCATGACCGAGCCCTTGAACCCGTTGATGGCGCTGTCCTTGCCCGCCTTGAAGTCCGCCAGCGCCTTCGCGTTCTCGGCGATCGCCGTCCGGCACCATTGCTCGAGTTCGCCGGCGTCGGCCTTCGCATCCAGGCCCTGTTCCTTGATGATCTCCCCCAGCGTCGCCGGGCTGGTCAGCAGGCGGGAGCTGACGCTGGCGGTCGCCGTGCTGGGAACAATCCCCGCCGCCCGGGCCCGGATGAACTCGGCGGCCCGGGCCGGCGGAATCTTCGCCCGCAGCTCCGCCACCGAAGCCACCTGACCTTCGTTGATGAACTGCAGCCCCGTGTTGATGATCCAGTTGCCGGCCAGTTGCGCCTCGCCGCTCAGCCGCGCGATTTCCTCAAAATAGGCGCCCAATGCCGGGTCCGGCACCAGCACCGAGGTGATGGTGTAGGGCACCTGGTAGGTTTCCGCAAAGCGGCGCTGCTTGTCGAAGGGCAGCTCCGGGACCTCGGCCTGCAGCCGCGCCTTCCAGGCCTCGTCCACCCGCACGGGCATCAGGTCGGGGTCCGGGAAATAGCGGTAGTCGTGGGCCATCTCCTTCGAGCGGAGCGATTGCGACCGGCCGGTCTGGCCGTCGTAGTCGCGCGTCTCCTGCACGATCGTCCCGCCGCGCTCCGCCACGCCGAGCTGGCGCTTGATCTCATGGGCGATGCCGTCGCGGACGAAGGCAATCGAGTTGAGGTTCTTCAGCTCGACCTTCGTGCCGAGCCCGGGATCCCCGGCCGGCCGGATCGAGATGTTAGCGTCGCAGCGCAGCTGCCCCTTTTCCATGTCGCAGTCGGAGATGCCGCCGTAGATCATGATCGCCTTGAGCGCCGTCAGGTAGGCGAAGGCCTCCTCCGCGCTGCGCATCGCCGGCTCGGATACTATCTCCATCAGCGGCGTCCCGGCGCGGTTGTAGTCGATGAGCGACCCGCCCGCGCCGTGGTTAAGCTTGCCGACGTCCTCCTCGAGATGGATGCGGGTCAGGGGGATGCGCTTGTGCTCGCCCATCACGTTGCGCGCGGGCCCGGGCAATTCGATCTCGACCGAGCCACCGAGGCAGAGCGGCTGGTCGTACTGGGAGATCTGGTAGTTCTTGGGCGAGTCGGGGTAGAAATAGTTCTTCCGATCCCACTTGCAGACGGGCGCGATGGCGCAGCCGAGCATGAGCCCCGCCTTCACCGTCTGGTCCAGCGCGGCGCGGTTCATGACCGGGAGCGCCCCGGGCAGCGCCAGCACCACCGGATCGGTCAGGGAGTTCTCGGGCTGGCCGTAGCCGACGGCCGAACGGGAGAACATCTTCGAATTCGTCCGGACCTGGACGTGAACCTCGAGACCGATGACCGCTTCGTAATTCATGGCCTAGAGCGTGGGATGGCGCGCCGACCAGTCGTGGTCGCGCTCGTAGGCGTGGGCGATCGCGAGCACGTCCGCCTCGCGCAGGGGCTGGCCGATGATCTGGAGCCCGATCGGCAGCCCGCCCCGGGTGAAGCCGCAGGGCAGGCTCAGGCCGGGGAGGCCGGCCAGGTTCACGCCGATCGTATAGATGTCGTTCAGGTACATCGCGAGGGGATCGGTCGTCTTCTCGCCCTTGGGGAAGGCCGGCGTCGGCGACGTCGGGGTGAGGATGGCGTCCACCTCGCGGTAGGCCACGAGAAAATCCTGCCGGATCAGGGTCCGCACCTTCTGGGCGCGCAGGTAGTACGCATCGTAGTAGCCGCTGCTCAGCACATAAGTGCCGAGGATGATCCGGCGCTTGACCTCGTCGCCGAAGCCCTCGGCCCGCGAGCGGAAATACAGGTCGACCATGTCGGTCGCCGCCGCCGACCGGTGGCCATAGCGGACGCCGTCATAGCGGGCGAGGTTGGAGGAGCACTCGGCCGTCGCGATGATGTAGTAGGCTCCGACCGCATACTGGGTGTGCGGCAGCGAGATCTCGCGGATCTCGCAGCCCAGCTTCCGGTAGTGGGCGATCGCGCCCTCGACCGCGGCCCCGATCTCCGGGTCGAGCCCGCCGCCAAAGTATTCCTGCGGGATCCCGAGCTTCCAGGGGCCCCGCCGGCGCGCGAGCTCCGCGCGGTAGTCCGGGATCTCGACGGAGAGGGAGGTCTAGTCGAGCGGGTCGTGGCCCGCGATGGCGCCGAGGGTGAGGGCGGCGTCCTCGACCGTGCGCGCAAAAGGCCCGATCTGGTCCAGCGAGGAGGCGAAGGCGATCAGGCCGTAGCGGGACACCAGGCCGTAGGTCGGCTTGAGGCCCACCACCCCGCAGAGCCCCGCCGGCTGCCGGATGGAGCCGCCCGTGTCGGAGCCCAGGCTGACGATGGCCTCGCCCGCCGCCACGGCCGCGGCGCTGCCGCCGGAGGAGCCGCCGGCCACGCGGCTCAGGTCCCACGGATTGGCCGTGGTGTGAAAGGCGGAATTCTCGGTGGAGGACCCCATCGCAAACTCGTCGAGATTGAGCCGCCCCCAGCAGACCGCGCCGGCCGCCTTGAGCTTGCGGGTCACGGTGCCGTCGTAGGGCGAGACGAAGTTCGCCAGCATCTTGCTCGAGGCCGTGAGGGGCTGCCCCTCGACCGCGATCACGTCCTTGAGCCCGACGGGGATGCCGTCCAGCGGCCCGCGGGCGGCGCCGGCCGCGCGGCGCTCGTCGGAGGCGCGGGCCTGCGCCAGCGCGTCATCGGCATCGTAGGAATTGAAGGCCTGCACCCGGCCGTCGACCGCCCGGGTGCGGTCGATCACCGCCTGCATGAGCTCGACCGCGGAGAGCTCGCGCGCGGCGAGCCGCGCCGCCAGCACGCCGGCCGGCTGGTAGAAAAGGGCCCCGTCCGACGGCTTCATTCCATGACCTTTGGCACGGCGATCATGTGGTCGCGCTGCGCGGGCGCGTTCCGCAGCGCGGCCTCGACCGGCAGGCTCGACTGCGCGGTGTCCTCGGCCCAGACGTTGTGGACGGGGAAGGCGTGGGCGGTGGGCTCGACCCCGGTGACGTCGACCTCCTTCAGCAGGGCGATATAGGCGATGATGTCGCCGATCTGCCCCGCGAACCGCGCCTTTTCCTCCGGCGTCAGCGCGAGCCGCGCCAGCCGGGCCACGTGGTCGAGATCGAGATCGGAGGGCGCGGCCATGGCGGGGCTATTGCCGGATCTGGTACGGCGTCGCGGCCGTGATGTCCCGCTGGATCTTCTGGAAGACGGCGTTGACCTCGTCATCCGTCAGGGTGCGCTCGGCGGACCGGAAGACAAAGGAGAAGGCCAGGCTCTTCTTCCCCGGGGGCAGCCCCTCGCCGCGGTAGACGTCAAAAACCTCGACCTCCTCGACCGACAGGCTCCCGGCGGCCGCGCGCGCGATCTTCGCCAGGGCGCGGCGCTCCTCGCCGGACGGGGCGTCCGTGTCGACCACCAGCGCCAGGTCCCGCAGCGCGGCGGGGAAGAGGCTGAAGTCCTTGTGCCGGCGGCGGGCGGCGCCGACCGGGAGCTTCTCGGGCAGCAGCGCGAAAACGCCGGCGTAGACCTGGCCGGTGATGCCGAGCGAGCGGACCATGGCCAGGTTGAGGAGGCCGAAGCGCGCCACCCAGCCGTCACGGAGGGTGCCGGCGGCCGCCGAATGCCCCTCCTGCCAGCCGTCGAACGGCCCGGTCGCCGGCGCCAGCGGCTCACGCGAGAGGTCAATGCCGGCGGCGAGAGCCAGGGCCTGCACGTGGTGCTTGGCCGCATAAAAATCCACCGGCTCGCGCTTGAGCCAGCGGCGCGCCGGATCCTCGGCGACGATGAAACCGGCCGCGATGCACTCGTAGTTCTGGCCGTCGCGCTCGACGAAAGTCCGGCCGGTCTCGGCCAGGCGCGTCACCGCGACGCCCCGCGACTGGTTCAATTTCAGCGTGTCCAAGAGCCCCATGATCAGGGTCGGCCGCAGGTGCGACTGGTCGGCGACGAAGGGATTGGCCAGCGCCAGCTCGAGCGCCGCGGTCTCCGACACCCAGGTGCGAAGCTCGGCGCCGGGCCGGAGCGTGAGGTTGACGCACTCGTGGAAGTCGTGGCCCACCAGGTAGTCCGTCACACGGCGCAGGTAGAGGACGGAGGGCGCGTCGTCGCCGATCAGCCCGGGCGCCATGACGCGAGCCGGCGGGATCCGCTCGGTCCCGTGCAGCCGGAGGACCTCCTCGACCAGGTCAATCGGCCGGTCGAGATCGTCGCGCCAGCTCGGGATCGCGACCGTCCAGACGGCGTGCCCGGCATGATCGGCTTCCTCGCGCTCCACGGAGAGCTGCAGCGCCTCCAGCGACTCCCTCATCTCGGCGTCGGGGATGTCGAAGCCCAGCCGCTCGCGGATGAAGCCCGGCCGGACCTGGATCTCGCGGCGCCAGGGCACGTCGCCGCCGACGCGGTGCACCGGGCCCGCCACCTGGCCGCCGGCCGAGGCCAGGATCAGGTCGACCGCGCGCCGGGCCGCGTCCAGCGCCATATGCGGGTCGACGCCCCGCTCGTAGCGGTAGGAGGAATCCGACGAAAGGCCCAGCCGCCGGGAGGTCGCCCGCACGCCCTGGCGCCGAAAGATCGCGCCCTCGAGCACGAGGTCGGTCGTCTCGGCGCTCACCCCCGAATCCATCCCGCCCATGATGCCGGCCACGACCACGGGCCGCTCCGCGTCCGCGATCACGAGCATCCCGTCGTTCAGCACCCGCTCCCTGCCGTCGAGGGTCACGATGGGCTCGCGCGGGCCGGCCCGGCGCACGTTGATCTGGGCGCCCGCCAGCTGGCGCGCGTCGAAGGCGTGCAGCGGCTGGCCGAACTCCAGCATGACGTAGTTGGTCGCATCGACCACGTTGTTGACGGGGCGAAGGCCGACCGCGCGCAGGCGGTCCTGCATCCAGCCGGGGCTGGGCCCGATCGTCACGCCGGTGATGATGTGCGCGGAATAAAAGGGGCAGTCCTCGGGCGAGAGGACGTTGACGGAGCCCAGGAGGTCGCGCCGCTCGCCGGCGGTCTCGCCGCGGAACTTCGCCGGCGGAAACGCCAGGTCGCGCCGGTACCAGGCCGCCAGCTCGCGCGCCAGGCCCAGGTGCGAGAGGCAGTCGGGACGGTTCGGGGTGATCTCCACGTCGAAGACCGTGTCGCCCGGCGGCAGCACCTCGTTGATCGGCCGGCCCAGCTCCGGCCGGTCCGCCAGGATCAGCAGCCCGCCGCTGTCCCCGCCCAAGCCCAGCTCCTGGGCGGAGCACAGCATGCCGTCCGAGAGCTGGCCGCGGATCTTCGACTGCTTGATCGTGAAGTCGCCCGGGAGCACGGCCCCCGGCAGCGCCACGGGGACGCGGTCGCCCACCTGGTAGTTCTGGGCGCCGCAGACGATCGTCTTCACGCCGCCGGCCGGCCCGACGTCCACCGTGCAGACCGACAGCTTGTCCGCGTTCGGGTGGCGATCGCGGGTCAGCACCTCGCCGACGACGACCGACTCCAGGCGCGGCGCGCCGGTGGTGACGACCGATTCGACTTCAAAGCCGAGGAAGGTGATCGCCCGCGTCAGGTCGGCGATCGGCGCGTCGAGCGCCACATAGTCCCGGAGCCAGGTAAGGGAGAACTTCATCGGGCGCGGGTCAGGCGAACTGGCGCAGGAAGCGCACGTCGTTCTGGTAAAAGGCGCGGATGTCGTCGATGCCGTACATCAGCATGGCGAGGCGCTCCAGGCCCATGCCGAAAGCGAAGCCCGTCCAGACCGCCGGATCGTAGCCCACGGCCGTGAAGACGGTCGGATCGACCAGGCCGCAGCCGCCGATCTCGATCCATTCCTTGTTCACCTTGGGCAGGTGGCGCGCAGTCAGGTCCACCTCGAAGCTCGGCTCGGTGTACCCGAAGTAATGCGGCCGGAACCGCGTCACGGTCCGCGACCTCAAGGCGCTGCTCGACTACATCTTCGCCTCGCTCCTCGGGCCTGGGACCGTGACGCGGTACCGGCCGCATTACTTCGGGTACACCGAGCCGAGCGTCGAGGTGGACCTGACTGCGCGCCACCTGCCCAAGGTGAACAAGGAATGGATCGAGATCGGCGGCTGCGGCCT
>CAIWXW010000105.1 GCA_903916755.1 uncultured Opitutaceae bacterium | reverse complement strand
GCCTGCTCAAGAGCGACGGCATAGGGCCGGGTGTCGATGACCGCCAGCAAGTCGCCGCGGTTGACGATTTGCCCCTCCTGGAAATTGACCTGCATCAGCTGGCCATTGACCTGGGTCCGAATCGTCACGTTGGCCAGGGGCGTCACCGTCCCCAGCGCGTTGAGGTAGATGTTCAGGTCGCCCCGGGCTGCCGACTGCACACGGACCGGCATCGGCCCGAACATGCCGCCACCGCGCCGGCCGCCCCCACGAGGGCGATTGGCGCGCTCCCGCGCGCTCTGCTCCTGGCCCCGGTTCATCCACCAGACCACCCCGAGGAGGATCACGATGCCGGCGATGATGACCCCCACGGTCCGGAGCTTCCGCTTTGGACGGACGGACGGGGCGGACGGCTTGTGACGGGGAGCGGGCTCAAGGACGGAGGAATGTCCCGGATCGGGATTGGCGTTCATCGGGTGTAAAAATTAGATAAGTATTCTTAATGAAAGGGTGTGTCAGCCGTGCTTAGGCGATCAATTGTGTCCAGAAAGACGCAAGGACGGCGAAGAGGTGATAAATTTCTTCGCTTTTCGGCGACTGAACATCGCTTCTCCCCGCAGGGCATGCGCCAAACCGACCGAAAAATGACCGTTGTGGCCATTTAATATCAATGGATTGGGAAAGCATTGCGTGGCCATTAGATACCGGATCGCCGGTAGGTTCCAAGGCCGGCCCATGGCCGGCGCGCCCAGTCGGAAAGCCATCCGGGCCAAACCGCCGCAGCCGGTTCTCCCCGGCTGCAAAATGCCCGAAGCTCCGGCCGGATCGCCCGCCCCTCCGCAAGATCGAGACCTCTTAGAGCAGCTTTTTCAGCCAGATTTTCCGCGCAAAAACCTGACAGGGCGTCGCCTCCAATTCGATGCCGATCAGTCCCGCCGCATTGTTCGAGGAAGCGGGATCGTCGTCGATCTCGACCGCCATGACCTGGCCGTTCAGGACATGGATCAGGGTGCCGCCCCGGGCGATGATCTCATACTGATTCCAGTCGTTCGGCCGCACGTAGGTCTCGAGCTCATTCAGGTCGCCGATGCTGCCGACCAACCGCGGCCCCTGACCCGGGGCGGAATTCACCAGCTGCCCGCGCCAGGCCACGATGCCCATCTCGGTGTTCTCCGAGTAGAACTGTCCCGAATACGGCCGCAGCGGCCAAAAGTCCGCCTGCGGGCCGGTCATCATCCAGGCCAGGTTGCGCGCGGGCTGGCCCGGGGTCAGCTTCTGCCGCCACGGCACGTTGACCGCGCTGCGGTACTGGATGCCGCTGCCGCCGGGACCAAGGATCTTGATCTCCAGCTTCAGATCAAAGTCCTTCGCGACCGTGCCGTGATACGAGATATAGCTGTTCCGCACCGGCTTTTCCTTCGTCGAGACGCCGACGATCGCCCCGTCCGCCACATGCCAGACGCTGGGATCCCCGTCCCAGTGCTCGAGCGAGGTGCCGTCAAAGATCTGGGTGAAGCCGGTGTGGTCCGAAAAATCGAAGGCCGTCGGCTGGTGGAATCGTCCCATCTTGACCGCGGTTCGGGCGCTCGGGGCCGCTCCGCCGTGCAGACCCTGCTCCACGAGCGAGCCCAGCTGGCCGAGCTCGAGGGCGGCGGCATTCGCCTCGACGAGGGCGAGGTAGTCCGCACGCGAGGCCGCCAGCGCCAGTTCCGCCTTTTTCAGGGCTTCGATCTTGGCGCTGAGGTCCGCCGCATCCCGCGTCTCGGCGAAGCTGGCGTGGGCGAGATCCACGCGCGCGGCGGTGACCGCCGCCGTCTGGTCGGCCAGGGCCTGATCCAGGGCCTGCAGGCGCGTGCGCTGGTCGGGAGGCAGGGCTGCCAGGGCTTGCGGGTCTGCCCGATAGGCGGTGGCGGGAAGGGCGGGCGTCTGCGCCCTCCCGGGCAGGGCCATACTGAGGCCCAGCAGGGAGGCGATGCCGGCGAAGCGAAGGAAGCGCAATGATTTCATAGGGTAAAGGGGGCGGCGGGTCGCGCCGCATCTAGCGCGGCTCAGGAATGCCGAGGCGATTGGACCATGAGGCAAATTCCAGCCAAAGACCGGGTTCGATCGGAATGCCGGCGGCCCGCCGCTCGGCCGTCCGGTATTCCGGGTCACCGGGCACCAGGATCTCCTTCGCCCCCTGCACGCGGGGCTGGGCGCGCGCCTCCCGCGCCATCTGGGCCGCCACGGCCGGCAGCCGGGCGCCGCCCGCGAAGCGGCGGGGATCCAGCACGAGAAAGAATGAACCGAGCCTCCGGTGCTTGGTCAGGTCGCCATACATGTTCGGAATATGGGGTCCAAAGGGCATGCCGTTGAGCGGCCCGCACAAAAGGTCGATCATCAACGCCAGCCCGTAACCCTTGTAGCCCGCCAGGGGCAGCAGGCAGGCCGCCGCCTCGGCGTCGATCGTGGGCCGGCCCTTGCGGTCGAGCGCCCAACCCGGCTGCAGCGGACGCTTTTCCCGGCGCGCGTTGACGACCCGGTTATAGGGCACCGCGCTCGTGGCCATATCGAGGCAGAGGGGACGCGCCCGGTCGGTCGTCGGGATCGTGATGCAGATCGGATTGGTGCCCAGGAACTTCTGCCGGCCTCCGTGCGGCGCGACAAAGGCATCCGAGTGGGTAAAGCCGATGCTGACCAGGCCCGCTTCCGCCGCCTGCCGGCCATAGAGCCCGATGGCTCCCCCGTGGCTGGAATTGGAGACGCCCACGACACCGATGCCCGACTTGCGCGCCAGAGCCACCGCCTCCTCCACGGCCCGGTGGCAGATCACGATGCCGTGGCCATGGCCCCCGTCGACCTGGACTGAGGAAGGTCCGGTGCGGGTGACGCGGATACGCGGCTTGGGGTTGATCGATCCGATCTGGAGCCGGGAGAAGTAGTGCCCGAGGCGGGCGATGCCGTGGGAATCGATGCCCCAGAGGCTGGTTTGCACCAGGCTGGAGGCGATGAGCGCGGCGCTTTCCGGCGGGACGCGCAGGATGCGCAGACCGCGCTCCGCCCACGCCCGGAGGGCGGCCGGCGCCAGGGTCGGCGGCCGTTCGGCCTTGGCCGGCAGCGGGCGACGAGGGGCAACGGGGCGGGAGGCAGGGCGACGGCGGGGCGACGGCATAGGGTGCGATAAAGCGGCGGGGGAGCGGGCGCGCACCCTTATTTTGTGGCGTCCGGCGTGTGCGCCGCGACTTCCCGGGCCAGTTTCTGGCCGACCCGCCGATGCACGGCGGTGGAGGGATGGCCCTGGTGATAGAAGAAATAGGTGTCGGGATCGGCCACCGGCGTCGGGTCCTGGTCAAAGATCGTCCGGCCCGCGCAGGGCGTCTTCGTGTTGACCAGGCCATAGGCCGCCGGGTGGTCGATGATCTCGTCGAAGTCAGCGCCCCAGTGGTTGAGCCAGACATCGATCCCCCGTTGGGCATGGGTGTCCGCCACCAGCTGCGTGAGGGCGGGATTCAGCCGCAGGCCAACCGCGGCAAAGGAGGGGATGTGCGTGGGCAGCAGGGCGACGGTGAAGTGCCGGCCGCCCAGGCCCTGCAGGATTTCAATCTCCTTGCGCAGGTTGGCCACGGTCTTTTCCGTGCTGGCGCGCTCCACCTCGGCAAATTGCTGGTCGGTGTAGGTCTTGAGGTGGGCGGGGCGGTCGTTCAACCCGCCGGCGATGAAAAAGAGCGTGGTGTCCGGGTCGAAATGGATCTCCCCCGCCCCTACCCGGGCCGCGAAATCGCGCACCTGGTTCATCATTCCGTAGGCCAGCAGCGCCTCCTTCACGTGGCGCCCCGCACCCTCGCCGGTCTGCGCCCCGCTGACCGCGAAATCCAAACTCTTCCCGGCCGCATCGGGCGCCTTCGCATGGGTGAAGGTCAGGCCCATCTGCCAGGCGAGGTAGGCGACGGCCGTCGGCCCATTGCCATCGACGTAGCCGGCACCGATATCCGAGTAGCTGTCGCCGAAGACATAGAGGCGGTCATAGGTCGCGGCACCGGCCGGGCCGGCGCCGATCCCAAGCAAGAGGCAGAGGAGCAGACGTTGGGGGGAGGGCATGGGGAGGGACGGCACCCTGGCACGGGGCCCGGGCGCTGCCAAGGCGGAAGGCTGCGCCTCCGGCGGCGGCGGATCCATCCCTCCCCTTGTTCCACCGCCCGGCACCCTCCGGCCAATTACATTATAGAGCCCGGACCACCCGCATGTCCTATAGTCTATAGGAACATCGACAGCCCAATAGTTTCCCCATATGCTATTGTTATAGTCCCGCCCACCCCATGAAACATCCCGCCTCCTGGCTTTCCGCGGTCCTGGCGATCGCGTGCTTGGTCCTCGGCTATCTCGTGATCCACCAGAAGACGGAGCTCGCGCTGGTTCGGAGCCAACTCGGCAGCGCCGCGGAGGACGCCCAAAAGCGCATCATCGACCTGCAGCACCAGGTGGCCGCGGCGAAGGCCGCGACGGCGACCGGCCCCAAGCGGTCCGGACCAACACGGGCGCCACAATCATCCATATCGGCGACATCCTGAAGGATCATCCCGAATACCTGGGTCTTTATGCGAAGCAGATGCGGCGCAATGTCGAGCGCATGTACGGCGACACCCTGGCGACGCTCAACCTGCCCGCCGATCAGCTGGCAAAGCTGAAGGGCCTGCTGGCGGAAAAGCAGATGAGCAGCATCGACGCGATCCAGGCCGCTGAGGCGGCCGGGATCGAGCGGGGCACCCCCGAATGGCAGGATGCGATCAAGCAGGCGGCCCAGGACACCGAGCAGCAGATCTCAGCCATCATGGGGCCCAATGCCGATAACACCCTCGCACAGCTGCAGATGAAGGTTTCCTTTCAGAATCAGGTCCAAAACAACTACGCGGCGGACTTCGCGAACGCCGGCGCGCCGCTTTCACCCGACCAGTCCCATGCGCTGGTCCAGGCGCTGTCCGACGCCAACTACGCCGGCAAGGACACGACCAACCGTCCGGCGAACTACAACGAAGTGGATCCCACGACCGGACTGACCCCGCACGACAGTCGGATCGTCGAGGCCGCCGCGCAGAGCCTCAGCCCCGCCCAGATCCAGGTGCTCAAGACCGACCAGATGGAGAACGCGCAGCTGAGCGCGTTGATGAGGCAGTACAACAAGGGCAACGGTCCGGTCATGTTCGTGCCCTGACCCGGCGGGACCCGGCCGGCCACCACCCGCGCCCGGATCAGGAAGCCAGCGACCTCATCTCCCGGTAGAGGTCCGCCTTGCCCTCGAAGCCGATGCCCGGCAGGTCCGGCAGGGTGACGTGGCCATCGACGACCCGCACCCCGTCGGGAAACCCGCCATAAGGCTGGAAAAGGTCGGGGTACG
>CAIWXW010000104.1 GCA_903916755.1 uncultured Opitutaceae bacterium | reverse complement strand
CGCGGGGGTTTGCGCGTGGGCAACGAGGCCGAGGCAGGCGCCGGCCAGCAGGGGAAACCGGAGGTAACGCATGGGGGTGGTTCAGCTAGGCGGACCGCCGGATTGACCGCAAGCCGTCAGCTAGGCCGATCGCCGTCCAGTTCAGCAGCCGCCCTCACCCACCCGACTGGAGCACCGCCAGCTGGCGCAGGGCCGCCCCGTCCCCGGGCTGCAGCCGAAGGACCGCCTCGAATTGCTCGATCGCCTCGGCGCGCCGGCCCGTGAGCCGGAGGGCGATGGCGAGATTGTAATGCAAGGCAGCGCCGTCCGCGCCCAGGCGCAGGGCCGCCTGATACTGCTCGATCGCCGCCGCCGGCTCCCCCGCGCGGGCCAGAGCATTGCCCAGGTTGATCCGCGCGGCGAAGGCGGCGGGATCGAGCCGGACCGCCGCCGCATCATGCGCCCGCGCTTCGGACGCCTGCCCCAGCGCCATCAGCGCCACGCCCAAGTTGCCCTCGGCCTCCGCGCTGGCGGGCGCGAGCCGCAGGCCCTCGCGGTAGGGGCTTTCCGCCTCGGCCGGCCGACCCAGGGCGAGGAGGGCATTGCCCAGCTGTATATAAGTCCGCGCGGAAAGGGGATTCAAACGCAGCGCCGCCCGATCGTGCGGAATCGCCTCCGCCGGGCGCCCGGCCAGGGCGAGAGCCAGCCCCCAGTTCGATTGGGCATCCGCGTCGGCCGGGTTTTCAAGGGCCGCCCGCGCGAACAGCTGCAGGGCCTCTCCGTTTCGGCCCTGCATGCTCCGCACGTCCCCCAGGTTGTTCAACGCGAGCGAGGCATGCGGGTTCCCGGCCAGCGTCCGCGACCAGAGACTTTCCTCATCGCGGAAAAAGCCCGTGTGCGCCCGCGCGACCACGGCGAGAACCACGGCCAGGGCGAGGGCGAGCCCAACGGCGGCGCTCCGCGGCCGCAGGCAGCCGAGCGCCGCCGCGGCCAAGCCGGCCAAACCGAGCAGCGGCACGTAGGCAAAATGATCGGCCGCCCATGCCAGGTGGAGGTAAGCCATGGGGACCAGCCCCACGACCGGCAGCAGGTTCAGCAAAAAGAAGCCCACGCCGAACAGCGCCGCCCGGCTCGGCCGGGCGCGGCTCCGCGCCAGCACCACGAGGAGCAGCGCCAGCCCGGCCCAAGGCAAAAGGTCCCCGGCGGTGACCCCCGCGATGCGCCCCTGCGGATAGAGCGGCAGGAGATGCGCCGGCCAGAGGCCCTTTTCCAAGTAAAAGAAGAAATTCCGACCGGCCACGGCCACCCGGCTGGCGATGCCCTCCCACGGAATGCCCCATGTCACCCGGGCCCGGTGGGCTTGAAACCAAAGCGTGACCGCACCCAGGATCGCCGAGATCGCGAAAAACGGCGCCGTCCACCCCAGGTCGCGCCCGGTCACCCGCCCGCGGCGCCACCAGGCGTGCAAGAGCAGCACCGCGGGGAACATCACAACCGAACTCTTGCTCAGCATCGCGAGCAAAAACCCTCCCAGCGCCAGAAAATAGGGCCCGATCGCGGACTCACCGGCCTCGGCCGCCTGCTCGGCGTCCAGGTAGGCCAGCAGCGCGCCCAGAAAGAACGGCAGCGAAAGCGTGTTCTTCAGTTCCGCGACCCAGGCGACGGACTCCACCGCCAGGGGGTGCACGGTCCATAGCAGCGCGCCCGCCCAGGCCAGCCGCACGCCCAGGCGGCGCAGGACGCGCCAAAAAAGCAGCGCGCTGGCGAGATGCAAACCGAGGCTGACCACGTGGTAGCCCAACGGGCGGTCGCCCCAGGCGCGCCATTCGAGCCATTGCACGGTGCCCTTGAGCGGAAAATAGTCGGCACCCGCCGGCGCGACCCAGATCTTCCCCGCGCCCGCCGGATCGCGCAGCACCGGATTCTGGGTCACTTCGCTCGCATCGTCCCACACCCATCCCCCGCGCAGGGCCGGACCATAGACCCAGAGGCCGCCCCCCACGATCAGCGCGGCGGGCAGCACCCAGGCGGGCAGGAATTTCGGGCGCGCGTTCATGGCCGCGGCACAGGGGCCGCTAGGGCCGCGGCGGCCCGGCGCGCGGCGCGAGGTCCGGGCGCAGTCGGAACGCCTCGGCGTATTCCGCCGCCGCCGCCTCCTGCCGGCCGGCCATGCGGAGGGCTCCCGCCAGGTTGTAGTGGGCCCCCGCCGACGCGGGGGCGAGCCGCACCGTGGCCTCATCCCGAGCGATGGCTTCCGGAAGGCGGCCCGCGCGCAGGAGCGCCGCGCCGAGATTGCCGCTGGCATCGGAAAAATCGGGATGCGCCCAAAGCGCCCGCTCATATTCCGTCACCGCGCCGGAAAAGCGGCCGCGGCCCATCAGCATGTTCCCCACCCGGAAGCGCTGGTCGGCATAATGGTCCAGGCTCAGGAGCCCGAGGCTGACCGCGGAGGCGGCCCCGCAAAGGATCCAGCCGGCGCGCACCCGCCGGCGCGTGGCCGGCCGCGGGGCCGAGGCCTGCTCCGCCGCCAGCACCCCAATGACCGAGAGCAGCCCGAGCGCGGGCAGGAAATCCATCTCGTAACGGCTGCAGTTGCCGTAGAACAGGCAGAGGGTCCCGGCCGTGCCGAGGAAGAGCAGCCCGACCGCCCCGAGGATCGGCCGCAGCCCCGCGCCGCCCTCGGCCGGCCGCCGGGCCAGGGCGAGGGCCGCGCCCGCCCAGCCCAGCAGCGGGAGGGTCGTCAGGACGCCGAAGGGATCCTCCGGCGCCGCATGACCCTCGGGCACGGGCCAGAGGTTCAGGAAACCGCCGACAAAGGGGAAATGCCCGTTCCAGGACAGCGGCTGCAGGAAGTAGACCCAGCAATTGTACGCCAGGTAACCGGCGCTGAAGTGCCGGGCGTTGTCCTGCCGGTAAAGCCCGAGCTGGTAGTGCTCGCCAAAATCGAGCGGCCCGGAAAAACGGGCCTGGTTGTAGGCGAGGATCGCCAAGCCGCAGAGCCCGAGCGGGAGGGCGGCACAGAGGAGCCACCGGGCCCGCTGTCGTCCATCGGCCCCGCCGGGCCATGCGACCGGGATGAGCACGAGGGCCGCGCCAAACAGCAGCGAGGGCCGCGAGCCCGCCGCGAGCCCCATCGCCAGGCTGGCCGCCGCGATCCATGATCCGCGATGCCGCGGGCTCACCAGGGCCCGGCCGACCGCCCACAGGGCCGCCATCGTGAGCGCATAGCCGCAGGCGATGGGCACCTCCCACACGTCCGCCTTCTGCAGCAGGATCGGCGCGCTGGTCAACCCGCCCAAAGCCACGGCCAGGACGGCCGCCACCGGGGTGCCCACGCGGGGAAAATGACGCCGCCAGAGCCCATGGAGGAATGCGAGGCTCGCCAGGAAGCCCGCGCTGCAGAACACCGCCACGGCGGTGCGCTGGAACAGGTAGTCCCCCGTCAGCGCCGCCCAGGGCCAGAAGAGCAGCAGCGCCGGGACCGCCCCGAAATACAGGTAGAGGCGGCCGCCGTAGTAGCTGAGATCGTCCAGGCTGTAGGGAATCGCCCGATACACCGCGTTGGCCGCCGGGTCGAACGGGTCGGCCAGCCGGGCCAGGCCCGGCGGGACCTCCTTCCGCAGGTGGACGTGGCCGTCCTGGAAGCCCTCCACCAGCAGATTGTAGTCCTCGTCCCGGGCGTCGGCCTGGCCCCACTCCGTGACGTTCGTCGCCGCCATCCGGAGATACCCGCCGGCGACCAAGAGGCCGATCGCGGCAAACACCAGGCCGGAGCGGGAGAGGCGCTTCATGCCGGAACGGCGGACCGCGCGCGGCGCCAGCACCACCCCGCGCCCGCGAGCCAGGCCAGCGCCGCGAGCGTCGAGACCCCCAGGCCCCACCGGAACGAGGGCGGATCGTACTCGATTCGCAGGTGGTGATGACCCGCGGCGAGCGGCACCGCGCGGAGGATGTAGTTGGCCGGCAGCAGCTGGTAGGAGGCCTGCGCGCTGCCGGCGAGGGCGGTCGCCCGCCAGTCCCGGGTGTAGAGGTCCGTCACGAGGAGGAGCGCGGGGCTCCGGACATCGGCCTCGATCTCCAGGGCATCGGAGGTGGAGGAATCCACGACCCGGACCGAGCCGGGATCGCCGCTGGGCACGGGGAAAGGGTCCGGCCGGCTCTCCAGCAGCACGAGCCGCCGCGGGTCGAAGGTCGGCTGGGCCATCGCGGCAAAGAGTTCGTTCCGCGTCGCCAGGATCCGGGTGTTCGAGATCAACTGCACCCGCGGCATCGGATCGGTCTTGGCCGGAATCGTCTGGAACTGGCCGTTGCCCAGGAAAAACGCATACCGGCAGCGCAGCATCGCATAGAGCGGCGGAATGGTGCGGAACTGGAGGTATTGCGAGGTCAGGTCGGGATTGTACCCCTGGGTGAAGGTCATGAATTCGGCGTAGCGCCGGAGGAGCGACGGGTCGTTGCCCCACAGATCGGACACCCCCAGCAGGAACCCGCCGTTGTAGCCCGAACTGGGCGAAGTCAGGGTCAGCACCCGGTCGTCGCCCGGATGGGCGTCGAGAAAACGGCGCAGGGCCGCCGGCGTCGCCTGCGCGAGATCCATCACCGCGAAGTTGTTCGCGGCGAAGCCCGCCATCTCCCCGCCCAGCAGGACGAAAAGCACCCAGCGAAGCCAGGGACGGCGGCCCAGGCCGAGGAGGCCCAGGCCCACAACCAGGAAGACGCCCGCCGCGACCCAAAGGGCCACGGCGGCCCGCAGGCCCGCTCCCTGCAGGAAGCCGTGGTCCGCCAGCGCCGCCGGAGGCAGGTAGTCCTGATTCCCCACCTGCCAATCATGGATGGAGGCGCTGATGCCCTCGGGCTGGGCGGCCAAAACGACGCCGCCGATCGCCAGCACCAGGGCCGCGCCCAGGCTGAAGATGGCGATGCCCCGCCGCACCGGCCGGCCGCGGAGCATCGCATCCGCCCCGGCGGCCAGGGCGAGCATGAGGAAGATCGTCGCGGGAAAGGTGAACTTCGACATGCCGCGGATCTGGCTGAACCCGGGCACGAAATCGAACAGCAGCCGGAAGAGCGGCGTGTAGGCGCCCAGGGCGAGAAGGAAAAGCAGGCCGGCGGTGACGAGATCGCGCCGCGCCCGGGGCTGCTGGTCCGGCGCGAAGGCCCCGATCAGGATCAGCACGACGCCCGTCCCGCCCACGAAAACCTCCATCTCGGAAATATACCAGCGGCCCCAGTACCGGTGATGCAGGAAATCGCCGAAGAAGCCGGGGGCGAACAAGGTGACGAAATTGTCCAGCGGGAAGGAAAACATGCTGGAGAAGCCGAAGTTCTTGCCCTGCCGCACGCTCTCCCCCGCGGCCGCCAGTCCCGGCCACAGCTGCGCGGCCGCGAGCGCCGCGCCGACCAGGTAGCAGGCGGCCACCGCCGGCAGCACGCGCCGCCACGCCGCGCGATCCGTGCAGGTCCAGACCAGCGCAAAGACGCCCGCCGCAATGCCGGTAAAGAACACGTACTGGAACTGGCCGGCCAGGATCTGCAGGCCGATCGCGCCGCTGGCCTCGAACAGCCCCCCCGGCCGTTTCGCCGTCCACCAGCGCTCAAAGCCGCCCAAAATCCAGGGCGTCCATGCCATGGCGCAGAGGTTCGAAAGATGGCCCGCGTAGACGTGGGGAAAGACCGCCCCGCTCAAGACCAGGACCGCCCCGGCCACCGCCCCGGCCACCGCGTCGATGCCGCGCCGGTCGGCCCAGCGCGCGAGCCCCCAGCCCAGGAGGACGAGATGCAGCAGGATCGAGCCATTGATCGCCCGCGCCAGCGGCAGGAACAGGAAAACAACGTTGGGCGGGTACAGCAGCGCGGACTGCCCGCCGCCGAGAAACGGCTCTCCCGCATAAGTGTAGGGATTCCACAGCGGAAAATGGCCCGCGCGCAGACTGGCCACTGCGAACGCCCGCCAGGGCACGAACTGGCTGGGCAGGTCGCCCGCGTGGAACCCGAACACCAGCCCGGCCGGCAGGCAGGCCACGACCGCCGCGGCCAGGAGCAGGAGCAGCATCAGCCAGCGGGTGCGGAGGGGGCGTTGCATGCGGGAAAGCAACACCAGTCTTGTCCGCAGCCGCCCCAGGTCACGTGAAAAGCGATCCCGGGCGCCCGGAGGGGCCCGCGCCCGGATCGACAGCGGCGGACAAAAATGCATCGTGGCGCCATCCGTCTCTCCGGCCTGAAGTTCCCCGTCCTTTTCCTGTGCGGCGCTCTGCTCCGGCCCGCGACCGGCCGCGGCGCGGATCCCGGGACCGACCGGGTGGTCGAGCTGCCGCCCCTCCTCGTCCTGGGCTCGCGCGACTCGCTGGTCTGGCACTACGGGGCCGCCGCGGACCTTGAGGTGCTCTCCCTCTGTTCCGACGCGACGACCAAGGACTTCATGGAGGAGTTCTACCAGCTGCGGCAGGTGCTCCGCGCCCTCGTGCCCCCGGAGCTCCAGGTCCGCTTTTCAGTGCCCCTGGTCCATATCCTCTGCAGCGACGAGATGAAGGACCGGCTCGGCCAGGATGTCCTGACGCAGCTCTACCGCCACTCCGACCCCATCGCGGAGCCGGATGACGCGCGTCCGTTCTCGAGCCGCGGGGGCCTGGCCCCGCCCGCGCGTCCGGTCCACGCCCTGCCCAACCTGCGGCTGCAGGACACGGACACCTACACCATCTTCGCGCTGCTCGACGACGATATGGCGCACGCCGAGTTCGCGCTCACGCCCGACTACGTGAATTTTCTCCTCCAGCGGCGCACGCCCCCCCTGCCCCCCTGGTTCATCCTTGGGACCATGCGCCTCTACGAACTTTGCCACGTCGGCGATCGCGACATCGACGTCGCCCCGCTGGCATGGGTTTCGTCCGATGCCGCCAAGGCGGCTCGCAAGGATCCGGTCGCCGCCGCCCAGGGCCTCCTGCCCCTGGAGGACCTCCTGATCGCCCCGCGCATGGTGGCGGCGCCTCCCGCCGAAGCCGAAGCCTACCGCCGCCTCTGGGGCGCCCAGGCCACCCTCTTTGTCCGCTGGTGCCTCGATGAAAAAGTCGGCGATCGCCGCGCCGCGTTTTTCGCATTCGTGGAGCAGGCGAGCCACGAGCCCGTGACCGAGCCGCTGTTCCGGCAGTATTTCGGGCTGGGATTCGCCGAGGTGCGGGCGCAGCTCGGGCGCTACCTGCCGCGGGCCACCGGCCAGTCGATCACCCTCCGGCCCGCGCAGCCGCTGGAATCGCTCGCGCTGAAAATGCGGAAGGCCGCGCCGGTGGAAGTGGCCCGGATCAAGGGCGACTGGGAGCGAATGGAGACCGCCTTCGTCAAGCCCACCTATCCCGAACTGAGCGGGACGTACCTGGCCGAGGCCGAGCGGACCTTCCACCGCGCCTATGACGAGGGCGAGCGCGACCCGCGGCTTCTGGCTGCGATGGGATTGTGGGAATGCGCGGCGGGGCACGATGCGGCCGCCGAGCCGCTCCTGACGGCGGCCGTGCAGGCAGGGGTGATCCGCCCCCGGGCCTACGCCGAACTCGCCCGGATCCGCTATCTCGCAGCCAGGGCCAAGCCGGCGGGCACCCAGGGCCGCCTCGATTCCACGCAGACCGCCTACATCCTGCACCCCCTGCTGGCCGGCCGCCAGCAGCTCCCGCCGCTGCCGGACGCGGCGGAGCTTTTCGCCGAGCTGTGGTTTCACACGGAAATGACCCCGCTCCCCGGCGATCTCGCGGCCCTGGACCATGCGACCCTCCTGTTTCCGCGCAGCGTCGGGCTCGCGTACCGGACCGCCCTGATCGACGCCCGGGAGGGCCAGTGGCCCCCCGCGCGCCGACTGATCACGCGTGGGCTCCAGACCGCCCCGACCCCGGCGGTGCGGGCGGAGTTCGCGCGACTGCTGGGCGTCCTGCCCGCGGATTCGCCCTGAGGACGGGGCTAGGGTCCGCCGCCGCTGGCCCGCAGCCGCAGGGCCTCGGCCAGGTTGGACTGGGCCTCGGCATTGCCGGGGCGCAGCCGCAGCACGGCCCGATAGTGATCGACCGCGGCCGCCGGCCGCCCCGCGCGCATCAGCGCATTCGCCAGGTTGAACTGGAGCAGCGCATTGCCGGGCTCCAGCTGCACCGCCCGCTCATAGTGCGGCAGGGCGTCCGCGACCCGGTCCAGCCGCGCCAGCGCGATCCCCAGGTTGCACTCGGCCTCGGCGTCGGCCGGTGCCAGCTGGAGGGCGGCCGCGAAATGCGGCACGGCCTCGGCGGGACGGCCTAGGACCAGGAGGGCGTTGCCGAGGTCATCGTGCGCCTCGGCCATATCCGGCTGGAGCCGCAGCGCGGCTTCATAATGGGCGACCGCCTCGTCCGCGCGGCCCTCGCGCGCGAGCGCGAGCCCGAGGTTGCGCTCCGCGTCCGCGTAACCGGGCTCAAGCCGCAGGGCCGAGCCGAATTCGGCGACGGCCTCGGGCAGCCGCCCCTGTCCGGCGCGGATCACGCCGAGATTGTTGTGGACCATGGCCGAGTCCGGGTTGTCCCGCACCGTGGAGACCAGCAGCGCCTCGCCGTCGCCAAAGAGGGCGGCCCGCCGCGCGCTCAAGACCGTCATGCCTCCCAGCAGGAGCACCATGAGGGTCGGGACGAGCGCCGGGCTCCGCCGCCGGGCGGCGCTGGCGGCCGCCGCGGCGAAGGCGACGACTCCGATCAGCGCCAGATGCTCGTAGTGATCGGCCACGAGCGAAAATTTCATGAAGTAGACGTCGGTGAACCCCATGACGGGCAGCAGGGCCAAGCCAAAGAAGCCCCAGGCGAACCAGGCTCCCCGCCACCACCGGGCCGCCGGGGCCCGGTCCCGGCCCCGGCGCCACAGCAGGATCGTCACCGCGAGCGCCGCCGCGAGCGGCAGCCACCAGGCCGCCGCGCCGGGGCGGACCTGCCACTGCGGATAGATGAACACCTGGTGCAGCGGCAGGACCGCGTGGCCGAGATAGAACCAGACCACTCCCCCCGCCTCCAGCAGGCGGGCGGTTGCACCCAGGTTCCGGATCACCTCGTGCGCGTGGAGATGATGGCCCTGAAACCACACGTTCACCAGGGTCAGGGCTGCCGCCACCGCCCAGAAGGGTGCCAGCAGGACCGCGTCCTTCGCGCGCAGCGGCCGCTCCCAGGCGATGATCCCCAGCAGCACGACAGGCAGGATCACCACCGAGCCCTTGCTGAGCATGGCCAGGAGGAACCAGGCCAGGCTGAGCGCATACCCACCGCCGGAGCCGGGCCGGGCCGGCCGCCCCGCCCGCCAGCGCAGGAATCCGTCGACCGAGAGCAGGAAGAAAACGAGGGCCAGCAGGTTTTTCCGTTCGGTGATCCAGGCCACCGATTCGACGTTCACCGGATGCACCGCAAAGAGCGCGGCGGCGAACCATGCGCCCGGCAGCCGCAGCCGCCGGAGCACCACCCAGAGGAGCAGCACGGAGCCGGCATGGAGCATGAGATTCGTCACCCGATAGCCCGTGGCATCGAGGCCCCACAGCCGCCATTCCGCCCAGAGGGAGGTCGCCGTCACCGGCCAATAGTCGGGCGTCCGCGTCGTGAGCCAGAAATCCCGCAGCCCGGTTTCGCTCCGGATGGCGGGATTCGTGGTCAGGGACGCGTCATCGTCCCACAGAAAACCGCCCCGCACGCTGGGCAGGTACGCCACGGCCACCAGGGCCAGCAACGCGGCGGCGCCCAGCCAGAGGCGGCGCGAAACGGGGAAGGCGGGCGCGGCCATGGCGGGATCAGGGGGCCGGGGATTGCAGCCGCCGCAGGCTGGCGCGCGCGTCGGCGTCATCCGGGTGCAGGCGCAGGACCGTGGCGAACTGCTCGGCCGCCTCGGTCGTCCGGCCGGCCTGCGCCAGCGCGCTCCCGAGATTGAAGCGCAGATCCGCGTCATCCGGCGCGAACCGCAGCGCGGCTTCGTATTCGGCGATCGCGTCGGCCGTCCGGCCGGTCTGCGCCCAGATGTTTCCCAGGTCGATATGGGCGGGCACGCAATCGGGGCGGAGCCGGAGCGCCTCGCGGTACTGGGCGACGGCCTCGTCGCGCCGGCCGAGCCGCATCAGGCCGACGCCCAGGTTGCAGCGGGCCTCCACGTTGGCGGGGTCGAGCCGCACCGCCTCGGCATACTCCGCGACGGCCTCCGGCCCGCGCCCCAGCCGAAGATAGGCATTGCCGAGATTGTTGCGCGCATCGCCATTGCGCGGCTCCAGCCGCAGGCTCGCGGCGTAGTGGCGGACCGCCTCGTTCAGGCGGCCGGCACCGACTTCGGCCAGGGCCAGGTTGTACTCGCCCTCCGCGTAATCGGGGTACAGCTGCAGCGCGCGCTCGAAATGGGCGATGGCCGCGTCGCGCTCGCCACGCGCCAGGAGCACATTCCCCAGGTTGTTGTGGGCGAGCCAAGCGTCGGGGTTGCGCTCGAGCGCGTAGCGCCAGAAGCCCTCCTCGCTTTGGAAGTGCGCCGCCAGGCCGCGGCTTTCCGTCGCCAGCAGGGCGCAGAGCGCCGCCGCCAGGCCCATGGCCCCCCACCGCCAGGCGGGGTGCGGCCGCGCCCACCGCGTCTCGAGGGCGCCCAGGGCCGCCGCACCCAATCCCACCAGGCCGGCGAGCGGCAGATAGGCCAGGTGGTCCATGGTCCAGGTAAAGCGAAAATGCGAGATGGTGACGAAGCCCAGGACCGGAACCAGGTTCAGGAAAAACCAGCCCAATCCAAAGAGAACGTGACGCCCCCAGGTGGCGCGCCGGTTGCACAGCAGCGTGAGCCCCGCCGCCAGCGCGATCCAGGGCAGGAACGAGACCGGCGCCGTCGCGCGGACGGTCCAGCGCGGATAGATCGGCATCAGGTTCACCGGCAGCAGCGCGTGACCGAGGTAGCTGGCGGCCATCAAGCCGGCTCGCGCCAGCCGCGTCGCCGCGCCGCCCAGGGGAATCGTGAGGCCGGCCAGCCCGTGGCGCTCCTGAAACCAAAGGGCGACGATGCCCAGCGCCAGCGAGATCGCGAAGAAGGGCGCCGCGGCCGCGAGGTCCCGCCGACCCAGCGCGCCCCGTCGCCACCAGACGTAGAGCAGGAGGACGACCGGAAACATGACCACCGAGCTCTTGCTGAGCATCGCCAGGATAAAGCAGCCCAGCGCGGCCAGATAGCAGCCGGCCGCCGGCCGGGCGCCGCAGCGCTGGTCGTAGGCGACATACGCCATCATCGCGAGCAGCAGGAACGGCAGCGACAGCGTGTTCTTCAGCTCGTCGCTCCACGCCACGGATTCGACCACGAGCGGGTGGACGACCCACAGCAGCGCGGCGAAGCGCGCGCAGCGCACGCCCAGCTGCCGCAGCAGCCGCCAGAGCAGCAGCGCCCCCGCGACATGCAGGGCGACGTTGGTGAGATGGTAGCCGAAGGTGTCGTTGCCCCACCATCGCCATTGCAGCCATTCCAGGGTGGTCTTGACCGGATAATAGTCGCCCGTGTCGGGATGGATCCAGATGCGCGCCAGGGCGCCGGGCCCGTCGAGGGCGGCCATCTGGGGCATCTCGGTGTTGTCGTCCCACAGCCACCCGCCATGCAGCGCCGGCGCATAGATCCAGGCCGCGGCCAGCAGCATGAATCCGGCGATGAAAAGGTCGCGAAAGCGGCGCATGGTCCTACGGGCGCCGACTCTGCAGCGCCCGGGCGGCCATTTCGATGCCGGACTTTGCCGCCTGGTCGTCGGGACGGAGCCGAAGCGCGCGCTGGTATTCGACAATGGCCTCGGCCGGCCGCCCCGAGAGCAGGAGGGCATTGCCCAGGTTGTGATGGCCGTCCGCATAGTCCGGCTCGACCCGCACCGCGTGCTGGAAGTGGGCCAGAGCCTCCGGCAGCCGGCCGGTCTGCGCCAGCGCGCTCGCCAGGTTGTTCTCGACCTCGGCGGAAGCCGGCTTCAGCCGGAGGGCTTCCTCATATTCGACGATGGCCGCCCCCACCTGCCCTTCGCGCAACAGGGCCGTCCCCAGGTTGTACCGCGCCTCGGCGAATTCCGGCTCGAGCCGCAGCGCTTCGCGGTAATGGAAAATCGCCTCCGGCACGCGCCCATCCTGAAAGAGCGCATAGCCCAGGTTGTTGTGCGCCGCCCACGCTTCCGGATTATGCGCCAGGGTGTACGTCCAGAGCGTCTCCTCATCGTGGAACACCCCCACATAGGCGCGGGTCTGCAGCGCCAGCACCGCCGCAGCCCCGGCCAGCGCGACCCAGGCCGCCCGGGGCAGCGCGGAAAAGCCGGCGACCACCAGGCCGATGACGCCCACGAGGGACACATAGGCGAAATGATCGGCCACCCGCGCCATGCGGAGGTATGACATGCCCACAAAGCCAAGGATGGGCAGCAGGGCGAAGACGAAGAATCCCAGCCCGAGGAGGAGATGCCGGCCCCAGGTCGCCCGGCGACGCCAGCCGATCGCGACGACGATGGCCAGCGCCAGCCAGGGCCAGAGGCCGGCCAGCGGCGCCGCCGCGAGATTCCAGCGGGGATAGATCGGGGCCAGCCCCGCCGGCCAGAGGCTCCGGCCGAGATAGAAGGCGATCGCCCGGCCCGCGCCCAGAAACCGGGTCGCAGGGCCGCCCGCGAACTCGTGGCCCGCCATGATGGCCCGGTGATCCTGGAACCAGACCGTGACCGCCCCGAGGACCAGCGACAGCCCGAGAAAGGGGCTGGCCACGGCCAGGTCCCGCCGCGTGATCCGGCCACGGCGCCACCACGCATGCAGCAGCAGCACCGCCGGAGCCATCGCGACGGATGTCTTGGCCAGCAGCGCGAGGAGGAAGGCGGCGAGGCTCCACGCATAGGCGCGCCGCGATCCGGTCTCGTCAAAGGCCAGGTAGGCGAGCAGCGCGCCCAGGAGAAGCGGCAGCGACAGCGTGTTCTTGAGCTCCGAAATCCAGGCCACCGACTCCACCGCCAGCGGGTGCACCGCGAACAGCAGGCCGCCGATCCAGCCCGGCCCAGCCCCCAGGCGGGAAAACAGCCGCCAGCAAAGGAGGGCGCTGAGGAGGTGAAGGGCCACGTTGACCGCGTGGTACCCCACCGGGGCGTCCCCCCAGGCGCGAAACTCCAGCCATTCGACCGTGGTTTTCAGGGGGAAATAATCCGTGCTGTCCGGAGCGAACCAGATCTTGGCCAGCCCCGCGGGATCGCGAAGCACCGCATTCTGGGTCACCTCCTCGACATCGTCCCAGACCCAGCCCGCGGACCGGACCGGGGCATAGGCCCAGAGCGTCGCGGCGACGATCACGGCGGCTTGGAGCCAGATCAGCCAGGCCCTTCCCGTCTGCCCTGGGCGGCGGGCCGGCATCGTCTTCACCGGGAATTGAATTCGGCCGCCCGCGCTGCCGCCAGGCGGGCCCGCAGGCCGTCGTCGCCGGGGGCGAGCCGCAGGGCATATTCATATTGCTCGGCCGCCTCCCGCCATCGCCGCAGGAGAAACAGGGCATTGCCGAAATTGGCATGCCCTTCCGTGAAGCCAGGCTGCAGCCGGACCGCCGCTTCGAACTGGGCGGCCGCCTCGGGCAGTTGCCTCAAGCGGGCGAAGACGATGCCAAGGCTGTTGTGGGTCATGGCCTTTTGCGGATCGAACCGGAGGGACTCCTGAAACTCCCGGGCCGCCGCTGGCAATTGGCCGCCGCTGTCCAAGGCATTGGCCAACAGGTAGTGGGCCAAGGCCGACCGCGGCTGGATTTCGACCACCGCGCGGTATTGCGCGATCGCCGCCTCGGGCCGGCCGAGTTTCAGCCATAGCCGACCCAATGCGAAGCGAGCTTGAACGAAGCCAGGATTGATTCGTACTGCCGCGCCCAGCTTCTCGGCCGCTTGGGCGGGAGAGCCCGCTTCCTCCAGCAGCAGCCCTTGGGTATAGTGCTCGGCCGCATAACGTCCGCAACTGGCCAGGAGGTTGAAGGCGATCGAAAAACTCAGCAATCCGACCCAGATCAGCCGGTGGAGCAGGCGTCCGCCCCCAGCCCGTTCCAAGGAAAGGATGCCAATGCCGGCGAGCAGCACCACCGGGGGCAGGAATTCCGCCTCGTACCGGCCGCAGGCGGCAAAATAAAGGAGCAATGGGCCAAGGACGCAGCCGAAGAGCAGGACCAGCGTCCAAAGGATCGTTTGCAGCCGCCCGCGATCGAGCGCGCTCCGATCGCGCAGCGCCCAGGGTACCGCACCGGCCAGCAGCACGAGGGGAATATTCGGCAGAATTCCAAAGACGCCGTCCGGTGGATAGAAACCCTGAGGGAGGGAGGGAAGGCGAATTCCCTGGGCAAAAGGGAAGAAGGAATTCCAATAGGTCGGAGCCAGGAAATAAAACCGCAGGTTGTAGCTGACGTACTTGAAGTTGAATCCGGGCGCCAACCCGACATCCGAAAGCTGGTACGCATGCCCGAAATCAAGCGGACTGCCGAAGCGAAGGGCATTGTAGGCCAACAGGCCGATGCCGCAGATCGTCGCGGGCAGGATTGCCGCCGCCGCGAGCGGCCCCGGAATTCGACGCGTGTCCCGCCAGACCTGCCAGAGCGGAACCAACAGGATCACTCCGCCAAAAAGGTCGGAGGGCCTGGCTCCGACGGTGAGCCCAAAAGCCAGACTCGCCGCGGCCACCCATATGGCCTTCCGTCCCGGCTGATGGCCTGCATTCCACAGAAATGCCAGCATCAGCATGTAGCAGGCATAGGCACAACTGATGGGAACCTCACAGATGCCAGGACGCTGCAGCATGATCGTGGTGCTCGAGGCCAGCCCAAGCGCCAGCACCCCGCCGATCATCACCCACCCTGGGACCAAGGAAAAATAACGCCGCCAGATGGCCCGCCAGAGAAGCGCACCGGCAAGAAATCCGACGCTGCAAAAGCCGGCGACTGCATATTTGTGGGCGAGATAGTGACCCGTCAGCGCGACCCACGGCCAAAATAGCATCAATGCGGGCGTGATGCCGAAATAGAGATAGAGCTTCCCGCCATAGTAGCTCGCGTCTTGCAGGAAATAGGGCGCGGAACGGTAGGGCGCGTTGGCGGCTGGATCGTAGGGATCGCGCAGCGCCACCAGCCCGGCCGGCGCCTCCTTCGCCAAGGCGAGGTGACCGGCCTGAAAGCCGCGCACCAGGAGATTGTAATAGAGGTCCGCCGGATCCGACCCGCCCCACTCCGTCGTGCCGAACCCGGTGCAGGCGAAGAAAATCCCGACTACGAGGGCGGCCACCAGCCAGAAGGAAACGAGGGTCGTCCTCATGGGCGCCGCGGGAAGACCAGGCAGCCCGCCAGGCCGCCGAGGCCGAGGACCGCCAGCAGGAGGCCTGCGCCCGCGCCGGGGGCGACGTAGTGAAAGCGGACCTCGTGCCGCCCCGCGGTCAGCCGCACGGCCTGCTGCAGGAAATTCACGCGGTAGACCGGGGTCTCCACCCCGTCCACCCGTGCGGACCAGCCTTCGGCCCAGTTTTCCGCGAGCACGAGGTAGCAGGGCCGCGCGGCCGCGGCCACGACCCGCACTCCGGCCGGGTCATACCCGATCCTTTCGACTGCTCCCGGGGCATTCGGACCGCTGGGGGCATCCGCCAGATGCTGGTCCCAGGCCACGATCAGGGTCGAGGGATTCCACCCCCCATGCTTGATCGTCGTCAGCACGCCTTCCGTCGTGTCCACGTTCACCACCGCCTCGATCAGGCGCGCCCGCGGCAACACGGCGTCGTTATGGGCAAATTCGCAGTGCAGGCCCGTCGCATCGACGGCCCCCTTCAGGACGACGCCGATATTCCAGGCGCCGAGCAGCCGGTTGGCCGCGGGCGAGCCCTCGTCAGCCAAGGCATCCAGGAGCGGCTGCAGGCCATACTCGTAATCGGGCAGCTGCACGCTGCCGCTTCCCTGGGTCGTGAACACCCGCGAGCTCATCACCGTGTCCAGGTCGTAAAGCCCCCGCAGAATCCGGAAATCCTCCGGGATCTGGCCGCCATAGACGATGTCCCCGAAATTGCCAAACCGCTTGGGCACCAGGATCCGCACCGACCCCTCGGCGTAATGGGGGCCCAGCAGCTGAGGGACATCCGCGGAGACCGGATCGGCATAGAGATCAACGGGCGAGGCGAAATTCAGGTTCCGTCCCGCGGTGTAGAGCTCGGCCGCCACCAGCAGGCACACCGCCGGACCCAGCCAGCGGCGGTTCGCTCCGCGCCGGGCCCCGGCCAGCAGCAGCGCGAGCGCGGTCGCCACCGCCGCCAGCCGGGCCGCCTCGGATCCGAGCCGTCCACTGGCCACGAGTGTCGGCGAGCGAAACACCACCATGGGTTCGCTGATGGTGGTCCGCAGGTTCTCCAGCCACGCGCCGCCGCGCGCGCCGTCCACCGCCCCGAGCAGCGCCAGGACGGCCAGCGGCAGCAGCCAGACCCAAGGCCGGCGCGGGCCGGCGGACCAGCGCTCCAGGCCCGAGCCGGCCAGCAGGCCGAGGCCGAGAATGCTGAGCGACAGCGCCATCGTCGGCCATTTGGCGGCGCGGCGGGCCAACGGCAGCGCGGCCATCACCTGGTCGATGCCGAGATAGTGCCCCTGCGCGAACAGCCAGCCGACGCCGATCAGCCCGGCGCAGAACCAGAGCCGGCGCCCGGCCAGGGCAGGAGTCTCCCCGGCCCCCGCGGCCGCCCGCGGACCCAGCGCCGAGCCGGCGAGGAAGAGCGCGCCAACTCCGACATAGAAGCATTTCTGCCAGTTCGGAAATCCCGCCAGCCACGGGCTCAGAAAATCCACGAGGTCGCGCAGGCGCAGGGAAAAGCGCGCCTGCATGATCTGCGCCATTTCCGAGGCCGGCAGGGGCCGAACGAGGAGGAGCGTCGGCACGTACTGCGCGCATCCGACCAGGAGGCCCAGGCCGCCGCCGAGGACGAGGAAACCCAGCCCCCGCTGGGCGGCGCGGGCCGCCAGCGCCAGGCCCGTCAGGACGGCCAACCCCAGGGCCGAATAGAGCGGCGGATAGGGGCTGCCCGCCAGCAATTGCAGTGCAAGCGCCGCTCCCAGGAGCGCGGCGGCGCGCGCTCGCGGCCGGAATAGGCACTCCCAGCCGGCCAGCAGAACCAGGGGCGTCCAGGCCAGGCCGCCCAGCATCTCGAGGAACTCCACCTGCTTCACCGGGATTCCCGCAAAGCCCGCGACGATGCCCGCGAGGAGGGCGCCCCAGAACCCGAGCGCCAGCCGCCGGGCCAGAAGGTAGGAAAAGAAACCCAGCAGCAGGTTGTGCAGCGCAACATAGGCCGTGAGCGCCGCCCCGAAGGGCAGGACGGCGAACACCAGCGTCAGCGGATAAAACACCCCGTTTTGCGGGTTAGCCAGGAAGGGCAGTCCGCAGGCAATGTACGGATTCCAGGCGGGCAGCACGCCGGCCCGGAGCGACTCGCGATACCACCAGCGCGGCCCCTGGAACTGGGTGTAGAGATCGCGGAGGAGGAGCGTCCTCCCCCCAAAAAGCAGCGGCGCGTAAAAAAGCACCGTCAGCGCGGCCAGCAGGCCGAGGGCCGCGGCCGTTTCGCGTCGGCGCAGGTGCGGGGGCGTGCTCATCGCGGTCGCCATGGATCCTACCGGCCGAGCGACTGCCGCGCGATGGCCAAGTTGGCGCGGATGTGAGGATCGTCGGGCGCAAAGCGCAGCGCCTGCTCATAGTCGCCGATCGCCTCGGGGCCATGGCCCGCGATGAAGAGGGTGTCCGCCAGGATCGCCCAGACCTGCGCATAATCGGGCCGCAGCCGCAGCGCCGCCTGGTACTCCGTCACGGCATCCCGCAGATCGTTCGCCTGGCGGTCGAGGCTGCCCAGGCCGACATGGGCGTCCGCGTACGCGGGATTGATCCGCAGCGTCTCCTCGTATTCGGCCCGGGCCGCGGCGAAATCGCCGCCGAGAGCGTAGGTGTTGCCGAGATTGAAGTGCGCCTCCGCAAAACCGGGCCGCAGCCGCAGCGCCGCGGCGAACTCGCCGCGCGCCCGGTCCAGCACCCCCCGCTTCGCCAGGTACGTCGCCAGGTTGTAATGGGCCGACCAGGCCCCGGGGTTGTGCTCCACCGTGTAGCTCCAGAGGGTGTCGTCATTCTGGAAGACCCGGACGTAAGCCCGGCTCTCCGCCGCCAGGACCAGGGCCACGCCGAGCAGGCCGCCCGTCCACAGCCAATCTGGAACGCGAGTGGAGCGGTCAAGGGCGGCTTGGGCCGCTCCGGCCGCTCCCGCGGCCAATCCCACCAGCCCCAGCAGCGCGACGTACGCGAAATGGTCCGCCACCCACGTGATGTGCATGTAGGTGATCGTGACGAAGCCGACGACCGGGAGGAGATTCAGGAAGAAGCAGCCCGCGGCGAAGAGCACCGGCCGGCCCCAGGTCGCGCGCCGCCGCCAGAGGAAGACGGCCAGCGCCGTGAAACCCACCCAGGGCAGCAGCTGCAGCGCCGAGGGCGGATCGAAATCCCACCGCGGATAGATCGGGCAGAGGCCCGCCGGCCAGAGCGCCACGCCGAGGTAAAACGCGAGCGCGAGTCCGGCGCCGGCGAAGCGGGCCAGCGGGCCGCCGGCCAGCACCAGCTCGGGCTGCATCGCGCGGTGGTGCTGAAACCACAGTGTGACCAGGCCCAGCAGGACCGAAACGGCGAAGAACGGCGCGCTGGCCGCCGCGTCGCGGCGGTCGATCCGTCCCCGCCGCCACCAGGCATGGAGGAGCAGGACGACCGGAAACATGACCACCGAGCTCTTGCTCAGCATCGCCAGGAGAAAGCCGGCCAGGGCGGCCAGGTAAAAGCCGGTCGCCGACGGCCGGTCGCGGCGCTGATCGTAGGCGACATAGGCCAGCATCGCGAGCAGCAGGAACGGCAGCGAAAGCGTGTTCTTCAGCTCGGCGGCCCAGGCCACCGATTCCACCACCAGGGGATGCACCGCGAAGACCAGGCCGCCCCACCACGCGTAACGCAGGCCCAGCCGCGCGAAGAGCGCCCAGAACAGGAGGGCGCTCAGCAGATGCAGGGCGACACTGGCCGCGTGGTAGCCGGCCGGAGCGTCGCCCCAGAGTCGCCATTCGAACCATTGCACGGTGCTCTTGAGGGGAAAGTAGTCCGCGCCCGCCGCGCCGGCCCAGATCTTGGCGAGCCCGGCGGGATCGCGGAGCACCGCGTTCTCGGTCACTTCCTGGTTGTCATCCCAGAGCCAGCCTCCGCGCACGGCCGGACCGAAGACCCAGAGCCCGACGCTCAGGATAAGCGCGGCCTGGAGCGCGATCCAGAGCGGACGGCGGGACGAGCGGGGAGCGGCCGGGTTCATGGTCTGGCCGCCTCCCGCGCGCGCTGCAGTTGCGCGCGCAGCGCCGCGTCGCTCGGCTTCAGGCGCACCGCTTCCCGGGCTTCGGCGATCGCCTCGCTGCTCCGGCCCAGGCGGAGGCACACGGCGCTCAGCAGGCCATGGGCCTCCGCGAGCTCCGGTTTCAGCCGTACGGCGGCGGCCAATTGCTCGCGCGCCTCCTCCAGGCGCCCTTGGTACAGGCGGAGATTGCCGAGGTTGAGCCGGACCACCGCCGAGTTCGGCCGCAGCCGCAGCGCGATCTCATACTGGGCCGCGCCCTCGTCGAAACGGCGTTGCCCGACCAGGAGGGCCCCCAGGTTGACGTGGCCCTCGGGATAGTCGGGATTGAGGCGCAGCGCCTCCTCCAGATGAGCCATGGCCTCCGGCACCTGCTGGCGGGCCCCGAGGAGCTGGCCCACGTTGCCCTGCACGAACCAGGACCCCGGGTTGTCCGCGAGCGTCGCGGTCATGAGGGTCTCAGCGTCGCGGTAGCGCAGGCACTGGCGCCAGGTCAGGACCGCGAAGACGGCCAGCACCGCGACCGCCGCGGTCGTCGCCAGCCCGCGCGGGCGCCACGCCGTCCAGCCCGCGGCCGCCAGCGCGGTCACGCCGATCAGCGCGAGGTGCTGGTAGTGGTCCGCCACCAGCGAGAACTTCATGAAGTACACGTCGGTGAAGCCCATGACCGGCAGCAGCGCCACGCAGAAATACCCCCAGGCGAACAGCGCCCCCCGCCACCAGCGCCGCGCCGGCGCCCGGCTCCAGCCCCGCCCGGCCAGGAGCGCCGTGAAGGCCAGCGCGGCCACGAGCGCGCCGGCCCAGCGCAGGTCGGACAGCTGGACCTGCCAGGAGGGATAGATGAAGACCAGGTGCAGCGGAACGAGTGCCTTGAAGAGGTAGAACCAGACCACCGCCGCGGCCTCGACCAGGCGCTCCGCGCCTCCCAGCGGGCGGATGATCTCGCCTGCCCCCAGGTGATGCCCCTGGAACCAGATGTTCACGCCCGTCAACGCGGCCGCCACCAGCAGGAAGGGCGCGAGCCAGCCGGCATCCCGGGCGCGGAGCCGACGGTCCCAGGCCACGATGCCGAGCAGGACGAGCGGCAGGATCGCCACCGAGCCCTTGCTGAGCATTGCGAGTACGAACGCGGCCAGGCTGAAGCCGTACCAGCCGGCGCGCCCCGGCGCGCCTTCCGCTCCCTCGCCCCGCCACCGGAGGAATCCGTCGACAGAGAGCAGGAAGAAAAGCATCGCCATCAGGTTCTTCCGCTGGGTGATCCAGGCCACCGACTCCACGTTCACCGGATGGAGGGCGAAGAGCGCCGCACCCAGCCAGGCGCCCGGCACGCGCAGCCGGCGCAGGAGCCTCCACAGCAGCACCACCTCGGCGGCGTGGAGCACCAGGTTCGTGGCATGATAGCCGCCGGCCTGCCGGCCCCACAGCCGCCACTCCACCCACAGCGTGGTCGCGGTCACCGGCCAATAGTCGGGCGTGTCCGCCGTCAGCCAGAACTGGCGCAGGCCGGCGTCGCTCGCCATAAAGGGATTCTGGGTCAGCGCCGCGTCGTCATCCCACACGAATCCGTTCTGCAGGACGGGCAGGTAGGCCAGCAGCACCAGCGCCGCCAGGGCGCCCGCACCCAGCCACGGCCGGCGGCAGAAGGGGGCGGGAAGCGGAGGGTTCACCGTGCCGGAAAATCAGCCGCGGGCCGCTCCGACCGCGCGCGGGTCCGTGGTCTTTTCCCCCGTCCGCGCGCGGTAGATGCGGGTCACGGCGGCCAGCACCTGGTCGACCGTGATCACCTTCATGCAGACGTTGTCGCGGCAGGCCGTCTGCCGGTTGTTATAGGCATTGACGCAGGGGCTGCACGCGAGCCCCGCCCACAGGGGATGGCTGCGGGGACCGGGGGCGGCGAAGAGCAGCGGCGTCTCCGGCCCGAAAAGCACGACGACATCGATCGGCGTCAGCGAGGCGAAATGGGCGGGTCCGCTGTCGTTGGTGACCAGGATTTCGGCGAACCCATACGCCACGAGCAGCTGCCGCAGCGTGGTGCGGCCCGCGAGGCACAGCGCCCGGGGCGAATCCACCGCCTGCAGCAGTTCCGCCACCCGCTCGGCCTCCTCGGGCGCCCCGGTGAAGCCAATGTGCACCTCCGGAAATTCCGCCAGGATCCGGCGGGCCAGCGCGACATAGTTGCGCGCGTCCCACTTGCGCAGCGGCAGAAGGTCGCTGGCGTTGGCGTTGAGCAGCACCAGCCGGCCGCCAGACGGAACCCCCAGGCCCTCCAGCAGCCGCCGGACCTCGTCCTTTTCGGCCTCGGAGGGGCGGAAGGGCGGCAGCGGCGGGCTCAGCGGCACCACCGCGGGAAAGGTCGGCAGGCTCGCCGGCGGGAGGTCGAGCGCCAGCACCAGGCTCGTGAACGTCTGGCTCGCGTGCAGGTGGGGATTGTAGAGCACCCGGTGGGTCAGCAGGTCGCCGCGATAGGGACCCTCCCCGAAATAAGCGTGGAAGCCCACGCGCTGGCGGGCGCCCGTCATCCAGGCGATCGCCGCGGAGAAGCGCGCGAAGAACTCCAGGTCGACGCAGGCGTCGAAGCGGCGCCGCCGGATCTCGCCCAGCCGGCGCCAGGCGCTGGTCGCCATGGTCCAGGGCGACTTGGTCCGGATGGTCAGGACATTCTCACGCGGGACCAGCTCCAGCAGGTCGAGGATGAAGCGGTTTTCCTCGAAGAGGAGGAAGTAGACGTTCTCCCGGCCGACCTTCGCGACCGCCAGGCGGATGGCCTCATGCGCCAGGACCGTCGACCCCTGCTCGGCCAGCTTCAGGAACAGGATCGTGCGCGGCGGTTCGGCCGGAGCGCGCCGCGCGGCGCCCTCCGTCAGCCGGCGCAGGAAGGTCAGGGCCAGACAAAAGGGGGCGCCGATGCGGCGATCGACCCACTGGAGGGTCTGGGCTTGGCTGCTAAAGCGTTTCAAGGGGATAAAAAGGAAGGGGAGCGCGGACGGCCGGTAAAGGGCGATTCGAACATGGCGGAGGGAAATCTCCAAGCCTCCATCGCAGGACCGGGCTCACTGGCGCAGGCGCGGGTCGAGCCGGACCGCCTCCTGGTATTGGGCCTGCGCCTCGGCCTCCCGGCCTCCGGCCCGCAGCGCATAGGCCAGGTTGAGGCGCGCCTGGGCGAATGCGGGGTTCAGCCGGACGGCCGCGGCGAAATGCGGCAGGGCCTCCCCCACCCGGCCGGCGCTCGCCAGCGTGATGCCCAGATTGTTCTCGGCCTCGGGGAAATTGGGCCGGCCCTGCAGGGCCAGCTCGTATTGGGTCACCGCCTCCGGGCCGCGGCCCAATTCCCGCAGGCTGTTGGCGTAGTAGTAATGGGCGTCGACGTAGCGCGGGCTCAGCTGCACCGCCCGGGCAAAATGGGCCGCCGCGGGGGCGGCGCCGCCCGCGGCCGGCAGCAGCAGGAGCCCGAGGTTGAAATGCGCCTCCGGGTAGTCGGGATTGAGCCGCAGCGCCTCCTGGAAATGCGCCCGGGCCTGCTGGGGCTGGCCGGCAGCCGCCTCGCCAATCCCCAGGTTGTTGTCCGCCAGCCAGCAGCCCGGATTGCGCTCGAGGGTGACGGTGTAGAGCGTGACCGCATCCCGATAGCCGCGGGCCTGGTTCCAGGTCAGCACGACGAACAGGCCGGCCACCGCCGCCGGCACGATCGACGCCAGCGGGCGCAGGGCGGGCCGCCGTTGCGCCGCCAGGGTCCAGGCCGCCGCCAGCCAGGCCATTACGCCAATCAGGGCCGGATACTGATAGTGGTCCGCCACCAGGGAGAACTTCATGAAGTAGATGTCCGCAAAGCCCATGACCGGCACCAGCGCCACCCCGAAATACAGCCATGCGAGCAGGTCGGCGCGCGTCCGGTCGGCGGCCGGCCCCGCCGCCCCGCGCCGCCACCGCCACACCAGCCATCCGGTCAATCCCAGCGCCGCCACGAGCGGCAGCCACCACCGCGGATCCGCCGGGTGCACGTGCCAGAGCGGATAGATGAAAATCAGCCGCAAGGGCGCCAGCGCCTTTGCGAGATAGAACCAGACCACCGCCGCGGCCGTGAGCAGCCGCTCCACCGGGCCCGCCGTGCGGATCGGCGCGGTCAGCCCATGGTTCTGGAACTCGATGTTCACCCGCGTGAGCACGGCCGCGATCGTGAAGAAGGGCGCGGCCAGGACCAGGTCACGGAACCGCAGCCGCCGCTGCCATGCGATCAGGCCGAGCAGCACGAGCGGCAGGACGGCCGCCGAGCCCTTGCTCAGCATTGCCAGCAGAAAGGCCAGCAGGCTCAGCCCGTAGCCGAGGATCTCGCCCCGGGCCGCCGCGGCCGGCGCCTTTGCCTCCTCCGGCCCGGCGGCCCCCGACCAGCGCGTGTGCAGGAACAGCAGGATCGAGCCGAGGAAGAAGCAGAGGCTTAGCGTGTTCTTCCGCTCCGCAATCCACGCCACCGACTGCACATTGACCGGATGCACCGCAAACAGCAGGGCGCCCCAGTACGCCCCAGGCACCCGCAGCCGCCGGAGGATCGCCCAGACCAGGGCCGCGTCGCCGATCTGCAGGAGCACATTGGTCACGTGGTAGCCCAGCGTGTCCAGGCCCCACAGCCGCCATTCGAGCCAGAACGTGGTCATTGTCATCGGCCAATAGTCCACCGCCTGCCCGGTAAACCAGAAGCGAAACAGGCCGTCCGGCGCCCGGATCAGCGGGTTCTTGGCCAGCAGCGTGTCGTCATCGAAGATGAAGCCGCCGTGCAGCGCCGGCAGGTAGGCGAGCAGGGTCAGCCCCCCCAGGAGGAGGAAGCCGCCGATGACGCGCGCCCGGTTGGTGATCATAATGGAGGGATAAAAAAAAACTTTCCTGCCCCAGGGGACAGGAAAGTTTTTGCGATAAGCGCCTTCCCGGCAAGGCCGGGAGGCGGGTTATCGGAGGTCCGACTTAGAAGTCGAACGACGTGGTCAGATAGAACTGCCGCGGGGGGATGATGCGGAACGTGACCGGGGTCCCATCCGGATTGACACCCACCGTCTGCAGATAACCGCTGGACCACACGTCGCGCACGTTCAACTGCACCGTCATCTTGATGCGATTGTCCAGGAAGGGCAGCTTCGTGCGGTAGGCGATGAAGATGTCCTGGTGGATGTATTCCTTGCTCTTGATGAACTGGTTGGTCGACAGCGCATCGACCGCGCCAAGGGCCGAGGGATCGGGAGCCGCTCCCAGGTAGCCGATGGCCGCCGGGGTCTTGTAGCGCAGCGCCGTGCCGAACTGCCAGCCCTTCAGGAGCCCCTCGACGAAGTTGTAGCTCGTCAGGTAGCTGAAGCTGTACTTGGACAGGTCAGGCTGGTTGTGGCCCTGCTGCGCGATCTGGAGGTCCAGACCGGCCGCATCGACCGTGCCGGCGAGCCACTGCTGGGGCGAACCGCCGCCGTCGTTGCCGACGTTGCCGGCGCTAACCGTGGTCCAGAACGGCCCGAGGACGGGATCCGTGGCCTTCGTCCAGACCGGGAGGCGGGCCGCGATCCACTGCTGGACGTGCGGGGCGTAGTTGCTGATGACCGCCTGGTCCTCGTCGGCCGTGAACTTCATCCGCCACTGGCGCGTCGGGTTGTAGGTCAGGTTGACCTCATAGCCCTTGGCCTGGACGGTCTCGCTATCCGCCTCGAACTGCGCACCGTTGGCGAAGCCCTGGAGACCCGTGGGTTCCTTGAGGACCGTCTGCGCGAACGTGTTGATCGCGGTGGTGGTGGCGCTCACGCCGAGGGTGTTGGTCGCGATTTCCTGCGCCCAGGGGATGAACATCGAGTTGTCGATGCGGGACGCGCGATCGAGGAACGTGGTCGAGATGCCCGAACGGCTGTTCGAGGCGTCGGACTTGTACCAGTTGATCTCGGCGACGAGCTTGTCGTCGAAGAGGTTGACCGCGATGCCGTAGTCCTTGCCGTGGCCGGAGGGGTTCGGGAGCACGTTGCCGAAGAAGTCCTCACCCAGGCCCGACACTTGGAAGTTGTCGGATTGGTTGTAGTGGACGCTCAGCCACTTCAGGATGTGCAGCACGCCGCCGGCCTGGCGGGTGATGCCGTCCGCCGGCGTCCAGCCGCCGGGCTGGCCGTTGGCCGTGTTCCATATCCCCAGGTTGGACTGGTCCGTCAGGCCCGTTGCCGGGTCGACCGTCAGGTTCGTCGTTTGGCGGACCCGCTCGTAATCGTGGCGCTGGCCGAAGGTCAGCACGAGCCGGTCGTTGAGCAGGTAGTCCTGCAGGCCGCCGGAGTAGCTCCACACCTGCTGCTGCGACTTGAACGAGCTGGTCGGGAAGACCGCGGGCGCAAGCTTCGTGTTTTCGTTGGTCCAGGTGCCGCCATTGAGGGCGGTGTTGTACCAGGTCACCGGATAGGTGAAGCTCGCGTTAGTGAACGTGCCGGGGCTGTAGCTGACGGCCGCGCCGGTGTTGCTCAGGTAGAAGCGCTCGCCGATCGAGCCGCTCGGGCCGCTCGCGTTGTTGCCGATGTCCGTCGTGCTGTTCCAGCTGTGGGAGTCCACGACCTGCTCGCGATAGCGGAAGGAGTTCGTGTCGTTCTCGCGGTGCTGGTAGAACGCCAGGACGTTGTGATGGCCCAGCCACTTGGTCCAGTTGGAGTTCTTGGTGAAGTCCAGGGTGTAGGCGAGGGCGATGCGTTCCTGCTCGTTCAGGTCGCTCTGGTAGATGTCGTCACCCTGCTGTTCGGGAGTATAGACTCGGCCGAAGTACGGGTTGGGGGCGCCGTTCAGCAGGCGGGTGTTGGGGTCGATTTCGAGGGCGTTGCCCACGTTGCCGCCCATGTAGTTGTGCTGGGAGGTGGTGAACGCTTCACGGTACCAGCCGGCCTCGAGGAAGAGGCTGTCGGTGATCTGCTGCTCGAACTCGACGTTGTAGATCTGGGCCTTGTCCTCGCCGATGTTGGACGAGAGCAGGTTGACGCCCTGGTAGTTCAGGAGCTGCTTGCTCTTGACGCCCGGCTCGTGGAAGAGCGGGTACGTGACCTGGCCGGCGGGGGCGGAGGAGGCGAACTTCGCGTAGTTACCCAGCGAGTTCGTCAGGCGCTCGAAGCCGATCGGGCCCCAGGTGTTGGTGACCGCGTTGACGCCCGTGCCGTTGACGGCGCCGACCGCATTGGTCGGGGTGCCGGGGGCGGCGAAGTTGGTGCCGAGCTGGGCCTGTTCCCACAGTTGGACCTGGCCCTGCACGATGTAGAACTGGGGCACGCCCACGCTGGCGTTGCCGAGGCCCGAGGCGAGGCCGGTCGGGAGGAGCGAGTTGTTCGTGATCGGGGCGGTGGTGACACCGTTGACCGTCGCCGTGAACGTCGTCGGATCCCAGGTCGGGCGGCCGGCGTTGATCCAGGGCGTGATTTCGTCAGACGGCGTGAAGCTGTTGGCGCGCTGGTTGGGATTGTCGTAGTATTCGATGTTGGCGCGGACCGTCGTGCCGGCGTACGGCTTGATCGTGATCGCGGCGAACTCGCGGCGCTGGATGTCGTATTCCGGCTTCTGGCCGGTCGGGTGCGTGTTCTGGTAGACGCCGGCGACGTCGATCGCGAGCTTGTCGGCGATCAGGGCGCGGTTGAAGTTGGCGTCGGCCCGGAAGTCACCGAAACTGCCGAAACGGGCGCTGACGTGGTTCGTGTCCTGGTTCAGCTGGGCCTTCTGGATCGACTCGTTGACGATGCCGGCCGGGCTGCCGATACCGAAGAGGGTCGAGTTCGGGCCGCGGCTGATCGTGACGGAGTCGACGTTGTAGACGTCCGTCTGGATCGCGGGATTCGTGATGAAGAAGTCGCGGGAAATATCCGCGGCGGCGAGACCACGAACGCGATTGGACGTCTGGGGCGAGCCCTGAATGTTGTCGCCAAAGCCCGTGCCCTTGCCGGAGCTGCCGATCGAGGTGTAATTCTCGGTGCCTTCGGTCGAGGCCTCGTACAGGAACATGTCGTTCAGATTGATCGCCGAGGTGTCCTCCAGCTGCTGCTTGCTGATGACCGTGATCGACGCGCCCAAGTCCTCGAGTTTCGAGTTGAGGCGGGAACCGGAAAGGGTGTTCTGGGTGTAGTAACCCTGATCCTTCGAGGAAGCCTGCACTTCGAACGGCGTCATCGTGACCACACCCGGATTGCTGGCGGCGGGAGCCGCCGTGCCGGTGTTCACCTGATCGGGCGTCGGCGTGGCCGTCGTCGTCGTGGTGGTGGTCGACGTGTCCGTCGTGGTGGTGGTGGTGGCGGCCTGCGCACGCGCGAGCGTCGGCAGGGCGGCCGTCATCAGGAACGCGAAGGCCGAAAAGGCGGTCGCGGCATTTCTACCAATAGACACACGAGGTATCTTCATATGGGACGGGGTGGGGGGGTGTTAGGCTAACGCGGAACCACAGGGCGCGGTTCCGTCACTGGCTTGCTTGTCAGTTAGGCGCTCCACAAGGACCGGCCAACAGAGGCTTGCAACCGGAATCTCTCGTGGACAGTCCGCCGGACAGTCCGATTTGATGATTGTGCAAGCCTTCGGTCAAATTAAATTGAACGTCCCACAATAAAGCTGAGCTGAATCTCCTGCCCTACAGGAAACCCAGTAGACTCCGACGCCATGAGGGCCGACGACGCGCGTAAGAATCAGCACAAAAAACTTTCCCGTCCGAAAACGGGAAAGTTTCTGCGCTAAGGGCCCTCCGGGCCAGGCCCGGAAGGCTGCCAGCGGTGCCCGGCTCAGAAGTCGAACGTCGTGGTCAGATAGAATATCCGCGGCGGGATGATGCGGAAGGCCTGGGCGCTGCCATCCGGGTTGACCCCCACCGTCTGCAGGTAGCCGTCCGACCAGATATCCTTCACGTTCAACTGGATCTTCATGCGGACCCGGCGGTCGAGGAAGGGCAGCCGCGTGCGGTAGGAAATCCACAGATCCTGATGGAGGACCTCCTTGCCATAGATCGGGTTGAAGGCCTGCAGCCCGTCGATGGCCCCCAGGGCGGACGGATCCGGCGCCGCCCCGTAGTAGCCGATGGCTGCGGGTGTTTGATAGCGGAACGCGGTGCCGACGCCGACGCCCTTGGCGAAGCCGCTGACAAACTGGTAGTTCGTCAGGTAGCTGAAGCTGTACTTGGACAGGTCGGGCTGAACATGGCCCTGCTGGGCCAGCTCGATATCCAGGCCAGAGGCGTCCACCGTGCCGGCGAGCCACTGCTGGGGCGAGCCCGTGCCGTCGTTGCCGACGTTGCCGGCGCTCACCGTGGTCCAGAAGGCCCCGAGCACGGGATCGGTCGCCTTCGTCCACACGGGCAGCCGCGCCGCCAGCCACGCCTGCACATGCGGATAGACCTGGCTCGCGACCGACTCGTCCTCGTCCGCGGCGAACTTCATCGTCCAGTTGGGCAGCGGATTGTAGGTCAGGTTGACCTCGTAGCCCTTGGCCTGCACCACCTGGGTGTCGGCCTCGAACTGCACGCCGTTGGCGAAGGCCTGCATGCCGGTCGGCTGCTTGAGGATCCCTTCCGCGAAGTTGTTGATCGCCGACGCGGAGGCATTGACGCCGAGGGTGTTCGTCGCGACCTCCTGGGCCCAAGGGATGAACATGCTGGTGTCGATGCGCTGCGCGCGATCGATGAAGTTGGTGGCGCCTTCGCGGCTGTTCGAGGCGTCCGACTTGTACCAATTGATCTCAGCGACGAGCTTGTTATCCAGCAGATTGACGGCGATGCCGTAGTCCTTCCCATGGCCCGAGGGATTCGGCAGGACATTGCCGAAAAAGTCCTCGCCCAGGCCGGTGACCTGGAAGTTGTCGGACTGATTGTAGTGCACGCTCAGCCACTTGTTGATGTGCAGCACGCCGCCGGCCTGGCGGGTGATGCCGTCCGCGCCGGACCAGCCGCCCGGCAGGTTGTTGGCCACGTTCCAATTGCCCAGGCTGGCCGTGTCGGTGAGGCCGGTGGCCGGATCGACCGTCAGGGTCGGCGTCTGCCGGCTGCGCTCGTAATCGTGGCGCTGGCCGAAAGTGAGCACGAGGTGGTCGTTGAACAGGTAATCCTGCAGGCCGCCCGAATAGCTCCAAATCTGCTGCTGCGACTTGTAGGAGTTGGCCGGGAACAGCGCCGGGGCCAGCTTCGCCGTCTCGTTCGTCCAGGTTCCGCCGTTCAGGGCGGTGTTGTACCAGGTGACCGGGTAGGTGAAGCTCGAGTTGACGAACTGCCCCGGGCTCGTGCTGACGGCGGCGCCGG
>CAIWXW010000103.1 GCA_903916755.1 uncultured Opitutaceae bacterium | reverse complement strand
GTGCTCGTCCTCGCGGCGGGCGCGGATGTACTCCACCCCGTAGAACATGATGGCGCAGGAGTAGTAGATCCAGACCAGCAGCGCCACCAGCGAGCCCGCCGCCCCGTAAACCGAGGCGACGGTCGAATGCCCCAGGTAGAAGCCGATCAGGAAGCGGCCGCCCGAGAACAGGGCGGAGGTCAGGAAGGCCCCGCCCCAGACCTCCCCCCACCGCAGCTGCACGTCGGGCAGGATCTTGAAGAATGCGCCGAATAGAAGCGTGATCACCGCCAGGCCGGCCAGGAAATCGGTCGCCTGCAATAGGGCGGGCGGCACGGCCAGCCCGCCCGGCGCGGAGTGGACGACGGTCTGCAGGACGGTCGTGATGACGAGCGAAACCAGCAGGAGAAAACCGAAGGTGAGGACCATGCCGAAGGAGATCAGGCGCTGGAGGAGGAGGACGACGAAACCGTTGCGGTGGCGCACGGCCCGGACCCCCCACAGCGCGTTCAGCGAATCCTGCAGCTGGCCGAAGACGGAGGTGGCGCCGACCAGGAGCAGGATGACGCCGAGCGTGTTCGCGAGCCAGCTGTGTTGCTGCCTCTGCGCCGCCAGGACCGTGTCCTGGATCATCTGGGTGCTCTGCGCGCCCACCAGCTGCGTCATCTGGATCGAGAACTGGCGGGTGGCCACATCCTGCCCAACGAAGAAGCTGGCGACCGCCACCGCGATGATGGTGATCGGGGCGAGCGAGAAGAGGGTGTAGAAGCTGACGGCGGCGGAATGCTGAAACGCATTGTCGGCCATCCATTTCTTGGCGGCGTTGACCAGGACGTTGAACCAGCGGCGCATGCCTGTCTGGTCCCGCCGGGACGGCGGTGGTTCCGCGGAAAACCGCGCGGAACCGGGCCGGGCCGGGAACGACGTATTCGGCGCGGAACCGGAACGCACTCCCGGATCATCTGTCCGTCAGAAGGTCGGTTCCCATCAACCTCCTGCAACCCAGTCCTCCCATGCATCTCCTCTACTCACCCGAGCTCGCGAACCTCTACGTCATCGGCGGCGGCTCGCTCGGCTTCATCCTCCTGATCGTTTTACTGGTCCTGCTGCTGCGCTAAGCACGGCGGGTCCGGCAGGGTCGCGCTCCCCGCTCGAGATGAGCGTGGGGTGCGCGGCTTTTTCAGGACCAGCTCAGGTCGGTCTTCGCGAACGGCAACTCGCGGATCCGCTTGCCGATCGCGGCGAAGATCGCATTGCCCACGGCCGGGGCGAGGGGCGGCAGGGCGGGTTCGCCCAGTCCCGTCGGCGGATAGTCGGTCTTCACGTAGTGGATCTCGATTTTCCGGGGTGCCTCCGGCATCCGGATCATCGGGTAGTCCTGCAGGTTGCTCTGCGTGATCCGGCCCTTCTCGATGTTCAGCTCCCCGTGCCAGGCGGTGCCGAGCCCGTCGATGATCGAACCCTGGATCTGGTTCTCCGCGCCGCTCAGGTTGAGGATCTGGGAGCCGACATCGACCGCGGCGACCACGCGGTCGACGGTGAGGTCGCCGGCCTTGGAAATGGTGACCTCCGCGACCTCGGCGACGTAGCCCAGGTGGCTGTAGAAATAGCCCAGGCCACGGCCCCGGCCGGGCGGCAGCTTCTCGCCCCAGCCCGATTGCTCCGCGACCACCCGCACCACCTCGCGCATCCGCGCGGCATTGTAAGGCTGGCCCTTGCCGCTGGGGCTGTAGACGAGGTCCTTGTGGCCCAGGAGCTCCAGGTTGAACGCCACCGGGTCGCGGCCCGCCGCGTGCGCCACCTCGTCGAGGAAGGTGCACACCACCCAGGCGGAGGTGTTGCTGCGCGGCGCGCGCCACTGGCCCATCGGGATATTGTTGGCGAGCTGGCCCAGGTTGAAGCGGTAGTGCGGGACGAAATTGGAGGGATAGTCGTTCGGCCCCGGGCACCAGTGGGGATCGAAGCCCACATGCTGCTGCGTGAGCACCGTCAGCCGCCCCTGGGCGTCCAGGCCGGCCTTGAAGAAATCGAATCCCGCCGCCCGGAAATGGTCGTGCTGCAGGTCATCCTCCCGCGTCCAGGTGAGCTTGATCGGCGCGCCCACCTTCTGCGCGATGGCCGCGGCCTCCAGCGCGTAGTCGCCCTGGGCGCGGCGGCCGAAGCCGCCGCCGTTGCGGGTGACCGTGACGGTGACATTCGCCGGCGGGAGCCCGAGATAGGCGGACACCACGCGGCGCACCTCATCGGCCGACTGGGTCGGGGCCAGCACCTTCACCTGGTCGCCCTCGATCGTCACGGTGCAGTTCTGCGGTTCCAGGGTCAGGTGCGAGACGAAGGGGAAGCGGTAGGAGGCCTCGACCACCTTGGCCGCGCCGGCCAGGGCGGCGTCCGGATCGCCCTCCTGGCGGACGCGCTTGAGGGCGCCCGACTGCGCGGCGCGCTGCGCCTGCTGCACAAACGAGGCCCAGCTGTCGCCGGCGTGCGGACCCTCGTCCCAGGTGACGTCGAGCTGCTGGCGGGCGCTGAAGGCCGACCAGGTCGAGTCCGCGACGATGGCGACGCCGGGGACGAGGGCGGTCACGCCCTCGAAGGTGCGGCTGACGATGAAGGCGTCCTTCACCCCGGGGAGGGCCTTGATCGCCGCCAGGTTGGCTCCGACCACCTTGCCGCCGAAGACCGGGCAGCGGGTGTAGACGGCGTAGAGCATGCCCGGCACCTTCTGGTCGATGCCGAAGAGGGGCTGGCCGGTCACGATCTGCAAGCTGTTGACCTGGGCCACCCGCGACCCCAGGAGCTTGAAGTCCTTCGGGTCCTTGAGCGGCACGGTGGCCGGATCCGGCAGGGGCAGGGTGGCCGCCTTGGCCACGAGTTCGCCATAGGTCAGCGAACGGCCGCTGTCGCGGTGGTGGATCGCGCCCGATCGGGCGAAGCACTCGGTCACGGGGACGCCCCAGGTCTGAGCGGCGGCCGTCAGCAGGAGGACCCGGGCGGTGGCCCCGGCGCGGCGCAGCGGCAGGTAGGACTGGGGCGTGGAATTGCTGCCGCCGGCCGTCTGGTTGCCGTAGGCCGGGTCGAGCGGCGCGTCGACCACCTTGACCGTGTGGAAGTCCACCTCCAGCTCCTCGGCGACGACCATGGGCAGCGAGGTCCTGATCCCCTGTCCGATCTCCGGCCGGGCGGAGAAGATCGTGACCGTGCCATCGGGGGCGATGCGCACGTAGACATTGGGCGCGAAATTGGCATCGGTCACTCCGGTGACCCGGGCGACCTCGGCCTCGCCGGCGCGGGCGGAGCGGCGCAGCGAGACTCCGAGGACCAGGCCGCCGCCGGTGAAGAGGGAAAGGCGGAGAAAGGACCGCCGGTCGAGGGCCGCGGGGTTCATCGCGCGCCCTCCGGGCCGGCGGCCGCCAGCTCGGCGGCGCGATGGATGCCCGCGCGGATGCGGGTGTAGGTGGCGCAGCGGCAGAGGTTGCCGGCCATGGTGTTGTCGATGTCCTCGTCGGTCGGATGGGCGTTGTCGGCCAGGAGCGCGGCGGCCGTCATGATCTGGCCGGCCTGGCAGTAGCCGCATTGCGCCACGTCGAGTTCCACCCAGGCGCGCTGGAGGGGATGGGTGCCCTGCTCCGAGAGGCCCTCGATCGTCAGGATCTTGGCGCCGGCCGCCGCCGACACGGGCGTCAGGCACGCCCGCCCCGGCGCGCCGTTGAGGTGGATGGTGCAGGCGCCGCACTGGCCGACCCCGCAGCCGAACTTGGTGCCGACGAGATCGAGATGGTCGCGCAGGACCCAGAGAAGCGGCGTCTCGGGTGCGACGTCCACGCTCCGGTTCCGGCCGTTGACGTTCAGGGTGAATTGGCTCATGGGAGAAGGGATTCAGCCCGCCAGACGCGGCGGGCGTCGGAAGGTGACGGCGCCCGCCGCGGAATTCAAAGCTTAACCGCGTTGTTCCGGATCGTGATCTCCTCCAGGCGATGGTCGGGGTCGATTTCGACGCTGCCGCCCGCGGCCGAGGCGCCGCCCGGGAGGGTCAGCCGAATCTCCTCGGTCTTCGGGAAGAGGTCGACCGGGGGCCGCAGCGGGGGCACGGCGGCGGTGCCAATGACGCGGCCCGCGTGGTCGCGCACGACCAGGTCCGTCGCGGGCGAGGGGACGGACCCGAGGTTGTGCACGGTGACGCGGACGTCGCCGCCATCCAGCTTAACGTCCTCGCGCGCGATGCCGAGGTCCGGGCGCTGCCAATAGGGCGTGCCCGGCGTCCGGAGCCGGAAGGTCAGCACCGTGGTCGCGCGGGGCGGGAAGGTGAAGTCGAGCGAGCGCGTGCTCTCGAAGACCTGCTCATGGCGGGCGAGCGCCGCGTCGGCCCGGTCCTGGCCGTCACTGCTCAGGCCCTGGGTGATTTCCCAGACGCCGGGGTCGATGTTCCAGCCGGTCATGGTCGCGCGCACCGCCACTTGGTCGAGGTTGTAGGCGATCACCTTGAAGCCCGTCGGGGTTGCGTTGGGAATCAGGATCCCGACGCTCTGATCGGTGGCCGGCGCGTGGAACTCCCAGCTGGCGACATGGCCCGAGATCGTGCCCCCGCGAATGAGCGCGATGCCGCCCAGGCGGGCGCGCTGGAGCTCGGAGTAGGGCATCCCGATCCGGTCGATCCAGAGCGAGCCCTCGGTGTCGATGTACTTCAGCAGCTCGCATTCGTCGATCTGCGCCGCGTACATGTCCTCGAGGTACGCCTTGTCGCCGGTGACCTGCCACTTGAGGTGGGCGAGCGGCCAGCCGGCGGTCTTCGAGACGCGCGGGCTCCCGCGGCCGGCGTAGGCGCCGGTGCGCGGCATGCCGCCCGGGCCGTCATTGCCGGCGGTCAATTTCGCGCCAAAGCGCTTCCGCAGGTCGAGCAGGTCGAGGGTGTTGGCGTTGACCGCCAGCACGCCGGGCCGTCCGGTGTCGAAGAGCGGCGCCAGGTATTTCTCCTGGCCGGTCCAGGCCCACGCGGACCAGAACATCGGCCAGAGGGTCGAGCCGCGGGTGGAGACGGCCTCGCGGTCGGTCTTGAACTCGATGGCGCTCGGCAGCGCGTAGCGGCCGCGCTCGTCGGCCTTGCGGTGGGCAAGGAGGCCATCCGCCAGCTGCAGGATGACCTGCTTCGCGCGGGGATTGCCGTTGTAGCCGACCAGCAGCTCGCCGGGCTGCAGCACGAGATAGGAGGCGGGCTTCGACCAGCCCCACACGCCGTCGGTCGCCATCTTCTTGCCGTTGTAGTAGGACGTCATGATGTGGCGGTGGCCGGCGGCGTTGATGCCGGTGATGCCCTCGACGCCGCGCTGGGTCTCCATCGCCCGCTCGATCAGGGTCGGATTGCCATAGTCGAGGATCAGGTTCTCGCCCAGGCACTCGATGCCCTCCTCGTAGCTGTGGAGCTCGTCCGCCTGGATCGTGGGCAGCCCGTTCGTGAACATCCCGTTCTTGTAGCAGGCGTCGAGCAGCGCGCGGACGGAGACGGTGAGCTTGGCCGGGTCGGCGCCCATGAAGGCGAGCCCGGGCCACATGTTGGTGAAGTCGACGTCGTCGGAAATGCCGCCGCCGAAGTCGCCGTAGGGCACCTGCCGGTGGTCGATGTACCACTCGACGAAGCGCTGGACGCGGCCGAGGAGGTCCACCTGCCGGAAGGCCCAGAGCGGCACGCCCGCGGGCGGCGCCGGATGCGCGTAGGCCGGCATCTGGCCGGTCACGCCGTCCGCGTAATAGTCGCGGCCCGGCCAGTGGTTGGGGTTCACCTTCATGAGGTCGGTGATGTCGGATTGGAACCGGACCCAGGTGTTGAGGAAGGGGCTGTGCGGATGCTCCTCGACCAGCCAGGCATAGTTGTCCCGCGCCTGGGTGAAGCGGTCGAGCTCGTGCTCGGGCCGCGCGGCGGCCTTGGACTTGAAGATGAGCCGGATCTGCGCGCCGGCGAGGGAGGCCGGCCCGAATTCGCCGCTGGCGCAGGCGATCGTCAGGTAGAGGCCCTTGCCGGCGGGGAGGATGCGGTCCCGCAGGTCGAGCCAGAGCGTCCGGGCCTCGCCCGGCTTCACGCTGAAGCTGTAGTCGAGCATGTTGCGATAGCTCCAGAGGGGATCCTTGACCTGGATATTGAGGGGGATCAGGTCGCCGTGGGTCGGCTTGACCGCGAGGGCGGGCAGATCGATCGCGATGCCGTCGAGCCCGCCGTCCACCGCGTCGAGCTGGTAGCCGGGCACGGAGGATTCATTCGGGATCAGGATGTGGACCAGCGGGAGGCCGGGCGGGTTCGCTGCGCCGATGGGAGCCGCCAGGTCGGCGGCGGCCCCGGCGCCGGCGGGCTCGGCCACGAGCGTGGTCCGCTCGTCGGGCAGGTAGCGGCCGGCGATGAAGGCCACGAGGGGATCGAGGCTCGGGCCCGAGGGCGCGCGGCCGGACAGCCGGTAGGCGAGCCGGGCCGAGCCCGTCGGCTCATGGCCGGGGACCACGTTGTAGGCCACGAGTTCGCCGATCGGCTGCTCCTGCTCGACATTGGTGAAGCGGATCTTCTGCCCGACGATCGGGGCGGGGAGCCGGTGCACGGTCCGCTCCTGGCCCTTGGGCCGCTCGAAGAGCAGGGCGCGGGCGGGCGCGTCGTTCGCGTCCGCGGTGTCGACGAGGCTCATCGTGCCCCACGCCGCCCCGGAGATCTCCAGCTGGTTCCAGGGCTCGTTCGGCATCACGAAGGTGATGCTCTGGCCGCTTTCCACGTAGCAATCCCAGTCCGGCAGCTCGAAGTAGTCATCGCGGCCCGGGAGGCGGGACCGGTTGTACATGCCCGGCCACGTCGTCTCGCGGATGCCGTCGGTCGCCTTCCACCACCAGAGGCCGTGGTCGAAGGCGTCGGTGATCTCGACCTTGCGGATGCTCATCGCCGCCGCGGGCAGATAGGGCGGGGGATCGTTCGGGCGGTTCCAGCCGTAGCGGTACCACCACTCCTGGCGCCAGCGCGGGTCGTCCAGGCTGCGGGCGGGCAGCGCGGCCAGGGACGGCAGGCCGTCGCCGCGGGCGAGGGTCGCGATCTGGCCCGCGGCGAGGGCCCGGTCGTACATCCGCACCTCGTCGATGTCGCCGCCGCGGACGTAGTTGTAGTCGCTCTGCACGTTGTGCGGGCTGATGATCCGCGAATGCGGCCCAAACTGGTCGAGGCCGCTATAGAGGATGGCCGGGCCGTCCTTTTGCGCGGCCAGCCGGCCGTTGACGTAGAAGCGGATGCCCTGGGTCTCGTCCCAGGCGAGGGCGAGGTGGATCCAGGTCTTTGGCCCCGGGAACGGGTCCAGCGGCACGGAGACGCGGATCCGCGAAAGGCTGGCGTCGGTCACGAAGGCGTCGAAGCCGTGCCCGTTGTAGTCGATCCGGAGCCAGACCATGTCCCAGGTCGAGCTGTCGGCCTGGCCGATCCGGAAGATCGGGAAGGCGGTCGGGCCCACCGGGTCGCGCGAGCGCCAGAAGAACGAGAGGGTGCCGCGCTGGGCATAGACGTTGCCGGGCGCCCAGTAGGCGAGGCGCTGCGTGTTCCCCGCGCTCAGGCCGGCGCCGCGCGCGCCGTCGGGAATCGGGGTGATCTCATCCTCGAAGTTCGGGCGGCCGGTCTTGGGCGCGGCGACGTCGGCGGTGGTGCCATGCTCGCCGGAAAGGTAAAAGAGGAGGCCGGGCTCGGCCGGGGCGGCGGCGGCGCGAGAGCCGAGGGCGAGGAGCGCAAGCAGGCCGAGGGACGCGCGGCGGCCCGCGGAGGGGACGGGTGGGGTGACCATGGCGGCATCCGAGCCCGGCGCGGCGCCGTTTGCAAACCCGGATACGTGTCCGCCACAAATCGTTCGGGGGGGCTTTTGCGCGGAGCACTCGTCATTCTGGCTGCGTCTGGCACGCAGCCAGAATCGCTAGCCGGAAGCGGGGCGGACCGTGAGGCTGTAGTTTCTTGCCTCCCAGGTCTGGGTGGCCTGCCAGAAAAAGGTGAAGGCGACGGTGGCCTCGGCGGCCAGGGCCGCGGTCGGCAGGTCGACAAACCACAGGGCGAGGGTGCCCACCGCCACGGCTTCGATCTGGCTCGTCGTGTTCCAGTGATCGCCCGACCAGCGGACGGTGGCCGCCGCCGGCAGGATGAGACGGAGCACCTGGCCGGCTGGCAGCTCCCGCAGCGGATGGCGCAGGGTCCAGATGTCGCAGGGGGTGCCCTTCACGCCCCGCACCACGTAGCGCTGGTAAGCGGGCTCGATCCGGTCGAAGCAGAGGTTGTCGCGGCGGCTGCGGACCAGGGAGAGGTATTCGCCGTGCGCCCAGCACAGCGGCATGGCCGAGCCGGAGGGCCGGCCCCGCCACATCCGGCCGTCCGGCAGGTCGGCGGCGTCCCAGGCCTGCTCGGGCAGCAGGCCGCCGTCGTTCGCGAACCGCTCGAGCGCCTCGAGGAAGGGCGCGGCGTCGCGGCCGGCCGCGAGCTCATAATGGCCGCGCTCGCCCGTGAGCAAGGGCCAGCAGCGGCCGACGCCGGTCCCGTCGAAGGCGCTCCCGTCGTCCTTCTGGCCGTAGCCGTCGTGATTGTAGCGCCGCCAGGCGGGTCCGGCCGGCAGATCGTGCTTGAGCACGTGGTCGATGACCGCGACGGAGGCCGCCACCAGGGGATCGTCGGCCGCCCGGAGGCCGAGCCGCACCAGTTGGAGGAAGTCCCCGCCGACGACGTTGCGGGCGGGATGATCGCCGCCGCCGTTGGCCACGGTGAGAATCGCGGTGTCGGGATCCGCGGTGCCGTCGGCGGCGTGCGGATCGGCCGGCGTGATCCGGACGTAGTGGCGGGGCTGGCCCGGCAGGAGCTCGCCCCGGGTGGTGACGGTCCAGCCCTCGAGCCGGGCCGACAGCCAATCGGCGTAAGCGAGCAGGAAATCCGCGCCGGCCGCGTCCCGGCGCTGGCGCGCGAACTCGGCGGCGCAGGCCAGGCCGGCGATGACGGTGGCCAGGGTGGACGGCGAATAGCCGGAATTTTCCTCCCACCGCTCCTGCAAGGTCACCGGTCCCTGCAGCACGAGATAGGTGGCCGCGCGCGCGACAAGGGCCCACGGATCGAATTGCCGGAGGGCGTTCGCCCGGCGCAGCCGCCAGGCGAGCAGGATCGGCGCCGCCACCTCGTCCAATTGGATGCCGTGCCAGAAGGGCTCGCCGTCGATCCCGCTGTTCTGCGGCAGGCTGCCGTCCGCGCCTTGAACGGAAGCGAGCCAGATGAGGGCGCGCAGCGGCGATTCGGAGCGGCCGCAGGCCAGCAGCGCGGTCGCGGTCTGGACCAGGTCGCGGGCCCACACCAGGTGATAGCCGCCGCGGTCCCGGTCGTCCATGGTTTCGCCCCAGGGAATGCTGAGCGAGGCGACGAAGCCGCCGGGATAGAGCTTGTCCTCATGGGCCAGGAGGACGCTCTGGCTCACCCGGGCGAGCGCGGAGGCGGTCCCGCCGGGGGCATCCCCCGCCGGCTCCGGCCGTGTTCGCTGCCACTGGTCGATGTACCGATCGCGCTGCTCGGGAAAGGCGGTGGCGAGCGCCTGCAGGAAATGGCTCGAGGCGCTCTGCGGGGTCTTGCCGAAGGCCAGCGCCAGGGTGAACTCACCCTGGGCGGAGAGGTCGATCTCCGCGGTCAGCGCGATGTTGCCGTCCTCGGCCTGCGGGTATTCCCAGTCCATCTGGAAGTTCTCCATGAGGTCCTGCCAGCCGTCGCTCGCGCCGACATAGCCCACGGACCGCCGGATGAAATCGGGCGCGCAGCCGAAGACCAGGTGGATGTCCTCCCGCGCGGCCCGGATCACCGGCCGGCCCCCGCTTTCCCCGAAGCGGCCGGAATTGTGCTGGCCGGTGCCCTTGAGGTGCGGGGCCAGGAGCGCGAAGACCCGCAGCTTGCCCACCAGGTTCGGGTCGAGGATCTCCAGCCGGGTGTGGATCAGCAGGACGGCCGAGTGGGGCTCGCCGATCACCTCCTTGATGAGGCGATAGCGGCCCTGGCGATCGGAATTGGTCAGACGGTAGAGGAGGGCGGGGGCCGCCGGGCACTCCGTCAGGTGGTCGAGGTCGCGCTTTTCCTCGTGGCAGAACGTGGCGCCGTCGGTGACCAGCAGCTGCAGGTCGCGGGTGTTCGGCAGATCCACCGTGGGATAGTACACCTCGTTCACGATCCCGTGGCTGAGTGTGAACCAAAGGGGGGAACTGGCGCTGTAGGCGGTGCCGATCCCGTCCTTGGCGCTGGAAGTCCAGCGGGGTTCGATTCCGGGGGCGCCGGGGGCGGGGGAGTTGGAATTCGGCATGGAAGAAGCTGGGTTGAAGGCGGAAACAGGAATGGGACCGCAGGCTTAGACCCCAACCGCGCGCCAACGACCGATTCTTTTTTGCCGACGGCCCCAAAACCCGAAACCGGGGTCTACCTTCCATCACTCCCCCTCCTCATGACCGCTGACGCTGGCTACGACGTGATCATCATTGGATCGGGGGCCGGCGGTGGCACCTTGGCCCACCGGCTGGCCCCGTCCGGCAAGCGCATCCTGATCCTGGAGCGGGGCGACTACCTGCCGCGCGAAAAGGAGAACTGGGATCCCGAGCAGGTGTTCGTGGCCAACCGCTACACCTCGCCCGACCCCTGGCGCGGCCGGGACGGCAAGGTGTTCCAGCCGGGCGCGCACTATCACGTCGGCGGAGCGACCAAGGTTTTCGGCGCCGCGCTCTTCCGTCTGCGGCAGGAGGACTTCGGTGCGATGAGGCACCACGATGGGCTATCGCCGGCCTGGCCCCTCTCCTACGAGGACCTGGAACCCTACTACACCCAGGCCGAGCAGCTCTACCAGGTGCACGGCCTGCGCGGCGAGGACCCGACCGAGCCGGCGGCGAGCCAGCCTTATCCCTTTCCACCGATCGCCCACGAGCCCAGGATCCAGCAGCTGCACGACGACCTGGTGCGGGCGGGCCACCATCCCTTCCACGCCCCGACCGGCATCATGCTCGACGAGCAGGATCGCAACCGCAGCCACTGCCTCAAGTGTGACACCTGCGACGGTTATCCCTGCCTGGTCCACGCGAAGGCGGATGCCGAGGTGATCGCGGTGCGGCCGGCCCTGCGACATCCCAACGTCACGCTGGTGGTGAACGCGGAGGTGCTCGCCTTGAAGACCAGCCCTTCCGGCCGCGAGGTCACGGAGGTCGTCGTCCGGCGCGCCGGGGTGATGGAATCGTTCCGGGGCAGTCTCATCGTCGTCTCGGCGGGCGCTGCCAACAGCGCCCGGCTGCTCCTCCTCTCCGCCAACGACCGCCATCCGTCCGGCCTGGCCAACGGTTCGGGCCAGGTCGGACGCAACTACATGTTCCACAACAGCCAGGCGGTGGTGGCCCTATCGCGAGAGCCCAACGTCACCCGCTTTCAAAAGACGATTTCCTGCAACGATTTCTATTTTGGCGACCCGGAGTTCGACTTCCCCCTCGGCAACATCCAGATGATCGGAAAGTCGAAGGGACCCATGTTCCGGGAGGACGCGCCGGCCTTTGCGCCCGGCTTCACCCTGGAGTTCATCGCCCGGCACGCGGTCGATTTCTGGCTCACGACCGAGGACCTGCCCAATCCGAACAACCGGGTCACGCTCGACCGGGACGGCAGGATCGTCCTCGACTACACCTTCAACAACCAGGTTCCGACCCAGCGGTTGTACAACCGCCTGAAGGCGATGCTGGGCCAGCTCGGGCTTCATCCGCACCTGATCCCCCACACCGCCTACATGGAAAAGACGATTCCGATCGCCGGCGTGGGCCACCAGGCCGGCACCTGCCGCTTCGGGACCGACCCAAAAACGTCGGTTTTAGACCTTAACTGCCGGGCCCATGAGGTCGATAACCTCTATGTCGTGGATACCAGCTTCTTCGTCAGTATCGGCGCCGTAAACCCCTCGTTGACGGCGATGGCCAATGCCCTGCGGGTGGGAGACCATCTCCTGGAAAGGCTCCGTGGTTAGGGCCCCGGCCGCGCGGCCCGGGTCCCCCTGCATCGCTTCCCTGGCCATCCTGGTGGCGGAAGACGATCCGGCGATTCTCGCGACGCTCGCTGCCTTCCTCCGCGAGGAGGGTCACCGCGTGCTGCTCGCCCACAATGGCGACGAGGCCGTCAGCGTCCTCCGTTACGAGCCGGTCGACCTCGTGCTCACGGATGTTCTCATGCCGCGCAAGGATGGCCTGGAGTTCATCCAGGAGATGCACCAGCGCTGGCCGAAATTGCCGATCATCGCCATGTCGGGCGGCAGCCGCCGCCTCGCCGACGATTACTGCCTGAAGGTGGCCAAATCCTTCGGGGCCAGGGTTGTCATCGCCAAGCCCTTCAGCGGCGACCAGATCCTGGCTGCCATCGGGGCCGCGATCGCGCCCGCCGACGGCGCTTAGGCGGCCCCGGGGCTCCCGCGCCCGCGTCCGGTTAAATCCGCCCGCCGTCCGTTGCCAACGGCCCCCCTCTGGGGTAGCATCCGCGCCATGAAATCCCGCCCGCTGGGTGCTTCCCTTTCCGTTTCCGCCCTCGGCCTCGGCTGCATGGGCATGTCGGAATTCTATGGAGAGACGAACGACGCCGAGTCGATCGCCACGATCCATCGGGCGCTCGACCTCGGCGTCACGCTGATCGACACCGCCGACATGTATGGCCTGGGCGCCAACGAGGAGCTGGTGGGCCGGGCGCTCCGGGGCCGTCGGGGCCACGCCGTCCTGGCGACCAAGTTCGGCAACGTCCGCGACGCGCAGGGCGCCTATCTCGGCGTCGACGGCTCGCCCGCCTACGTCCGCCGCGCCTGCGACGAGAGCCTGCGCCGGCTGGGGGTCGACTGCATCGACCTCTACTACCAGCACCGGGTCGATCCGAAGACGCCGATCGAGGAGACGGTGGGCGCCATGGCCGGCCTCGTGCAGGCGGGGAAGGTGCGGCACCTCGGCCTGTCCGAGGCGTCCGCCGCGACCGTCCGCCGGGCCTGCCGGGTGCACCCGATCGCGGCCCTCCAGTCGGAGTATTCCCTGTGGACCCGCGACCCCGAGGAGAACGTCCTGGCCGCGTGCCGCGAACTCGGGGTCGGGTTCGTGGCCTATAGCCCGCTCGGCCGCGGGTTCCTGACGGGCCGCTTCCAGAAGTTCGAGGAGCTCCCCGCCAACGACTACCGGCGCGTGAACCCGCGCTTCGCCGGCGAGAATTTCGACCGCAACCGGCACCTGGCGGAAACGGTCCAGGCCCTTGCGGCCGAGAAAGGCTGCTCCGCCGGCCAGGTGGCTCTGGCCTGGGTGCTGGCGCAGGGCCCCGACATCGTGCCGATTCCCGGGACCAAGCGGGTCCGCTATCTCGAGGAGAACGTTGGCGCGCTGGCGGTGACCTTGTCCGCCGTGGAACTCGCCCGGCTCGGGGCCGCCTTTCCCCAGGGCGCCGCGACCGGCGAGCGGTACAGCGCCCAGTCGATGAAGGCGATCGACCGGTAGGGCCGGGCCGCGCAGGGCGGCCTTGACGTCCGGGGGAGGGTGGGCGAAAGGCAGGGATGAAGAAAACGGTGCTGATCACAGGGACCTCCTCGGGGATCGGGCGGGCGTCCGCGCAGCTCTTTGCCGCCAACGGCTGGAACGTCCTGGCGACGATGCGCAATCCCGACGCGGAGATGGAGCTGAACGCCCTGGAGGGCGTGAAGGTCCTGCGGCTCGACGTGCAGGACGAGAGCAGCATCTTCCACGCGATCGCCGACGGCATCGACCATTTCGGGCGGATCGACGCCCTGGTTAACAACGCGGGCTACAGCTCCTTCGGGATCTTCGAGGCCACGGGGGCCGACAAGGTGCAGGAGCAGTTCGACGTGAACGTCTTCGGGGTGATGAACGTGACCCGCGGCCTCCTGGCGCATTTCCGGAAAAACCGGGAGGGGCTGATCATCAACCTGAGCTCGCGGGGCGGGCTGGTCGGACTGCCGATGATTTCCCTCTACTGCGCGACCAAGTACGCGCTGGAAGGCTTCACCGAGTCGCTGGCCTTCGAGCTGGCCTCGCAGAACATCGCCGTGAAATTGGTGGAGCCCAGCGGCGGCGTGACCCACACCGCCTTCTCCGAGCGGATGGCGGCCGAGCACGCGCTGCTGGCGGCGCATCCCGACTACGACGCCTTCATCGCGCGCACCGGCGCGGCCTTCGCCGGGATGCGGGCCGCGCGCAAGGTGAGCGCCGAGGAGGTGGCCCAGGTGATCTATGAGGCGGCGACCGACGGGAAGAACCGGCTGCGGTATTTCACGGGGGAGGATGTCGGCGGCTTCGTGCAGGCGAAGCGCGACCTGCCGGACGAAGCCTTCACCGAATTCATGCGCCAGCGCTTTCCCCAATGAACCTCACCCGCTCCTGCTGCTTCGCCCTGGCCTGCCTGGCCGCGGCGGCCTCCGCCGCCCTCGCCGCGGAGGATCTCAATGGCGCCGCCTTCGCCGCCCGCCTCCAGGCCGCTCCCGTCGGCAGCGGCTTCCGGATGCCGGGCTACTGGATCTGGGACGGCTCCGTCGTCAAGGTCGGGGACACCTATCACCTGTTCGCGGCGCGCTGGCCCAAGGGCCATCCGTTTCCCGAGGATTACCGGTGGCATTCGGAGATCGTCCGCGCCACGGCTAAGAATCCCCTCGGCCCCTACACCTTCCAGGAGGTCGTGATCGGGAAGCGGGACCGCGCGTTTTGGGATTCCAACATGGCCCACAATCCCACCATCCACCGGATCGGGGACACCTACGTGCTCTACTATATCGGGAGCGACGACCATACGCTGCAGCCGGGCGGCAAGCTGCCGCTCCGGCGGATCGGCTTCGCCACCGCGAAGTCGATCACCGGCCCGTGGACCCGCTCGGACCGGCCGCTGATTCCCGAGGATTCGAACAACCCGGCGGTCTGCCTGGAGGAGGACGGCAGCGTCAAGCTGCTCTACCGGACGGCTGACCTGCGGGTGCGGATCGCGACGGCGCCCTCCTTCCGCGGGCCCTACACCCTGCGCAATGACCAGGTATGGGCGGCCGCGCGGCTGGAGGACTTCGATTATTTCAAGCGGGACGGCCGCTACTACATTCTCTGCGAGGACAATGTCGGCGGCGTCACCGGCCACGACCGCTGGGGCGCGCTCCTGGTCTCCGCCGACGGGGTGAGCGGCTGGCATCCCGTGGACCGCACCGCGGCCTACGACCACGCCATTCCCTTCACCGATGGCTCGGTCCTGGACTGCAACCGCCGCGAGCGGCCCCAGCTTTTGACCGAGGACGGCGCCGTCACGGTGCTCTTCACCTCCGTCTACGACGGCCAGGACACCTGGTGCCAGCCCGTGCCGGTGGCGCCGCCGCTTCGCCTCGCGCCCTAGGACGGTCGCCGTGCCCGGGCCCGCCCTCCCGATTCAGGCCTTCGCCTCGGCGCGGGCCTGGGAAACCTGGCTGAAGCGGCACCATCGCACGGCGCCGGGCCTCTGGCTGCGCTTCTACAAGAAGGCCTCGGGGCGGCCGACAGTCCGCTATGCGGAGGCGCTGGACGTCGCCCTCTGCTACGGCTGGATCGACGGGCAGCTCGCCAAGGGCGACGCCGGGTCGTACCTGCATCGGTTCACCCCGCGGCGGCCCCGCAGCGGCTGGTCCAAGCGCAACACCGAGCATGTGGCGCGGCTGACGGCGGCGGGCAAGATGCGCCCGGCTGGGCGGGAGCAGGTCGCGGCCGCGCAGGCCGACGGGCGCTGGGAGGCCGCCTATGACTCGCCGCGCGACGCGTTGCCCCCGCCGGACTTCCTTAAGGCGGTGGCCCGGAGCCGGAAGGCGAAGGCCTTCTTTGCCACCCTCAGCCGGCGCAACGTGTACGCCATCCTCTATCGGCTCCAGACCGCCAGGAAGGCGGAGACGCGCGCGCGCCGGATCGAGGCCATCGTCGGGATGCTGGCTGAGGGAAAGACGTTCCATCCCGGGTAGGCGCCGCCGATGATTCCGGCCGGGAATAACGCTTTCTCCCTACAACCATTGCCGGGCCGGTGCGTCAGTCTGTCGCGATTCGATCTGCTTCTCACGCTTGTTAAATTCGTCCGGTTCGTTTCCTTCCCCTCATGTCGTCCCTCCAGCGTTACGCCACCCCGGCCCTGCTCTTTCTCTCCCTGCTCGGTGTCAGCCGCGCCGCCGAAACCAGCCTCAAGGAGGGCGATGTCGCCCGCGGACGCACCCTGTTCCTCCAGACCTGCGGCCTCTGCCACGCGACCGGCCTGGAAAAGCGCCCGACGGCCGGCCTCGGGCCGTTCCTCGGCGCGGTGGTCGGCCGTCCGGCCGCCTCGTTTCCGGGTTTTGGCTACACCAAGGCGCTAAAGGCCTCGGGACTGACTTGGGATGCGGCGACCCTCGACCATTTCCTGACCGGCCCGCAGGCGCTGGTTCCCGGCACGGCGATGGTGGTGATCGTCCCCGCCCAGCGGGATCGCAATGACCTGATCGCCTTCCTTGCCACCCTCCGCCCCGCCGCCCCCCGCCCCTCGTCCCAGAACATGCACGTCGCGCGCCGCGGGCCCACGCCCGGCGATTACCAGAACGATGCTCCGGGAAATATCCACCAGGTGAAGGTGGCTGACCTGCCCGCGCCCTACGCCACGATCTCCGCGGGGAACGCGCCCAGCACGGTCGACCGCCCGGCGGGCGCCCAGCTGTCCGTCCCGGCCGGCTTCCAGATCAAGCTGTTCGCCTCCGACCTCTCCGGTCCCCGCCTCATGCGCACCGCGCCCAATGGTGACATCTTCGTCGCCGAGACGCGGGCCGGCCGGATCCATATTCTGCGGGCGCCGGACGGCGCCGACCAGCCGTCGGAAAGCTCGGTCTTCGCCGACGGCCTCTCCGGCCCCTTTGGCATCGCCTTCTATCCGCTCGGCGACAACCCGCAGTGGGTCTACGTCGGCAACCTCAACTCTGTCGTGCGCTATCCCTACCACAACGGCGACCTGAAGGCCACCGGTCCGGCCGAGACGATCATCCCGCTCCTGGCCGACAGCAACGGCGGCCATTCCACGCGGGACCTGGCGTTCTCGCCCGACGGCAGCCGGCTCTTTGTCTCGATCGGTTCCGGCTCGAACATCGCCGATGGCCTCGAGGTCAAGACCCCCGCCGAGGTCCGCGCCTGGGAGGCGGAGCACGGCTTCGGGTCCTCCTGGGGCTATGAGAACCATCGCGCGATGATCATGCAGACCGATCCGGAGGGGCACGCGCCGCTGCGGCCCTTCGCGACGGGCATCCGCAATCCCGTCGGCATCGCGATCCAGCCGGCGACCGGGCTGCTCTGGTGCTCGACCAACGAGCGCGACGACCTGGGCGACGATCTCGTGCCCGATTACATCACGCACGTGCAGGAGGGAGCCTACTACGGCTGGCCCTGGTACTACATGGGCAACCACGAGGATCCCCGTCACGCGGGCGAGCGCCCGGACCTCGCGGGCAAGGCGACCGTGCCGGATGTCCCTGAGCAGGCGCACTCGGCCTCGCTGCAGATTTCCTTTTATCCGACCGAGGTCGCCGGTCCCGGCGCCTTCCCCGCGGAATACCGCGGCGAACCCTTCGTGGCCTTCCACGGCTCCTGGAACCGGACCGGCCGGACGGGCGCCAAGGTGGTCCGCGCCATCCTGAAGGACGGGGTCGCGACCGGGGAATACGTCGATTTCCTGACCGGCTTTGTGATCGACGACGCGCATGTCTGGGGCCGCCCTGTTGGCGTGACCACCGCCCACGATGGCTCGCTGCTGGTGAGCGAGGACGGCAACAGCACGATCTGGCGGATCTCCTACGTCGGCCATTAGGCCGGCGGCGCGGGGGTCGGCCGCCCACCTAACGATGGAGGTTGCCCGGGTGCGGGAGCGCTCCAATCTGGGGTGGTGCCGCGAGCGTTGCCGTCCTGGCTAGTCCATGTTCCCCGCCGCGCCGTCGGCCGGGCGGGCGGGCTCCTGGCCCTGGCCGCGTTCGCGGCCGCGGGCTGTGCGGTGCGCACCCATGTGGTGCGGAGCGCGGCGCTGCCCGTCGTCACGACGCTCTACGTCGAGAACAACCCAGCGGTGTTCATGTCCGGCCTGCTGCCGGAAATGCTGACCCAGCTGCGGACGCAGGGATTCCACGTGGTGAGTTATGACGGAGCCCGGCCGGCCGGCGCGGTCTATCGATTGACCTACACGGCCAACTGGAAGTGGCATTGGGCCATGTACCTCAGCTATTTTCACGTGACGTTCTGGCGGAATGACACGGTGCTCGGTAGCGCGGAATACGACGCGCGGAGAGTGGGTCCGAATCCGGACAAGTATGGCCCGACCGCTGGCAAGATCCGCCCGCTGCTGCTCGACCTGCTGAAAAATGTCGCGCGACCGTCCCCGGCGGGCCCCGGCGGCGCCATCGGATCGTGAGGATTGCGGCGGAGGCGCTCCGGCCCGCCCGGAGCGAAACTCACGGCGCAGCCTGCGGGACCTTCGCCAGCTTCTCGGTGGCGAAGCCTTTCTGGGCGAGGTGCTCCACGACCTGCTGGTAGGTGGCCTCGTCGAGGGCCGGCGTCCGGGACATGATCCAGAACAGTTTGCCCGAGGTGGTGGACACGGCGACCCACCCGTAGCCGGGATCGAGCTCCACCACGCGGTAGTTGGTCGCGACCGGCAGGTGGATGCGGACTTTCCAATCGGCATTGGTGGCGGTGTTCATCACCCAGCCGTGGCCCTTCCACTGCTTCTCCTTCGCCGTGAGCGATTCGTGTTTGTAGGCGAAGGTGATGGCGATGGCGCCATCCTGCCGGAGGGCGTAGTTGTCAGAGGTACCGACCTTGCCGTTCTCGGTGAAGTTAGGGATGTGGGAGATCACGTACCACCGCCCCATGAACCGCGACAGATCGACGCTGGGCACGGTGGTCGTGTCCGGGCGGGCGGCGCGCGCGGTGAGGGCGGCGCACAGGAACAGAAGGGGGAAGAGCGTTTTCGTCATGGGAGGGAGCGGCCTCATTCTTCCGGCCTGCGGCATAGACACGGGTTTGGCCGCCGAGTTCGCGGCCCAGGCGGTTTCAGCGGCAGCGCCGGCTTGAGCCGCGGGCCAAAACCGCCAGATTGGCGCCATGGTCTCCTCTCCCGCCGCCGACCCGCTCATGGTCCGCCGCCTGTTGCGGGCCCCGCTGTCCCGCGTCTTCGCCGCGTGGACGACGCCGGCGGACCTCACCCGCTGGTTCGGGCCGCGGGGATGGGCGGTGGCGGCGGCGGCGGTCGACCTGCGCCCGGGCGGGGGCTATCAGTTTCAGCTGCACCTGCCGGGGGACGGCGCGACGATGAGCCTGCGCGGGCTCTACCGCGAAGTGGCCGCGCCTTCGCGGCTGAGCTTCACCTGGCGGACCGAGGGCGCGCCGATCAGCTTTGGCGTGACCCTCGTCACGGTCGACTTCGCGGCCAAGGACGGCCACACCGAGGTGCGGATCACCCACGGCGGCTTCAAGCTGCCGGAAATCAGGGACGGCCATGGCGAGGCCTGGAACGCCAGCCTCGACAACCTCGCGGCTCTGCTCGCCTCGGAGCCGCGGCCCTAGATCCTCAGCGGCCCTGCGTCTTGCGCCAGTGGGCGCCGGGCTTGCCCTTGGGATGGTGGGTGGGATTGCCGCCGCCGTAGGCCGGCTTCCGGTAGTCCCGGTTCTGGTGCGAGCCCGCCTCGCCGGCCTTCTGGCCGCCCGCACCGAGGCGCTGCCGGCCCGCGCGGCGGGGACTGGAGGAGGGACGGGCGGGATCGACCACGGGCGGCTGGCCGCCCTCGTAGGCAAAGCCGGGCACCGCGAGCTGGGGAATCTTCTGCCCGATGAATTTCTCGATCGCCCCGACTTCGTAGCCCTCCTCGGGGGTGGCCAGCATGCGGGCCTGGCCGGTGGCCTGGGCCCGGCCGGTCCGGCCGATCCGGTGCACGTAGTCCTCGGGGTTCTGCGGGACGTCATAGTTGATCACGTGCGAGACGCCGGCGACATCGATGCCGCGCGCGGCGATGTCGGTCGCGACCAGGATCTCCTGCTTGCCGGCACGGAAGCCGGCCAGGGCGGCGGCGCGCTGGGGCTGGCTGCGGTCGGCGTGCAGGACGGCGACCGGCCGGTTTTTCAGCCGCAGGCAGTGCGCGATCCGGTCGGCGCCGGCCTTGGTCCGCGTGAAGACGATGGCGCTCGCGCAGTCCGGGCTTTCGAGGAGCGCGAGCAGGAGGTCGAACTTCTGGTCGGCCGCCACCGGGTGCAGGGCGTGGTTGACCATGGTCGTGATGGCCTGCTCCGGGGCGATCCCGATCCGCTGCGGGTCCCGCAGGGCGAAGCGGGCCACCTCCTCGAGCTTGGGCGGCACGGTGGCCGAGAAGAGCAGGGTCTGCCGCGCGGGCGGGCAGCTTTTCACGATCAGCTTCACGTCCTCGATGAAGCCCAGGTCGAGCATCCGGTCCACCTCGTCCAGCACGAGCACCTCGACCAGGTTCAGCCGGAGATAGTTGGTCTCGAGGAACTCCCGGAGGCGGCCGGGGGTCGCGACGATGATGTCGGTGCCGGTGCGCAGGGATTCGCGCTGGGGCCCGAGGGGGACGCCGCCATGGAGGACGAGGGTCTGCAGGTCGGTCTGGCGGCCGAGCTCGGTGAAGGCGGCGGCGACCTGGACGGCAAGTTCGCGGGTGGGCTCGAGGACGAGCACGCGCGGGCCGGCCGGCCGGTGCGGCCCGAGCCGGTTCAGGACGGGGAGGGCGAAGGCGGCGGTCTTGCCGGTGCCGGTGGGCGCCGAGGCCACCACGTCGCGGCCGGCGAGGATCGCCGGAATCGCCGCGGTCTGGATGGGAGTCGGCTCCGTGTAGCCCATGGCCTGGGCTCCCCGGGCGAGGCTGGAATATAGACCGAGGCGGGCAAAGGGCATCACGCCAAGGTCTAGCGGGGTCGGGCCGGAAGGCGAGGGCGCCGTCGCGCCCTTGCGGCCCAGGGGGAGGCCGCGATTTCCCGAAAATAGTACATGACTTTATGCGGCCGACCTTGGATAACCCCTCTTTCGGACGTCCATGGCGCAGGTCCTCATCATCGACGACAACAACTCGGTTCGCCAGATCCTGAAGTTTGTCCTGACCGGCGCCGGCCACCAGGCCGCATGCGCGGCGAACGGGGCTGAGGGCCTCCGCTTGTTCCGCGACCTGCCTCCCGCTCTGGTTCTCCTCGACATCCACATGCCGCTGATGTCGGGCTACTTGGTGTGCGAGGCGATCAAGCGGGAGAGGCCCGACGTCCCCGTCCTCATGATCACGGGCTGCCCGACCCGCGAGGTGGTGCGGATGGGCCGGGCGGCGGGCGCGATCGACGTGCTCAAGAAACCATTCGAGCTGCGCGAGCTCATGGCGAAGATTTCGCAGCTGATCGCGACCGAGCAGCCGTTTCCGCTGCTCAACTCTCTGGCGGCCCCCGATCCGGCCGCTCCGGCCGGCTCCTGAGGGCGCGGCCGTGATTTTCGCGGACGGATCACGGAATCTTGTCCTCGGGCGCGACCTTCGGGTGACATGAGGGGGTAACCTTCAACCCGATCCTCCATGAGCACCGACCAAAAATCACCCTTCCTCCTCCTGTTCCGCGAATCGTCCGACGCGCCCGACCGGACGCCCGAAGAAATGCAACACATCATGGGCCAGTGGATGGCCTGGATAAAGCGGCTCCGGGACGAGGGCCAATATGTGTCCGGCAACCGCCTCGAGGACGCCCAAAAGATCCTGCGCGGCAAAACCATCATGGACGGCCCCTTCGCGGAAACCAAGGAGGTCGTGAGCGGCCTGATCGTGGTCCTGGCCGGGGATCTGGCCCACGCCACCATGCTGGCGCAGGGCTGCCCGGGCCTGGCCTACGGGAATTCGGTCGAGGTGCGACCGGTGATTCCGAGCACCGCCTGACGGCGCCCGTCTTGAACGCTCCTCCGATGGCAGCCGAACGCGCCTCGCCCGAGGCGGTCGCGCGGGTCGTTGACCATCTTTTCCGCCGCGAGGCGGGGAGGCTGGTGGCGATCCTAGGGCGCCGGTTCGGCTGGGAGCACCTGGCGGTGGCCGAAGACGTGGTGCAGGACGCCTTGCTTGAGGCGATGCGAACTTGGCCCTTCACGGGGGTGCCGCACAATCCGACCGCGTGGATTCTGCAGGTGGCCCGCCGCCGCGGCCTCAACCAGGGCCGCCACCGGCGCATGGGCCAGGGCAAGAGCCCGGCGCTGGCCGCCTGGATGGAGGACTGCCTCGCGGGAGCGGCGGACGCGTTCCCGCCGCGCTTCGAGGAGGAGATTCGGGACAGCCAGCTGCGCGCCATGTTCGCCTGCTGCCACCCCGGCCTGCCGGGCGAGGCGCAGGTGGCCTTGACGCTCAAGGTGCTTTGCGGGTTCGGCGAGCGAGAAATCGCCGCGGCCTTTCTAGACAGCGAGGCGGCCGTCATCAAGCGGCTGGTCCGGGCCCGGCAGTTCCTGCGCGAGCAGCGTCTGCCGGCGGAGCTGCCGGAGGCGGCCCGCCTGGCCCCCCGGCTGGAGGCCGTGCAGCAGGCGCCGTATCTGCTCTTCAACGAAGGCTACAAGGCTTCCCAGGGCGATTCCCTGCTGCGGGAGGACCTCTGTGTTGACGCCATCCGGCTGGGCGAGCTGCTGGTCAGCCACCGCGTGGGGGACCGCCCGTCCACCCACGCGCTGCTAGCCCTGATGTATTTCAACGCCGCGCGACTTCCGGCGCGGCAGGACGCCGCCGGTGCCATCCTCCGCCTTTCGGAGCAGGAGCGCGGCCGCTGGGACCAGGAGCGCATCCGCCACGGCGCCGCCCACCTGGCGGCCTCGGGTCGGGGCGGCGAGATCACGCGCTTTCATCTCGAAGCAGGGATCTCGGCTTCCCACGCGCTGGCGCCGTCCGAGGCGGCGACGGACTGGAGCCGGATCCTCGGGCTATATGATCAGCTGCTGGAATTGGCCCCGTCGCCGGTCGTCGCGCTCAACCGCGCGGTCGCCGTCGCCAAATGCCGGGGGCCGCGGGCGGGACTCGACGCGCTGGCGGACATTCCCAATCAGGCGGCTCTTGGGCAGTACCACCTCTTCCATGCCGTTGCGGGGGAACTGCAGGCGCAGGCGGGCGACCGGCCGCGCGCGGAGGAGAGCCTGCGCCGCGCCTTGGCGCTGGCGGTCCTGGCGCCGGAACGGGCCTTGCTAGAACGCAGCCTCGCCGAGGTTCTGGAGGGAGCCTGAGGCGGGAGGGGCCGGCCGTTCAGATGAGCTTCGCCGACTTCATGCCCTTCACGACCCGGTTCAGTTTGGTCGCGACCACCAGGGCGGCCTTGACCGTGCTCTGGCCGGCGGCGGCGGAGCCCCGGGCCGCCTTGGACTTCTTGAGGGCGCCGAGCGAGTGCCCGATTTCGGCCAGGGCCGAGGCGGCGGTATGCTGGGTCAGCTTGACCGTCTTTTTGGCGGCGCGTTTCACCGTGCGCTTGACGGCTGATTTGGCCCCGCGTGCGGAAGAGGATAGGGTCTTTTTGACAATGGCTTTTTTCATGGGTGAGGAGGTCGTCTATGTCTCTTGTACCCAGTTACTACAGGTGGTTCCCTGGCCGGCTGATTAAACCTCCGGCGACGGCGCCGCGAAATTCGCCCTCGTCTCAGGGGATCGGCAGCGCCGGAGCGATGGCCTCGCCCCGGGTCGAGAAATATCCGCCGACCGGGTCGTGCGTGAGGGCCTTGAGCCCGGACACCACGATCTCCGCGTTCATGACGGCGCCGTCCCAGCCGGTGTGCACCGTCTCGCCCTTCGGCTTGTCCGGGGTCGGATTCGGCACGTAGATCAGGTCGACCTGGGCCTTGGTCATCCGGTCGTAGGCCCGGCCGATCAGCTCGTTCAGGTCGATGAAGCCGATGCCGTTCTGGCGGGCCAGCTGGCCGGTCCAGCCCTCGAAGGTGGCGAGGGTCCGCTTGATGTGGCCGTTCTCGTCCCAGGCCTTGCGCGGAATCAGCGCGCACAGGATCGGGGTCGCCTGCTTGGCCCGCGCCTCGTCGATCATCTGCTGCTCGTACCAGCCGAACGTGTGCACCGTCTCGGGCTGGCCCGCCCGGTTCGTGATCGCCTGGGTCTCCGGGCCGATCCCGGGCAGTTCGCCGACGCTGCGGTTTGGCGCGCCGCCGTCGTTCGTGCCGAACTGCATGATGACGACGTCGCCGGGCCGGATCAGGTCGACCATCTTTTTCCAGTTGTTGTTGTAGAAGCTGCGGGCGCTGGTGCCGCCAAGGGCCCGGTTGACCACGTTCACCTTCGCCGGGTCGAAATAGAAGGTGAGCGGCGCGCCCCAGCCCCATTGGTTGAGGTTGGTGCCATCGCCTTTCGAGCCGTTGCGCACCGTCGAATCGCCAATCAGCCAGAAGGTGGGCAGCTTGGGGTCGAGGGGGGACGGCGGCGAGTAACGGGCGGCCCCGGGCGGCCCGGCCTGGGTCCGCATGTCGACCCCATGCGTGTTGGCGGGCATCGGGGGGCCCGGCGGCGGAATGTCCCCCTTCGGCCGGCCGGGTTCCTGGGCGAGGGCCGCCGTGGCGAGGGAGAGCGCGAATAGCAGGGGTAGCTTCTTCATGGGGGGGTGGAGGGCCTGACGCTCGGCCCCTTGAAAGGTCGCGCCGTCCCGCGGCGATTTCGCAGAACCGCGCCGGGCAGGGTGCGTCTGGCTGGCGCCCGATCACTCCAACCCCGCCCCGCTCCTCCCATGCCCGATCCCACCCCCCTGTCCCGCCGCGATTTCGTCAAGACTGCCTCCCTCGCCGCCACCGCCGTGGCGGCCGGCGTCGCCCTCTCGCCCCGGACGGCGCGCGCGCAGGGCGCCGCCGCGGCTGCTCCCTCGGACCGCCCCATGGTCGGCTTTCAGGTCGAGGTGCCCTATATCCTGCGCTACGGCGTCAACCGCTTCCTGGACGACGTGCAGACTCGGGCGAGCGTCAACACCCTCTTTCTCCACGGCAGCCCGTACGACGCCTCCTGGGCCGGCTTGGACAAGGCCCAGCATCCGCTGGGCAACTTCGCCGCCGCCCACCCGGAATTCTACCGGGACATCTATATGCAGCCGCAGCGGCTGGGCCCGGAGGATTTCGACCTGCCGGCGGCGATGGCGCAGATCTCGGCGGAGACCCGCCGGCGCGGGATGAAGATCTTCTCCTGGGTGGAGGAGGACAACCGGCCTCCGCTCAAGGCCAAGGGCATGGACCACCTCTACGAGATCGACCTGCACGGACGGCGCACCGCCGGCCATCCCGGCGGCCCCTGCCTCAACAACCCGTATTTCCGGAACCTGATCTCCGGCTCGGTCGAGGACTACATCCGGACCTACGACGTGGACGGGCTCCAGCGCGGTTCCGAGCGCCAGGGTCCCCTGAGCAACGCCCTGGGCGCCTGGCACCACGGCGCGAAGAGCGACCCCGGCCACACCTCCTGTTTCTGCGAATTCTGCGCGGCCAAGGCGCAGAAGGTGGGGATTGATTTTGACCGGGTCAAAAAGGGCTTCCTCGCGCTCGAGCCCTATGTGCGCGCGGGCCGCGCCGGGCAGCGCCCGGCCGATGGCTACTACGTCGGGTTCTGGCGGCTGATCCTGCGCCATCCCGAGCTCCTGGCGTGGCAGACGTTCTGGTCCGACAGCATGCGCGAAATGCAGCGCGAGTTTTATGCCAAGGCCAAGTCGGTGAGGCCGGACGTCCTGGTCGGCTTCCATATCTGGCAGAATATCTCCTTCAATCCGATCTACCGGGCGGAGCAGGACTACCCGCCCTACACCGAGTACGCGGATTTCCTCAAGCCGGTGGT